>CAZLPO010000019.1:0-23007 GCA_964561385.1 uncultured Prevotella sp.
AGGTCATCATACGACGGGTTATCATTTCACTGCGATCTTTATGTCGTTCACCAGATAGATGCCGGGAGCCACCTGGGTGGTCTCTGTGAGGCCAGGCTGGAGGTCGAAGGATGCCACGAGGGCTCCGCCGGCAGTGACGATATTCACATGAACGTCGGTGGTGTAGGCCGAGGTGACGATGATACGTCCACGGCGTGCCGACACGAGGAGACCCTCGCCGGCGGCATTGCCCTGGTCGGGCTCTTCGTCGCTGCCAAAGTCTGTGTTCACATTGCTGAAGACGATGGAGCGCGTACCCTTGACAGGATAGCTGCCGGCGGGCTGTGCGAAGTAGGGACGGAAGGGCACGGGCGTGATGACGCCGGTCTGCTTCTCATAGCTGCTGCCCTCCGTGTTGAGCAGGAAGCAGCTGCCGGCACCCATGTCCACAGACTTGGTCATATAGTTGGGCACGAAGCTGTAGCCGTCCTTCGTGACGGGGGTCAGCTCGGTGTCGCTCACCCGGATGGTGGCGGCAGGCTCGGAGGCGAAGGTGATCACCTGCGGCTGGAGACGGTCGATCTCTCCGAAGGTATGCTCCGTCTTGAAGGTGCCACTGAGGTCGAACTCATAGTAGGTCTTTCCGGGGAAGCCCACGAGATAGGGCGTGCCAGCCTGAGAGAGCGGATAATCCTCGAAGGAGTGGGCAGCGGCATAGTAGCGCTGATAGGTGTCCTTTCCGTCCTTGTAACGCTGATAGATGTCTTCGTTGGCATCCTTGGAATCGAACTTCGAGTAATAGTAGTCCCAGAGGAAGGTGTTCGTGTAGTCCTTCGTATTGGCTACGGCATCGGGATAGGTGAAGTTGGCCACGTAGATGTTGGCGTCGGTAGTGGACGCAGCTCCACCCTCCTTAAACTCGCGCAGCCAGTACTCATGACCCGTGATGTTATTCTTATAGAAGTGGGTGATCTCGCCCTTTTCCTGCGTGGTGACGAGCTCTGCCTGGAACGGCAGGCTGACGCCCTCCCATCCCTTCGTGCTGCGCACGGGCGTTGGATCGCTGCTCCACGAAGCCTCGACATAGTTGTCGGGCGTGCGCTGGTACCACATGCGCTTGCCATCGGCGAAGGTATAGGCCATCGGAGCATTGAAGTCCTGACGGTCCACGAGGAAGTGGTCGAGGGTGGCGGTGTAGGGATAGGTGTCTCCACTGACTGTGGTGGATGCCTGCTCTACGACGTGACCCCGGATGTCCGTGGAGTTCTGGATGTCGATGGTACGATAGTCGCTGTTGGTCTCGCCATAGGTGAGGTCGCGGAAGTAGCTGGTGAGGACGCTGTTGGTCTGCGTGTTCTTCGAACCGGGCAGGTCAACCTTCGGCGTATAGGCCAGCAGGTTCTGCGTGAGGCCACGCGTCTGGATGGCATCGAGTCGCTCGTAGTCGAGCAACGGGTGATAGCCATTGGCACGGTCGGTGAAGTCGCTGGGTAAACCAGCCACCACGCCCTGATAGCCGTGGGTGTCGCCGTTGCCACCGGTGAAGTCGATGGCCGTCATGCCGCGGTGCGGGTGAGACTGATAGGCGGTGCCGTTGGCGGTGAAGTCGAAGCTGTCCACGAAGGCGGCGCGTGCGTTGAAGATGACCGACGTGCCGTAGGTGCCGTTCTGGAAGTAGGCCGGTGCACGGTAGATGCGGTTCTCCGAGCGGTCGTTGATATCGTTGACGAGCAGTCCGTGACGGCTGTTATCGACATCCTCGCCACTGCCGGTGGTATGGTGCTTGGCCACGGCCTGCGGATGCATGGCGTGCGGAATGACATTGCCGCCTGCATCGGAGTGTATTTCGTAGGTAAGCTTCTGACCGAAGAAGATGTAGTCGTCAGGATAGATGGGGATGTACCCATTCGCGGACGAGAAGCGGAGGTCGGCCTTCAGAGGCTTGTTGCCATCAGAGAAGCGGAAGTCGCCGTCGTCGTAGTACTTCTCGACATAGCCCACCTTGCCGCCCGTCTGCTTGTCGAAGCGTGCGTAGTCGGTGTCGGCATAGTTGATGGTATATACCTGGTTGGCATACGTGGTCACATAGCCGGTCTCGCCGGGCTGCTTGCCGTTGGCATCGGCAATCTGCTGAGTCTCGTCCTTCACCATCGAGCCGTCGGGCAGACGGAAGAAGAGGTTGTCATTGATGGTGCCGTCGTTCTTCTGCCCATTGAGGCGATAGCGTGCCTCGAGGTAGTAGCGGTTGAGGTCGTAGGCTACACGGCCGTTGACGAAGTCCTCCACGGGACGGGCGGTGATCTCCAGCTTGTCGTTGGCGTCGGTCACGGGGAAGTTGTTGTCACGCTTGGGATAGTAGCTGTTGATGACCTTGGTGTGATCGTCAGTCAGGTCGGGGTCGGAATAGACGGCGCGGCCGGTCAGCGTGGGTGCGGAGGTCCATACCCAGCAGTTCTCGAGACGTCCGGAGCCGGTATTGGCGATACCGCCGGTGGTGAAGTTACCCATGACGCCGGTGTTATAGACGCGTCCCTCGCAGATGTGCCCGAAGAGGGAGTTGTTCAGGCCGGTGATGGTGTTGCCGTTGCCGTGGAAGATACCGCCGAAGCAGTACTTGCCATTCGACGGCTGCTCGCCGATGGGCGTCCACGAAGGCAGCTGGGAAGCCACCTCGCTCTGGAGGAAGAACTCGAGGTGACTGGCTCCGGTGATGTCGCGTTTGTGGCCGTTGACCTCCTCGCTGTATTCCTTACCGTAGTCGGAGTTGACGATGCGCCACATGGCCTGCATGGCATCGAGCTCGTTCGAGTACGTACGCTCCACGCTGGCCTCGTCGATGTCCTTGATCGGATTGCCGTTGGTATCGACATCACGTCCGTCGATGTAGATCTTCGGGTCGCGGTCGTTGTCGCGGTGGTTGATGTACATGTGGTTCGGATCGGTGATGACATCGGCCATGCGCTGATAGTTGGCCACCGACAGGGGCACTGCATCAGAGAAGGTCTTGCCCATGCGGGTCAGGGCATAATAGGCCACATAGTAGTCGTTCTGGTAGAAGTAGAGCTTCTCGCCGCCATTGAGGTACTCGCGTCCGTTGCGGTGACGCTTGGCGTTCTCCTCGTTCGGGAAGATCTCCCAGCCGCCGCCGAGGACGGGGAAGGCACCTTCCTGAATGGTGGGGATGTCGAGGCCTACCGTCTCGAGCGGGAGCACGAGGTCGGGCTTCTTGAGCTGTCCGATGACGGGCGTACCGCTGAGGAACTTGATGCGGATGTTGATGATGTGCTTCTCGACACGCGTCTCGTAGTTCTTGCCGGAGGCATCGCTCTCGGTATAGGTGTACTCGTAGATGGCGGTGACGTAGCGATCGCGCTGCAGGGCATCGATGTCGGCCGTCACGGGCACATAGAGCGTGGTCTCCTCGACGGGAATCTCGCCCTTGATCTCGAAGTGGAGCTGATAGTTCGGTATCTGGTCCATCATCGTTCCATCGATAATCGTGCCGACAGGAACGATCGAGCCCTTGGCGTGCGAAACGCCATTAATATCCGTCACAGCCGCCGGGAACGATACACTTCCGCCAGAGATATTGCCATCGTTGGCGCCCACGGTGTAGTCTTCGATACAATAGTAATAAGTGGCGTCACTGCTGCTATTGTCCATTATCACCTCGGTCACATTTTGCTTCTGCGCATCAGAGAGGTTGGTGTATTCGAGATGGCTGATGGCCTTTCCGGCATTGTACATCGTGCCGGCCACGTCGAAGGTGTTTTTCACGATGAACGTGTGGCGCTTGCCGTCGCTCCAGACGTTACCATCCTTGTCCTTCAAGTGATTGTCGTTCACAGCAAAGCTGGCATAGTACTTGCGGTCGTTGGGCAGGTTCTCGTACTGCTCGTTGGTAAGCACGGCATTCGACCCCTCGGTTACGGATATGTTTTCGCCGCCCTTCGTATAGGTGAACGCATCACCGGCGTTGCCGTTGAACGTGGCCGTATAGTCGATCCTTGCGATGGAGGAATAGAAGGGGTTGTTCGCGGCATCCTCGTCGAAGACGGTGACAGCATTGTTGCGGTTGGAGCCGCCCACCTGGTTGATATAGTTTCTGTAATCCTGAACATCGTCGTAGCGATAGGCCCCATTGCCGATGTGCTCCACATAGTTGCTATAGAGCAAGGCGTCGAGCGCGTCGTAGTTGTAGTTGAAGTGGGCGCGCTCCGCGGGCAGCAGCTGGCAATAGTCCACACCATTGTAGTTCTGTCCGGCCTTATAGTACTTACCGCCCCATGAGCCTTCCTTCGTACAATAGTATGCCTGCTGGAACTTGTCCTTTATATCGCCGTTCCACGCGTTATACTCCGACAAGCCCACCAGCTGGTTGAGCACACGGTAGTCTCCGGTGGCTACCTGCACGGTGCTGACGCAGATGTAGGCCGGCTCGAAGTAGGTGGAGGCACTGGCAATCTGGTCATACTCGTCCTGAGAGATGGAGGTACCCTTGGTGAACGACGTACGCACACCACCAAGCGTCACCTCGCAGTTGTCTTTGGCCACGTAGGCCTCCTGGAACTCGGCCTGTGTTACGCTGGCATTGGTTTGCACGTCGGACGTCTGCATGTTAAAGACGGTACTTGAGATGACATCGTCCACATTGAAGTAGTACTGTCCGTAGGTGCCAGATGCGTTACACTGGAACGTGGCACTCTTGATGTACTGTTCTTTCTGGCTATCCGAGAGCTTGGCCCAGTCGATCTTCTTTATCGGGTCGCCGGCCGCGTCGGTGAGGTGACGATAGTAGTCATCCCACTTCGACGGGTTAGAGAAGTCCACGGTGAGCAGATAGCCATTGTCGTGACTCACTTCGTTGCCGACGCTAAAGACGGCCTGAGCATTGGTGATGGGGGCGCCGTTTGCATCAACCAGCGCATTGCCCTCGCCGTCGAGCGGTGTCTTTCCGTTAAGTGCCGCATAGGCGCTGGCCGTAATGGCCTGGCCGGGATAGTAGGTGGTGCCATCGATGGTGGCTTCCTCATTGCAGACGTAGAGACCGTTGTCCATCACGAACATGGAGCGCTCGGTGGCTGTGGCATTATACCAATCCCAGTAGCTGATGGGGTCGCCCTGTCCGTAGGTCTTGATGACGGCGCCGTGGGCAATCGAGATGGAGTCGGAAACGGAGAGGTCCGGGTTCTCGGCATTGTACGTGTAGTTGGGCAGCTTGGACGGGTCGGCATAGAGGCCGGGCACCACATTCAGCAGGCGCAGCTTGGCGTTGCCCTGGATGGACATGGTGAGGGGGATGCTCATATCCTTGCTGTAGGCATCGGCACCGCCGGTATAGGCCGACACGAGTTGCTCATAGACGTAGTACTCGCCACGGATGTACCAGTAGTGAGCCGGTGCGGCTCCCGTGCCGACGAAGCTCTTCGACTCGGGGAAGCAGTCGTCGAGGATATGCTTGGGCAGGGCGTGAATGAAGTTGCCCGAGGTCTGAATATGGTCATCTGCGCCGGCCTCGTCGTAGGTGTAGGCACGGTTGGTCACGAGATTCTCGTTGGCATCAGAGAGGACGTCGGCAAATTCATTCTCTGAGATAAAGTGGGGCGTACCGTGGATATTCTTGGCATAGACGTATCCACCACCCTCGCCGGCACTCACGTTGAGCAGGTCGAGCTCTACCACACCGGTGATGGGGCCATAGACCTTATTGCCGCTGGCGTCGAGTTCCTTGACAATCTCGAGGAAGACACCCGAGGAGAGGGCAATCTTGTTGGGGGCGCTACCATCGTTGCGCATGTTGTCTTCCCGGTGAGTCTGCTTCCACGTAAAATAAGTCTTACCATCGGCGGCATAGTCGCCAGAGGTGGCACTCGCGGTCTTACGTACGTCGGAGAACTTCACGTCGGAGGTGATACCGCCGAGGAACTTCACCACGTTGTAGATACCGAAGTAGCTGCCGTGGTCGCCGTTCTGGTTGAGCGAAAGCTCGCCCACACGGTTGATGGTGTAGTTGGTATAGTCGGCCTCGGCCTCGTCCTGTGCACGGTCGATGGCGCCGTGGAGCACCAGTCGGCTACCCTTGATGCCACAGAAGTCGCAACGCTGCACGGTGTTGATGAAGCGGCCCTCGTTGACGATGGACTGCTTACGCTTCCAGTGGACCTTGTCGTCGTCATCGATGTACTGATAGACGTCGTTCAGGATGACGTCGCCCTTGGTATAGTCTCCATTTCCATAGCTTTCGATACACTCGTACTGGGTCGTATAGAACGACTGCTGGCGGGTGGTCAGCCGATTGAACTCCTCGTCGCTTTCCACACCACCGGAGAGTGAGAACCAGTCGGTACCGTAATTGGTGATATTCAGCTCGCGATAGCCATCGACGAAGGTGAGGTTTCCGTCGCCATAGAGTCCGCCCACGCCCTTGCCGCCGATGCTGATGAGGTCGCGTGCATAGACATCCACCACGGCTGCCGTGGAGTTGCCATAGACGGTCTTGGAGAAGGCCATAATCTTATCGCTACCGGCCGAGACATTGCCACCGGCGAAGACGGCGTTGAAGATGGTGATGCCCTTCTGGTCAATCTTCTCCCACGTAGGCTTGTCCGAGTCGTTGTTCGTCAGCTGGTCGATAGCGGTATTGGGAATGAAGTCTCCCTTGGCATACGAATGACCGCCGACGGTCACGTCAGCCAGAGCCTTGCCATAGGCTTTCACCTCCACGCGGGTATCCTCGGAGAGATTCTTGGTGGCAAAGTTCTCATAGTACCAGCCTTCGCCATCACCATCGCCTGTAACGCCTTGCTTGTCGTATTGAGAATACACGAAGCCGACATTGCCGCCGCCAAAGACGTTGCCATAGCCCTTGGCCAAGCCGTCGAGCGTACCAATGGTACCATAGTGGATGTTCACGTCGGTCTTTCCGAAGACATAGCCATTGACGTTGCCCTCGCTCTTGTCCTCCGTTTTCCAGTTGTTGAAGCCTCGGCCGCCACCGAAGACGTCGCGCAGCACATGGCCGCCCCACATGGTGACGTGGGTCTCGCCGGGTTTGTAGATGGTCTTGTCGAACTCGCCAGAGCCATTCTTCGTCACGGCACCACGGCCGATGGCAGCAATCTCGCCGCCACCATACAGGCTGTTGCGGATGATACCGTTCCAGAGCGTGAGGTTGGCCACGTCCACATCACTGTTGGCCGCATAGCCGCCGCCAAAGGCGTTGCCGGCTTCAAACATGATGTTATCACCCACTGCATCCTGGTCAATCTCTTCCACAAAGTAGTAAGCCTCACCAGTAAGGTTATCACCGCGTTTCAGAGGTATATAGTTGACATGACCATTTTGGATAACAAGTTTATAGTAGTTGTTTTCAGATGCCGTGATATCATTCGCCAGCTTGCACTTGTAACCGACGAAACCATTGAACATGTCGAGGTTGGCTGTGCCACGCACTACACCACCTTCACCGCCAGCATAGGCATTACGGTTGACGGTAGGAACACCGTTGAAGTAGAAGAATTCATCTTTATCAATGGTGGGGTCGCCAGCGAGAGCTGTGGCATAGGCTGTTGCAATGTCTTCTTCGGGGCGACCTATGATGACGTGAGTCTCGCCAAAGACATCGTTGGTAATGTTAGTGGGGCCGTCTGCAGGATTGTGCTTGCCAACGGGGCCTTCCCATCCGCCGCCATAGACATTACGTGCCTGACCGCCCTTGATATAAGCAGTAGAGGAGGCGATGAATGATTTAAGCATCAGGGTGTCTTGAACAGAACCGGTGGTGCCGGCGGCATAGAGGTCCTTGGTAACGGTGCCACCGAGAAGGTCGATATATGATGTGCCGCTGAGGACAGCAGTTGTGCGGTGGCCAATCTGTGTCCAGTGGGACTTCTGCGTGTCGTTGAAGGCGTTGTACTGAGGCCCCCCGACCGTGGTGCCGTTCGTATAGGCACTATATATATTGTAGGCTTTCAGGGCTGCATCGTACTTGGCCCGGGCCTCTGCATCTAACTGTTCGGGCGTCGTGGCACTGGCATTGTAGTCACTGGGCTGCGGCTGTTTGTTGCCGTCCTGGTCGCCATCAAACTGGAAGGTATAGATATGGCTGCCGAGTCCGGCGCCATATGCATAGTTCACCACGGTGGCTCCGCGGTGGATGTGAACGTTGGTATTGTATTTTTCTGCTATGGTAATATCGCCGGTGCCATCGCCTTCGGCATCTGGGATATTGCCATTATAGTCGGCATATAGCTGATTGCTGTGGGCCTGGGCATTGGTGAGACCTCCGTGATCGTAAGAGACATCGGTGGTGGTGTAATCGCCCGGGATGTCGAGACTCCAGTGGTTGGTGGTGGCAAGGGAGGAGATAGTTTCCTTGTTATAGACGTTGCCGGCCTCGCCGCCGCCGTAGGGTTCATACACCTTGGCGCTGTCAACAAGGTTGACTTCGGTGTACTGCGCCCAGGTGTTCTCGCCATAGCCGGCACCGAAGACGTTAGCGTGAGTCAAACCATAGGTACGATGTACGTAGCGTACGGGAGTATGGATGTTGACATGCGTATAGAGCGTGCGACGGTAGCTGTTGTTGCCGCCATAGATGGTGCGGCAGCGGGCTGTGCCACTCTTGTAGTTGACATTCGACTCGTAGACATCGCAGGGGTAGAGGTTGCCCAACGTGTGACCGTCGGCAGCGGCCACGCCATAGGCTCCGCCGTAGAGGTAGTTCACGTCGATAGTGGAACCCTCGGGCACGTTGACGATGGTGCGGCGGGTAAAACCTTGCTTGTAGCTTCCGCCATAAGCTTTGTTTATCTTACCGCGAACGAGGTCGATAACGGCAGCAGCGGTGACATCGCCGGCAGTCTCCTCGCTGGAGCGCACTGTGGCGGCAGCAATATCCATGCCCACACCGCTATAGTCGCCGGCGCCGAACACTTCGAGGGAGGCAAACTCCTCTATGTCGGGCGGCAAGGTGCGCGCCAGCGTCTATGGCGGCGGCGAGCTGGCACAGGTGGCCGGCAACGCCTCTGTAGCCGTCAGCGGCACGGCGGCCATCGGCATGAATGCCGTGTGGGGCACCGAGAGCTACCGGCCCGCCAGCATCGGCCAGGGATACGTGCGCTACGGCGGCTACCGCATGGGCAACGTCTACGGCGGCGGCAAGGGCAGCCTGGACTATATGGAGGCGGGCCTCATCAGAGGCAACACCACGGTGAGCGTCACGGGCGGCAACATCTACCATAATATATATGGTGGCGGCGCACTGGGCTCCGTGGGCACCTACACATACAACGCAGAGACCCAGCAGGAGACGTGCACCAGCGGCGGCACCGCCACCGTCACCGTGACGGGCGGCACCATAGGCATCAACGGCCACGACAACGGCATGGTGAACGGCTCGTCGCGCGGCGCCGACGGACGCCCCGTGAACGACGGCGGCACCCGCAACAACATCGACGTGGTGGCCTGGGTGAACAACTCGGTGGTGACCATCGGCACCGACGGACAGTCCACCACGCTCACGACACCCACGGTGAAGGGCAGCGTCTACGGAGGCGGCGAGAATGGCCACAACCTGGGCAACACCACGGTGAGCATACACAGCGGCACCATAGGCCCCGACAGCGGCGACTACGACCACGGCAACGTCTACGGCGCTGGCTGCGGCACCGACAGCTATACATACAACGGCCAGACATACTACAACCCCATGGCGGGCTACGTCAGCGGCACGGCCACGGTGAACGTCAGCGGCGGTCTGGTGAAGAAGAGCGTCTATGGCGGCGGCTCGTTAGGCTCGCTGAAAAGCAAAGCCACGGTGAACGTCACCGGCGGGCGCATCAACGGCAGCGTCTACGGTGGACCGAAGGGCTTGACCGGTGCCACGGGCGAGAACGATGCCTTGGTAGCCTACGTAGACAACGGTGGTACGCAGGTGAACATCAGCTACGACACCACCCCCACTACCGATGACGGCAGCACGACGCAGCTCATCGCAGGGAGTGTCTATGGCGGTGGCGAGGCTGGTCTTGTGAAGGGCAGCGTCGAGGTGAACATGAACGGCGGCCGCGTGAAGGGCGACCTCTACGGCGGCGGCGCCCTGGCCAACACCAACATCGGCAACGCCACCGACTACGGCACGCAGAGCGAGGCCGTGACGGGCAGCACCTACACCACCACTGTCAACCTGCACGGCGGCACCATCGACGGCATGGTTTTCGGCGGCGGTCTGGGCTCGAAGCCCACAGCTACCGACAGTTCAAAGCCCGACATCCCCGCCTATGTCTACGGCGACGTCGTGGTGAAGCTAAACGAGACCGTGGCCACCGACAACTGCGTGGTAAGCAAGGTGCACGGCTGTAACAACTACAACGGCTCGCCGAAGCGCAACGCCACTGTGCACATTTACAAGACAGTGGACAATGGTACGAACGTGAAGGCCAGCGACAAGAACGAGACAACGTTCAACATGGAGGCCGTCTACGGCGGCGGCAACGAGGCCGCCTATATACCGGCCGATGCCACCACGTCGTCACTCTACAAGGCCACGGTGATTATCGACGGCTGCGACGAGACGAGTATCAACTACGTCTATGGCGGCGGTAACGCCGCATCCGTGCCAGCATCGGAGGTGACAGTAAACGGCTGCTACGAGATTGGTAAGCTCTTCGGCGGCGGCAACGGTCTACAAGCCATGGACGACGGCACCGCCAACCCGGGTGCCAACGTGGGCTACTACACCGTGACTGGCACCCCCGAGCAGATAGCCACCATCACTGCCAACAAGGACGATGCATACTGGAGCAAACCAGCCAACCAATACGGTGCGGGCACAGCACAGGTAAACCTCCTGGGCGGACGCATACACCATGTATTTGGCGGTTCTAACACAAAGGGTACCGTGCGCGTGGATGCAAACGTAGCACTGAACGAGGCGAAAGAGGATGGGGGCACAGCCATCTGTCCACTCGGGGTCGACGAGGTGTACGGCGGCGGCAACAACGCCTATATGAACGGCAGCGCGGGCGTGGACCTGGGCTGCGTGAGCTATATGAAGGAGATCTACGGCGGTGCGAAGAATGCCGACATCAAAGGCGACATCGAGCTGACCATCACCAGCGGACACTTCGACCGTGTGTTCGGCGGCAACAACGTCGGCGGCACCATCGACGGCAGCATCACGGTGAACATCGAGGAGACCGGCTGTAACCCCGTGACCATCGGCGAGCTGTACGGATGCGGCAACGCTGCGGCATATACCACGCCCGAGGGCAAGAGCCAACCCACTATCAACCTCCGGTCGTTTACGAGCATCGGCCGCGTGTTCGGTGGCGGACTGGGCGCGGGAGCCGTCGTGACGGGCAGCCCCACCATCAACATCAACACCGTGGTGGGCAAGAACGCCTCGCCGGCATCGCCTTGGACATACAACGGTGAGACGGTGAAATACTACGACAATGAGGAGAACCCCACGGCGGTGACGTCGACCGTCACCTTGCCCATGCACGCGGCCGGCAAGATTGGGGCCATAGGCATGGTGTTCGGCGGCGGCAACGCAGCGGCAGTGCATGGCGACACATACATCAACATTGGCACAAAGGAAACCACAACATTCGAGTCGATCGACGACGATGCTTCCACCGACGAGAACGAGAAGGTGAAGACTATCGACTACACCAACGGCGAGGGTGCCGACATCCGTGGCAACGTGTTTGGTGGTGGCAACCAGGCCGAGGTGACGGGCAACACCCACGTGAACATTGGCCGGTAAGCGCCGGCTGCGCTATCTGCACGAAATAATTACAATAATGATATGTCATCGTCACCCTGACATTTGGTAGTGAAACAAGAAATGCGGAAAGGCCGAATCGGGCCTTTCCGCATTTCTTGTTTTTACAACGACTGGTTATTTGAACAGGTCCTTGGTGGCTACCCGCATACCTGTGCGCAGGTTGTCGCCGGCATTCTGCCAACTCAAGGCGATGTAGTTGTAGTGTATGTTCAGATAGAAGGCCGTATTATTGGTATGCTGAGCACCTGTGTCGTAATTCCAATAATAGTACTTCGTTCCTCCCAGATTATACATCACCGGTGTACGCGTCCAGTAGAAGCCTTGTCCACCAACGAGAATGAGGGTGGGTTTTCCAGAATGATCGACACCATTTTTATCCTTATAGGTATAGGAATAATATCCCAGACACGGCAGGAAGAAGTAATCATTCATGTCCTTTCCGTCATCGCTTGGCTTACCATGTTTCAGTGGCGTGCGGTAGTTGAAGCCAGGAGCAAGGAATCGCAGGTTGAAGCGTTTGTCCTTGTATTCAGCGGGCCAAGAGCCTTGGTTATACACTTGTGGATTATTTACCTCATCATAAGGTAGCGGAGCACTCTGCTGATTGCGGAGCACCTTTTTCTGATCAGCCGTTTTACCACCATTATCGTAATCCCATTTAGAATACCAGATGTAGTCGTCGTCGCCTGGCCATTGGAAGTCAGGATTTATGGCCTGCAAATCGTTCGTTATGACAGCCTTTTTCTTCAGCCACACGCCACCAGTACATACGGTAGCATAACCGTTGAAAGTCTTGAGCAACCATTCTGTTGTGTTGTCGAGATAAGGATCGCCGTAGACCACATAGAGGCTCATCTGGTTAGCAGTCACACCTTGTTTGAAAGGATTACCACTTTCCACATTGTTTTGTGCCTGGTCAAGGACAGTAGCTTTCGTTATCCACGCTGGGGCCCAAGTTGATTTACTGGGCTGGAAATATAGCTTGTACGACGAATCCCAGAAATAATCTCGCCAGTAATTGCGCTCTTCCCAATCCGGCTGACCGGCATAAAATGGTTGGAGTCTGTCCACTTCGGCCGTTTTTGTGCTATGCCACCGGTCGTCTCCTGCAACAGGCGCATTGGTCTCACCCACTTCATCATTGCGCATTGGGAATTCGGCGACGCCATCAAACAGCCATTTCTTTGCACCCCACTGATAGTAGTGCTCGAACTCGAACTGGAATTCAGCAGGAATGGTTTTATCGACGATTGCCAGCTTATGCTTAATCGAACGATAGTGATTCACCTTAAATTCAGCATTCAGGTCCTTCACCTCCTGTCTGCGGATTTCCGAGGTTGTGAACGTCCAACCCTTGTAGTTAACATTGGGATTGGAGGGGTCGAGGTGGAGGTCCGGGTCTTCGATGTGGGTACCCTTCTGCTCAATGTAGTAAGCGATGTCGTACGTGACTTCCAGCTCATAGTCGCCCGGTGCTATCACCATGAAACAGCGGTTCTTGTCGGGCTGAGGGGTATTGGAGATGAAGAAGCCGTTGGGATAGGTGCCGTCGCCTTCGGTCAGCAGGTCGGTGCTCCCCGTCTGCGAGTCTACCTCCTTCACATCAATGCCACAGACGAGCTCTATCTGCGAGCCGCCATTGGTAACATTGGCGACATCGAGGCCGGCCGATGTGAAAGGATAGGTGCCGCAGATGCTCTTGCCGTTTTTCTCGCGCACAGTAATCTTCTTGATGCGGCAATAGTCCGTCAGCGGCAGGTGGTCGGTAGTCGGTTCAAAGACGATGTAGGCAGCTTTGTGGTCGAGTGCGAACTCATAGTCGCCACTGCCGTTACGAGTGGCAGTGGCCACGCCGCAGTCGCCGTTGGCACCAAGGTGCTCGCCGCTGTTGGGCGCATACTGCTGTTGCGAGGCAGCAATGACGACCTCGTCGGGACTGGTACTGGCAGTACCCGTGTAATAGACCTCGTAGGCAGCCTTGGTGAAGGTGCCTCCAAAGTTGAATACAGCCTCGCTGACGGGTGTCGTGACGGCTGTTGTGCCATCGGTAGTGGCCGTGGCACCCAGGAAGGTGTCGCCCACCTTCACCCAGATGTTGTCGCCGGCTGTCCATTGAAAGTTGCCATCGGCATCCATCGTTGTTCGCGTGACAGGACTCATTGCCACGAATTGCGTGAACACGCCTTCCGTATTTTCCTGTCCGGCGTTCTGACCGACTATCTCGTCACTCTCTGTACACGCCGCTGTCAGGAGTGTCAGAGCTGTTGCCATGAGCGGCAAACAGCGGGTGTGATGCAATACGTTTTTTTTCATTGCTTGATATATTTGTTTTGTTAATTCGCTTTAATGTCCCAATTGTTGATTTGACAAATATGTGATGACCCGGGGATTATTCGAAACTAAGTGGTTCTGCGCCCGTGTCTACCCACGTACGGGTGGATACCTCGAACCCAGTACCCGGCCCTCTGAAGCAGAGGTGCAGGTCATAACACCTGTTAGCCATGAGGTATGGATAGGGATCGCCGGTAGGCAGAATGGGTATCTGATAGGTGAACGACTGCGAGGCACCACGCGCCATGACGAGCTGAACCATCGTGGCAGGGCTGCGATGCATGCCCGGCATGGCGGGCGACCACTCCATTTCGGCATCGGCTTTTAGATAGCAGTTCAACGCCGGTGTGGTGCCGTCGAGGAGATTGTCATAGCCGATGGGGGCACAGTGTATAGCATTGAGCAGGGGCAACCGCGAAATGTCTAATGCCACATTCTGCAGACGATTGTCTGGCGACGCATAGCCTCCATAGGCACCTGCCGGCGACAGTTCTCCCGACGGAGTGCGTGAGTTCCATACAAGATAGCCGTGAGTGGGAGCATTGAGGATGGATACGGACTGCAACGTAAAGCCGGCTGCTTCGGGTATGAACGTTCCGTTTTTCTCTGTGGTACGCAGGAAGAGGCGGAACTTGGCCAGTGAGCGGAAGAGTGTGGCCGTAACAGCATGTGAGGTTGTAATGCTGAGAGGCTGTGCCGTATCGAATCCCGGCCATTGACCTACGGGCAGTCCTGTGGCATCGCTGATACGGAAGGCGTTGGTAGCCAGCAGACGTGCGGTGCTCGCCGGATGGGGGTCGCGCCATTCGTAGGCCATTGGCGTCGGCACGCCTTCGGCCCCGGTAGCCGTAGTGAGAATGGTCTTGAGGAACGTATCAACAGAGGCGTTGCTGACGGCGATGCTGTGCAGTTCGTCATCGAGTATTGAGCCGGCAGGCACATTGGCGAAGTAGAGTGGATAGTAGTCGCCTGCTTCGACTGTCTTCTGTGAGGTGGTATAGCGTAGCGGCAGTGTGCCGGTGGTCAGTGTGAGACCACCAGTGACACTGAGTGGCGATGCGTCCATAGCGCAGCTTGTGTCGAAGTGGAACTTGTAGCGCAGCACCCACTGGCCTGCAGCGTTTTTCTTCACCAGCAGCACCCAGAGGTCGTTGATTTCATGTTCCCACGCCTCGCCCATGACAGTAGTGAGCGCCCGTGTAGCTGTCGACTCAGTGCCCAAAGAGGGGGCAAAGGAGACCTCCACAAGAAGCGGCTGAGCATCGGCAGGGCACAGTTCATCCTTTTCACTGCTGCAAGCGGTGAAAAGAATGAACAATGACAGCATGTTCAGCAAGAGTAACTTATGGTGGTGTTTCGACATGAATGGTAAATGGAATAAGGGATTCAACCTTCTATGGCAGGACGATGCTGGCCAGTGACAATCAGTGACGACGTGATGGTGTAGGTATAGGTATGGCCCATCGCCCAGGTCTTACCGCTGAGGTCGGCCGTTATGGTGTGGCTGTTAACGCCGTCGGTGAACGTCACCTCCACTTCCGCCCCTGCCGGAGCGGTCTGGGGCAGCAGTATAAAGGTGGTGCCGACTGGGGCTGTGTCGTCGGTGATATAGGTGTCGGCCTGATTCTCTGCGAAGTCAAACACTTGCGACACATCGCCAGTGACAGACGGTGTGCCCCATGCACCAGGCGCAGCGTCGCTGCCTGTTGCCAGCGTGAAAGTGTTCTGAATATAGATGCCATTGAAGGCAATCTTGGTTATTCTGTAGCTGATGGCGGCAGCCGTCTTGAACTTCACGGCCGTCATCACGTGGTGGAAGGGCAATGTCACCTTGGGGTCGCTGGCCTTTGCCTTGACGTTGGCAGCCACCATCACATCGTCTTGGTCGACGGCATTGGCCGGGGTGGTATAGGTAAAGGCTGGCGTTGCCGAATTGCTCATGCCTGCATAGAGGGTGCTCTTGTAAGGTGCAATGGCAAAGAACGTCACTTCAGCATCGTTGGCCGGCCAGGTAATATCGCCATTGGACAGTGTCCAATTGTTGTTGCGATTGCCGTCGTCTTCCATTTGAGAGTTGGCGGCGATGAAGGCATCGCTGGTAGACCAAAGGCCGAAGGTGGACCAGAACGAGGTGTAGGTATCGGTGACGAGTGCTCCACGTGTAGTGATGCCACGGCTACTGTTCTGACCGTTCCAGTCGTCAACGACATTCACCTTAAATACGCTGTGTATCCTTTCAAACGGCATGATGTCCGCATCGTCTGAACATGCACTGACAAACATAAGCATACAAGCCAAGGCTGTGGTGGATTTGAAAATGGTGTTCATATCTTTGTTTCTGTTTTATTACAATGAAAATGATGTATGGCATACAAGAATGCCGACTATTTGAATGCTATAGGCTGTTCGGACTCATCCTGCCAGGCATCGGTAGCAACCACTTTGAAGACCTGACGATGTGCGGTGTCGTCGAGTGTCCACTCCTGCGGAGAAGCGGTGGCGTTCCAGGGATTGATGCTGACGTTGACATCCATGGTCTCGGAACCCTTGAACGTGACATAGATGTCGTAGAGCATATTGCCCATGATGTAGGGGTAGGCCATCCACGAGCCGATGTAGGGTATGTCGTAGGTAAACGCCTTGGTGCCCTGGCTGAACTTCAGTTGCAGCAGCGTAGCCGGTGTGCGCAGTGGACTTGCGAGAGCCGGGTTCCACGTCATTTCCACATCGGGCATGAAGTAGTAGCTCAGGGCCGGTGTGGGCTCAGGGTCGGTAGACATCACCTTGACACGCTCCCTCGGTGCATTGGCGTCGCTGATGGCAGCGGTGTGAATGGCATTGAGAAGCGGGAAGCGGGTCCAGTTGCTATTGACGGTGGTCTTGTCGTCCTCCAGGTTGTTGGCCGGTGTATCGAAGCCATTGTATGCGCCCTGAGTGCCTAACGGGTTCCATACGTAGAAGCGGTGGTTGGGCACCTTTATGAAGTTGACCTCGTCGAGCTTGAAGCCCTTGGCGGCGGTGTACACCTGATTGGCATCGTCGACGGTATTGACATACAGGCGCAACTTGGCCATCCAGCGGTTGAGCTTCACCTCTAACTGGTCGTCGCGCTTCAGTGTGACGGCTCCGCCGTTCTGCCCTGCGTATGCCGGCCACCGGCCTACCGGCTTTTCGGTGGTGGCATCCATATAGAAACAGTTGGAAGCAAAGAAGCGGTAGGCAGCACTCTCGTCGCGCAGCTCGTAGGCTCGCACGGGCTTGGTCTCGAGCGACGGGTCGGCGGTGTTGACACCAGTCTGCGTACGCACCAGTGTCTTGTAGACCGTGGTGATGTCGCTGCCGTTGGCAGGAAGCTCGGTCAACAGTTTGTTGAGGTCTGACGGCACCGGCACGTTAGCCAGGCACAGTGGCCAGTATGTTCCGGCAACGATGTGCTTAGGCGATGTCAGATAGTGGAGATAGGGCGTCTCTGTCTGCACAGCCAAATGACCGTCGAGACCCTTGCGGTCGTTGGCAGCAGCAGTGGCCGACTGTGCGAAGTGGAACTTATAGCGCAGCACCACGTTGTCGCCTTCCTTGGCCACCAGCAGCACCCAGAGGTCGTTGATCTCATGCTCCCATCGCTCTCCGATGACTTCGGTCAGGGCACGTGTTGCTCGCGAGGCATCAGACACGGTGGTGCTGAACCGCACTTCAATGGTATCGTCGTGCCCAGCAAAGCGGTCGCCGTCGTCATCGGTGCAAGCGCAAAGAAGAGTAATGAGTCCGAAGAAACTACCCTTCAGCAGATTTTTAAGTAACTTCATTTTATTTCTTTTATATTCGTTCTCTTCTAAATATTTTTGTCAAAGCAGCGTTGATTGTGCTTGTTATTGTCTATTTGAAATTCAGGGATTCTGGAGCTTCACTGCTCCACCCTGATGGTTGTGCCTGTACTTCGAAGGCAGCACTTCGCCTGTATGCATCGAGATCGTAGAGTATCCACTCCTGTGCTCCTGTGGCATTCCAAGGATTGATGGACACCATGACTTTCAAACCATATTGCGGTCCTCGGAAGACGATGTCTACATCGTAGAGATAGTTGCGCAGGATGGTGTATTCGGTGTAGTCGTCGCTGCGCAGGTAAGGGTGCGGATCGATGAGATTGGCTGTCTGGGCGTTCGGATCGGCGTCTGGATTGAACAGTGGTATCTGGTACACGCGCTGGCTGCCGGCCACCGGCTGTCCGCTGGCATCGCGCCGTTCAAGCGTGATCTGAATGGTCGTAGCATTGGCAGACGTCTGCCGGGGGAAGAGCGGGCTCCACGGTGCTATGTAGCAATTGAAGAGCTGGGCGTTGTAGGCTGCAGGATCAGTGCTGGTGCGCCCCTGCACAGCACCCGTCTGCGTGGTGAGCTGTTTGTTGCCCCATACGGGGTTCATGGGGTCGCTGTCGTCAAGGAGGGTAAAATAGCTAGCGCTCTGCCGGCTGAGCAGATATTGAAGCGGCAGCTTGAAGGCGTTGGAATAGCGATAGGGTCGATGGTCGGCTCCCTCCGAGTGGGCCAGGAAGTCGTAATCGCCGTAGTCCTCGTCAGCGGCAGTATAGTCGAACTGCATCCAGCTGACATTAAGGTCGCTCAAGCCGCTAACGATGCGGCTGCCGGACTTGTCGTGTACGGTGTATGCGATGGGGGCTGCCGGGGTGATGTCGTAGTCGGCCCATTGCATCGTGGGCGCAAAGGGAATCCAGTTTTTCAGTACAATGCCGTCGGAGATGCTGAGCCAGTAGTCGCCGGTGCCGTCGTAGACAGCTCCGTCCTCATCGATATTAGTCATGCTGACACGCACTTTCGACAAGGCTCTGTTCATCTCAATGGAGAACTGCTGGGGTGCGGCTTCAGAGCTGCCGCTGCTGACTGCCAGATTTGGCTCTTCCCAGAACGACTGGTGGTAGTAGCAGAGCGGTGTCTCGCCCTCTGCCAGTGCTTCTGCTTCGGTATGGAAGTTGTCGGCATAGCCACCGAGGGGGGTGTCCCAGGTGGTGTTTTCGTAGGTGCCCTGCTCTTTGATGTAGACATCGGCGGGGTGCCCCGTAGCCGGTGCATCGGAAAGAGGGCCTGTGGCATACGTGGCGAAAGCCTGCTTGAAGCGCCGGAGCGTGACGGCCCGGGCTGCCACTTCGTCCTGTGTGAGGTCCATCAGCTGCTGGGCCTTAGTGAGCCCGAGCAGGTCCATGCACACCTTTGGCGACAGGAAGTTGCCATAAACGACGGCGTGGTACCAACCGGCCCAGAGCGACTTTGAGCTGCTGTTGCTGAGTGTCTTTCCGGCGTTGAGCGTCACACACCCCATCACCGCATCCTGCTTGCTGTCGTAAGACAAGATGTCGACGGCTACGCCTCCGTTTTGCTCTCGGATTTTTTTCTGCAGGTACTCACTGTCGTCGGCAAACCAGAAGAGGTGTCGCAGAAGCTTCTCGTCGTCGGAGCCCACGGGGTCGAACAGGGCCACCAGCACACTGTGTATCTGGGCCTCGTTGGCAGTGGTGTTTTCGGTGAGCACATCGTCGAACCCGAGTTCGTCGACCAGGCCTGTTGCCCGTGTGCCACCAGAGGTGCCCAAGGTGCTGAACGACAGCGTCACATAAGCCCTGCCTGTTGCGTCGTCCACGTAGTCATGGTCGCTATGGCAGCCTGACAGCAACAGGGTGAAGACACAAAGGATGGACAACGCCGCTACAGGCAGCATTGCATCTTTTATTGGCTTATGTAGTTCTTTTCGGGTCACGATTGCGTTCTTTTATTCATTGTTCATTCAGAGGGTTGCGCCATACTTAACGGAATACGGCGTTGCGATATACGACATTCCAGTCGTTGACGGTGGCACGGACGGACATATACGTCTCTGTCGTCACCTGCGTATCGCGTTCCAAGACGATGATGACGTTGAAATCGTGATCGCAGCTGAGCGAGTAAGGCGGTTCGCCGAAGACGCCCCTGTACATGATGAGGTCGTCGACCAGTCGTGTGCCGAACACTTCCCTGCCAGTGGCTGTATTCACGATGGACAAACGTGTCGGCCGGTTCTCGGCTAAGCGCAGGGTAGTGTACCGGGCACGCAGCACGGTTCCCTGACGGTCGATAAGGCTGGTATAGTGGAAGGACGGGCGTCCGCCGACGATGTGACCGTAGAAGTCGTATTGGTCATTGTCGTCGGTGATAAAGGCATCGTAGGGTGCAGAGGCATCGAGGCCATAGACCGTGAGGTTGACACGGTAGGTGAGCTGCTGCATGTTGATGCTGACGGTGTCGCGATGGGTTCCCTCGCCGGGCTGGTAGTGTCGGCCCAGGGGCGACGACAGCTCGCCCATGTAGAGGGGAGCCGGCCGCTCTTGCACGATGCCGTCGGGGTGTGAGAGTGCCAGCATGAGTTGCTGTCGGGTTGTGACACCCGGCTGGATGCTGGCTACTGAGTAGTTGTCGAAGCTCGCGGCTGCCCAGGCCACAAACCTGAAATCACCCTGCTGGTCGAACGGCACGGTAAGGAATGTGTCGCGCGTCAGGGTGAGGTTTGTAGCAGTGAACTGTCCGGCAAGCACATCGTTGTCATCGAAAGCGTAGACACGCACCTCGCGGATGTCGGCAGGATAGTAGGGCTGCGTCTCGCAGGGAGTTTGGCGATAGAAATGGAATACCACCTCCTGCGGGCAGTCCGCCAGGTCGTCGTAGATCCAAGAGTCGCATGCCATCATGGCCCCAATGGCTACCATTGCCATTATGCTGCTGATATTCCGTAGTGAGTGCTTCATTGTCTTGCTTTTGGTGTACTGTGTAACTAATTTCTTATAAATCTGTTTGTCTGAGTACTTGTCTTATCTGAAGTGCGCGTGAGGGGCGGCGGTATCGTGTCGCCCCTCACGGGCAGACTTCTCATGTACAGATGATTAATAGAATACAGAGGTGCGCTTCACGACGTTCCACTGCAGCACGCGGGCAAGCACCTTCATGAAGGTGTGCTGCACCTCGATGTCGGGATCGTCAGGCGTGTCGTTGTTGTCTGGATCGGTGGGCTGATCCTTCGTAGCCTTCGGCAGGTTCGGGTCGTTGGGGTCGGAGGGGTCGTAGGGCATACCGATTTTCTTGAACTCGCCAATCTCCAGCCAGTAGATGTTGTTGCGGCGGGTGTTGGCGCTCTGCACACCCTTGGTGATGTCGTCGTTGGGGTCGCTGTCGCCGGTCTGGCGGTTCAGCAGTGCACGCCAAGCGCAGCGGGCATCGAGATAGGTGTAGTAGGGCTGGGCAACGGCTGCCTTCTGGGCATCGTTGGCCCAGGTGTTGTGAAGTGCAAAGCCAATCATGGCACCGAGGGGATTGGCGTAGAGGAAGTCGTCGCTCTGGCCCTTGTAGAAGGTGGTGTACTCCACGTAGGTGTGGGCCTTTGCAATCTTCTCGGCAACGGTAGCGTCGGGCATGGCATCGTAAGCAGTCTGCGTAGCAATGGTGTATTCTACAACATCCCATGAGGTCTTAATGCCACCGGCGCCGTCGTCCTCATACTTCACACCGTAGATCTTCACAGGCTTCACCTGACCGTACACCTTGGCGTAGGCCAGACGGTAAAAACCTACGTCCTTGTTGGTCTTGGTATAGGAGCCGGAGCCTACAGAGTTCTCGAGGAAGTAGATGCCGCGGTTGCCAACAACAGCTGCCGAGGGGTCGGCCATCTGAGCCGTTGCAAACACGGGGATGGGCGCATAGCCACCCAGCTCGGCGTTGCGCTCGTTGCGCTCGGTGGTACGCGTGGCCTTGTCGATATTCAGCTTCGAAGCCGTGAAGGGAGCGTAGTTGCCCAGACGGATCAGCTTGGCATCGTCCTTGTTCTGAGTCTTGGCATTGTTCCAGTCGTCGCTAATGTCACCCAGATAGTCGTGGATGGCACTCTTCAGCCCATTGTACTCCATCGTGCCTGCTCCTACGTCAGTGATGGTGCGGTCGCCGGCATTGTCAAGCCAGAAGTTCACGCTCGTGGCGCCGTTGATGACTGCGTAGTTCAAGTTGTCCAGATCGACAGTGACGCGGCTATTAGTCACATCGGTAGTGGTGGCGACCAAGCTTGATGCCTTCGACACCACTGCCTGAGAGACAATACGCTCCAAATCGAAGGAGAAGACGTTCTTGGTGGCATCGGGGGTGTTCTGACCATTCACCGTAGCCTCGTCGACACCGTTGAGCACGGTGTTGATCTGGCGGCGCGATGTCATGCAGAAAGTATTCTCAGTGGACAGACGCTCAATAGTCTTGATAGCATTGTGGTTGTCGTCCACCCACGACACGCCCACGGTGGTGGTGTTGATGTCGATGGGGGTGACGGCACCGGCATTGTGGTTAATCACCAGACCCATGGTCTGCGTACCGGCTGCGGCAGCGAAGGCACCCACGGTGTAGTAGGATCCTGCCTTCCAGAAATCGGTAGCTGTCGGCGAGGCGGGCCTGCTGTCACGTGCAGTTGTCCAGACGTGGTTGTTCAGTGTGGAATAGAGGCTCACGCGAGAGACATTGCTCTCGGCAGCACGGCCCACATTGTCTGACTGTGCCTGATTGACATCGGCACGCGTGGTAGCATCGGCGATGGAGATGGTCAGACCGGCATAGGTGTTGACGTCTTCCTTCTGATTGCGAATCAGATCGTCGTCGCTGGAGCATGCGGTCAGTCCCACTGCCACAAGCCCAATGAGGAACATTTTGTTCGTTTTCATAATAAAAATTAAATTAATTAATAAATTGGTTAATGTTTTCTCTTTGTACCTCCCTTCCCCTCTCCCATCGAGGGGAACTTTTAGATACGTTACTTGTTTTGTTTCTTTCGTTTATTGGTTCTTTATTCCTTTTTATTATATAATCTCTAATCCTTTTTATTCCTCTTCA
>CAZLPO010000019.1:23107-25770 GCA_964561385.1 uncultured Prevotella sp.
TTGGTTCTTTATTCCTTTTTATTATATAATCTCTAATCCTTTTTATTCCTCTTCACCGTATGTTTGAGTTTCAGTACAGCGAAGTTCAGTTCTATCTGTGTCTCTGTCTCCGTAGTCTGGAGTGCGTCACCGAAGAGGTCTTCCACTATCTCGCCGCTCTTCTGCATGAGTGCCTTTTGCTGGAACTCATCCGGATTCTTTGTCATCTCCCCTATCGTGCGTGCCAGTTCGCGCAGTTTTGCAAAGGCCTCGATGATGGCCAGCGTGGTCTGCGTGGCACGCTCACCCTTGAGGATAGTAGCCAGCATGTACAGCCCTTTCTCCGTGAAAGCCTTGGGCACGACACGCGTCTTAGGGCTGAGTTCGTTTGTGGTCGAAAATTTCGACCGCAAATCCATAAGTTCCTTTTTATTAGGCATTAGCACATACCCTGCAGGGAACTTATCAGGATTGTTACGGACAGCTTCATTGATGCGCTTTGTCTCCACGCCATAGAACTCGGCTACCTGAAAGTCGAGGAGTACGTCCTGGTCGTGGATGCGTACAAGGTGCTTCTGAACTGCTTCGTAGGTGACTGTCATTATTCTCTAATCTCTAATCCTTGAACTTTAAACTTTGAATTAAGAGTATCACTTCTTTGCGGCGGTGATGCCTTCGAAGTTCTTCCGGGCTTGTTCGTTGCCTGCGGCGGTTGCCTTCTGGAAGTAGCGGATGGCTTCGTCGCGCTCGCCCGTCATGTAGAGGGCCACGCCGAGGGCGTTCCATGCCCGGCTGTCGTAGTCCACGCCACGGAGCAGCGGGAGGGCTTCGGCATAGCGCTTCTCGCGCATGAGACCCACGGCCTCGTTGATGGTAAGTGCGTCGTAGTCGGTCACGTAGTCATAGTAGATGCGCAGGTAGCCGGAGTTACGCTGGTCGGCCAGGACGTTGGACAACAAATATTTATACGTGCGCCCGTTATTAATCGCGCGTATGCGACGCTCGCGCTTGTCGGGATCGGGCTCCTTGTCGATGATGTCAAGCACGCGCTCCACCTCGTCGAGCGTGATGCCCTCGAGCACCTCGGGCGTCAGCGCAGCGAGCGTGGCTGCCGTGGGCGTACCGGGATCTACCTCCACCTTTCCGCCCTCCTTGAGAATGCGCAGGTCGTTCACCTGGTCGCGGAACTCACTCCAGGCCTCGCAGCCGTAGTTCACCTCGAAGAGGTTGTCAAGCATCGGCATGCGCAGGCGCTCCTGCAGGTAGGTGCGCAGTGCGATGGCACGTCCCTCGGCCAGGTCGCAGTTGTGCTTCCGCGGACCTTCGATGGAGGCGAGACCGATGATCTGTATCTTCTTCACGGTGGAGATGGAGTCGCTCATGATCTGGCGTGTGATGCTCTCGATGCGGTCGAGTATCTCGGCATTGTCGCGGAAGTCGCGGCGCAGGTCGGTCTTGTCGAGGGGGAAATATACGTAGAGCGCTCCGGACTCCTTACGCAGCACGCGCGTGTCGTCGTAGGGGCGATAGTCGCTGATGTGGGAGAGGATGGGGTTGTCCTGCTGCAGCTCGCCGGCACGGCCGCTGTTGTCCTGCACGAGGTCGAAGACGGGCACGAAGGGCGCGGGCTGCGGCTTGGCCTCGGGCTGAGGCTGCGGCTGCGGCTGGGGTTCGGGCAGCGGTGCAGGCACGGGCTGCGGCTTCTCGTGCGGGTCGAGAACGAGGTTGAGTGCCAACTGGGGCATCACGAAGGTGTCGTTCTTGGGACCGTAGTAGGTGCCGCAGTGGGTGCAGTCATAGTCCTTGTAACGGGTGTATCCGAAAGCGACACCGGCCAGGGCCTCCATGCGGAAGAGCTTGCCGGCACGCCAGGTATATCCGGCGAAGATGCCGAGGGCGCCCATGTGACCCTCACGGCGATGGTCCTTGAGGGAGGGATATACGATGCCGAGGAGGCGGCTCACATTGTACTGGCTGTAGATACCGTTGAGTCCGAAGAACCAGCTGCGAGGCTCGAAGGTGCCCTTCGTCCAGTAGCGCACCTCGGGCGAGATGAAGCGGTGGCGCAGGCGGCGTGTATGGGGATGCTCGACGGTGTTGCGCAGGGGAATGAAGTTGCGTCCGTAGTTGAGTCCGAGCGACCAGTGGTTGCCCACACGGAAGTCAACGCTCAGGTTGGGCGAGAGGGTGGCCCAATAGAGTAGGTTGGTGCGCAACACGACACGGCGCTTCTTCACGCTGTCCGTGGTAACAGTATCACTCTTGGCAATGTTTTCTACGGCTGCAAAGCCATACAATGGGAGCAACAAAAGTAGTATCATCAAAACTACTCCCTTGAACCAGGTACCCCGAAGGTTTATTTTATTCTCTTTCATCATCTGTTGTTCTCTGCGCGACGCATAGCGCCTTGTCTGTGTTTGTGTGTCGTTTAGTGTACTGGTTGAGACCCCGCGAGATTTTCTCTCTCATGCACAATATCCTCCTCACGAACGCCCAATGCGCGCACAATGTTTTAATTATGGGTGCAAAGTTACGACAGTTCTTTCAATCGCACAAGAAAAACGCCTTTTTTCTTAACAATTGAACAGAAATTAACGCCATACCCCCCCCAATTTTAACATGCTTTAACTAAAAGAGGGGGATTATAGGGAATTATAGGGATGATAGGGGACTATAGTAACTAT
>CAZLPO010000020.1:0-5422 GCA_964561385.1 uncultured Prevotella sp.
GCCAAGGAACTGGGCTGTGAGCATCCCGAGATTGTGCTGCACCTCGACCACGGTGATACCTTCGAGCTCTGCAAGGACTGCATCGACATGGGCTTCTCTTCAGTGATGATTGACGGCTCTTCTCTGCCTTACGAGGAGAACATCGCTCTGGCTAAGAAGGTTGTTGACTACGCTCATCAGTTCGACGTGACCGTCGAGGCTGAGCTCGGCGTGCTCGCCGGTGTTGAGGACGAGGTCAGCGCTGCTGAGTCTCACTACAC
Organism: uncultured Prevotella sp.; assembly: GCA_964561385.1. Classification (GTDB taxonomy): domain Bacteria; phylum Bacteroidota; class Bacteroidia; order Bacteroidales; family Bacteroidaceae; genus Prevotella. The sequence goes on from CAZLPO010000020.1 coordinate 261, forward strand.
CAAGCCCGAGGAGGTCATCGACTTCTCTACCCGCACGGGCTGCGACTCGCTGGCTATCTCTATCGGTACCTCGCACGGTGCCCACAAGTTTACGCCCGAGCAGTGCACACTCGTCAACGGCGTGCTCGTTCCGCCTCCCTTGGCATTCGACATCCTGCACGAGATTGAGAAGAAGCTCCCCGGCTTCCCCATCGTGCTCCACGGCTCTTCTTCAGTTCCCATGGACGAGGTCAACACCATCAACCAGTTCGGTGGCCACCTCGAGGCCGCCATCGGTATCCCCGAGGAGCAGCTGCGTGAGGCTTCGAAGAGCGCTGTCTGCAAGATCAACATCGACTCCGACTCTCGTCTGGCCATGACCGCTGCCATCCGCAAGCACCTGGCCGAGCATCCTGGAGACTTCGATCCTCGTCAGTATCTGAAGCCCGCCCGCGAGAACATGAAGAAGATGTACATCCACAAGATTGTGAATGTGCTCGGCAGCGACGGCAAGCTTGCCCAGTGTTAAGCGGCCTGCGGCCTAAATGATAAATGATAAATGATAATCAAGAAGCGTGTCCATGAAGGGCACGCTTCTTCTTTTCCAATAACAAACCTATGACAAGAAAGCTTCTACTAACCACCATCGCTGCCGTTGCGTTGACAGCAACAGCGGAAGATCGTACCCCCGAATACCGTATTCCCGTTTCCGAGGAGCACGAGCAGATGCAGACGGGACAGTTTGAACCTACATGGGAGTCGCTGGAGAAGCACCAGACGCCCGAATGGTTTCGCAATGCCAAGTTTGGCATCTGGGCCCATTGGGGAGCACAATGTGTCGAGGGCTCTGGCGACTGGATGGCGCGCGGCCTCTACCTTGAGGGTGGGGGACAGTACAACTACCACCGCGAGCACTATGGTCACCCCTCGGAGTTCGGCTACAAGGACATCCTGCCCCTGTTCAAGGCCGAGAAGTGGGACCCCGAGGCACTCGTCGAGCGTTACAAGCGCTGCGGTGCGCAGTACTTCTTCGTGCTGGGCAACCACCACGACAATTACGACCTCTGGGACTCGAAGTATCAGCCTTGGAACTCCATGAACATCGGTCCTAAGAAGGATATTCTTGAAGGCTGGGCGCGGGCTGCCAAGAAGGCCGGTCTGCCGCTGGGCATATCGTTCCACGCCGACCACGCCTGGACGTGGTTCGAGCCCTCGCAGCGCTACGACCTGAAGGGCGACAAGGCGGGTGTCTGGTACGACGGCAACCTGACGAAGGCTGACGGCAAGGGCAAGTGGTGGGAAGGACTCGACCCGCAGCAGCTCTACCAGCAGCATCACCCCATGAGCCAGGGCTCGTGGGACAACAGCCGCATCCACGCCCAGTGGGGCTGGGAGAACGGTGCCTGTCCGCCCTCTCAGGAGTTCGTCACCAACTTCTTCGACCGTACCATCGACGCTATCAACCGCTACCAGCCCGACCTCATCTACTTCGATGTCACCGTGCTGCCTTTCTATCCGCTGAGCGACTGCGGTCTGAAGATTGCTACACACCTTTATAATAAGAATCCGCGTGGTGTCGTTTTTGGCAAGATTCTGAGCGACGAGCAGAAGCGCGCGCTGACGTGGGATGTCGAGCGTGGTGCCCCCAACGCCATCATGCCGGAACCCTGGCAGACGTGTAACTGCATCGGCGACTGGCACTATAACACGGGTACTTATCAGCGCGGCTACCGCACGGCCACCAATCTGGTGAAGCAGCTCGTCGACATTGTCTCGAAGAACGGTAACCTGCTCTTAAACATTCCCTTGCGTGCCGACGGTACCTACGACGAAAAGGCCTCCGCCTTCCTCGACGAGCTCGAAGCTTGGATGACGCCTAACGGCGAGAGTATCTTCGGCACCCGTCCGTGGGTGAAGTTCGGCGAGGGACCTGTGGCCGAGAAGGACATCGCCATCAACGCGCAGGGCTTCAACGAGAAGCAATACAACGGTATGGACTATCGCGACATCCGCTTCAACCAGACTAAGCGTTACCTCTACGTCACCGCTATGGGCTGGCCCGAGGATGGTCACCTCGTGGTGAAGTCGCTGGCCAAGAAGAATCCCAACTTCAGGAAGAGCATCACCTCCGTCTATCTGCTCGGCTACGGCAAGTTGAAGGCTCGCCAGACCGCCGAAGGTCTCGAGGTGCAGCTGCCCAAGCCTTGCAATAAGATAGCGCCTGTGCTGCGCATCAACAAATAACAAGACTTTGCAAAAATTCCGAAGCCACCGCGGCTTCGTGACCAACAGTGATGACGTCTATTCCCGTGAAGATTCTGATTGGGATGACGACGAGGAGTTCTGACAGACAACCGGCAGTTTCCACGAAGGGAACTGCCGGTTCTGGTTAGTACGGAGGAAACTGTCAGAAAGTACGTAGGGGACTGGATGTTCCCACGGTGGGAACAGACGGTCCGCTCGGAGCGGAACGGCGTTCGGCTCCGAGCGGAGTGGTGGGGGCATTGAGTGCGATGACAACCCCCAAAAGTTGAGGTAAAAATGGGATTATTGTCGACGCTTGATCTTCCAGCCGATGGCGGCGACGAGGGGGTGGGGAAGACGGCCATTGTCCATGAGCGGTTCCTCGACGGACTATTTGGGCTGTTCGGCCTCGAGCTTGTCAATGCCGCCCGTCACGGGGTTCAGCCACAGACGGGTGCCGAAATGCTTGTTGAAGAGGTCGCCGCTGAGCAGTTCGACATTGCCGAACTGGGCGGCCGGCATCTCCTCCTCGCTGACGATGGTGCTGCCGGCGCTGACAATCGAGCGCAGGCGGCCTGGAACGTTATAATAGAGGCCGTTCTCGGTCTTTTTCTTCTTAGCGGTCTCAGACGTCTTAGGTACGCTGTTCAGGTCGGTGATGCTGATGGTGTAGGGAGCACCGCTTAGGTCGTCGGCATCGACCAGTCCGAAGTGCTTGGAGAAGCGGAAGAGCAACTGGCCCTCAATGTCCTTGTCAGGGCAGACGTAGAAGACGTGCTCGATGGTGTCGCAGACAGTTGTGCCGTTGAACATGCTGGTGAGGGCGCGGTCCTGCACCTCCAGCTGGTCAAGCATCAGTTTCATCTGCGTGCCGTCGTGCGGCATGAAGTCGGCCTGCCCCTTGACGAGCAGGTTGCGGTTGTCGCGTATGTCGTAAATCTCCTGAGCGGTCAGCTGCGCCATCTTGGCAAGGCTTCCCGCAGCCAGTATCTCCTCGTTCATGAACTGGTGCGGATCGGGCTGTGGCTGCTTGGGCGCACTCTTGAACAGGGTAAGGCGGGGCTGAGGTGTCGGCTGTCCGTTGACGGCCAGCAGCGTGCCGTCCTCGGCCAGCGCAACGTTGGTGGCCGCCGTCTTGTTGCTGAACTTGACGGAGAACACCTTCGTGGTGTCGGCGATGCCGACAGCCGTCTGGCTGACTGACAGGATGCGGTGTGTGACGCTGGGCTCGGTGCTGACATTGTTCAAACGCAGGAACCGTTGGGCGTAAGCGGCATACTCGCCTGGCGTGTATGTCTTCTTCTCGGTCATGACACTGATGCGGATGGTGGTCTTGGGGAGAAAAAAGGTGGCGCCCTCAGGTGTCACTCCCGGTGTGTATGGCCCTACTTGTGTCTGTGCCCTTACAGGACTAAATGCAAAATGATAAATGATAATTGATAAGGCTATCAGTAGTCTTTTCATAACGATTATTGCTTTTTTACCTTTTAACTTTTTTACCTTTCAATCGATGAGTCGTTTGAAAGCTTTGGGTAGATATTTTATCAGATCGCTGGCGATGAGGCTCTCCTCGCCCGTTTCGCGGGCGGCAATGTCGCCAGCCAGTCCGTGCAGGTACATGCCCACCATGCAGGCGTCGCGGTGCTTGTAGCCGCGTGCCAGCAGGGCCGTCAGGATGCCCGTCAGCACGTCGCCGCTGCCGGCCGTCGCCATACCTGCGTTGCCTGTTGAGTTGAACACGATGTGTCCGTCGGGACAGCAGAGGGCGGTGCGATGGCCTTTCAGGATGACGTATGCCTGTATCCGCTGTGCCAGGTCGCGGGCCTTCGACAACCGTTCGAAGCTGTCGGCCGAGTGGCCTTCCAGACGGTCGAACTCCTTGGGGTGGGGTGTCAGGATGATGTCCTTCGGCAGCTGCTGAATCCAGGCGTGGTGGTTGCTGAGCATGTTGATGGCGTCGGCATCGCAGACGATGGGGCACTGCGTGCGGCGCAACTGTGCTATCATGGCGATGCTCGTCTGTTCGGTGGTACCCAGCCCAGGGCCGATGCCCACTGCCTGGAAGTCATCGGTCTCGACCGCCTCCGAGAAGGTGGTCTCCTCGCGGTCTATCTGCAGCACGGCCTCAGGGACGCTGGTTTGCAGGATGTTGACATTCTTCTTGGGCGAGTGGATCGTCACCTTGCCGGCGCCTGCACGCAGACAAGCCTGTGCGGCCAGGACGGCGGCACCAGCCATACCATAGCTGCCGGCAATGAGCAGGGCGTTGCCCATCGTCCCTTTGTGCGAGAAAGGATCGCGGCGCAGGATACGCGGACGGATGTCGCTCTCCTCGAGCATGGTGTAGTGGGCCTCGGTCTTGTCGATGCCCTCCTTGCTGAGCCGGATGTCGAGCACGCGCAGCTCGCCTAAGAACAGTTGGTTCTCGGCAAAGAGCATGCAGAGCTTCTTCTGCTGCAGCGTCAGCGTCATCGTGGCCTTGACGATGTTCGCGCGTACATTATAAGTATTGTCCTCGGTCATCAGTCCCGACGGCATGTCGATGCTGACGACCTCGGCCGGCGAGGCGTTGATGTACTTAACCAACGAGGCAAAGCCGCCCGTCAGGGGCTTGTTCAGGCCGGAGCCGAACAGACCGTCGACAACGAGCGTTCCCGCTTCTAACTGGGGCGGGTCGAACTCCTGCGTCACCTCCGTCAGGCGGCTGTTCTTCTTGTCTTCCAGACGCCGCTTGTTCTCGCGGCAGTCGTCAGACAGGTGGCCGCTGACATTGAAGAGGAAGGTTTGTACGTGATAGCCCATGTCCTGTAGCATCCGTGCGACAGCCAGGGCGTCGCCGCCGTTATTGCCAGGGCCGGCAAAGACGACAACGGGCACCGATGTGTTCCAGTGCTCGGTGATGGCATTGGCAATGGCCTTGGCCGCACGCTCCATGAGGT
>CAZLPO010000020.1:5522-25267 GCA_964561385.1 uncultured Prevotella sp.
TTCCAGTGCTCGGTGATGGCATTGGCAATGGCCTTGGCCGCACGCTCCATGAGGTCAATCGATTTGATGGGCTCGTGCTCAATGGTGTATTTGTCCAGTTCCTTTATCTGGGTTCCAGTAAATATCTTCATTCCGAGGGCAAAAATACGAAAAATATAGTAATCTGTGGCAGAGTTTGGCGAAAATTTCGTAAATTTGCCCCAAATTTCAACAAATACCACCATGAGCAGAGTTAAAATCTTAGACAAGACATTCGAGACTTCGCTTCCTGAAACCAAAATCAAGGAGCGTATCAAGGAACTGGCAGCACAGATGAGCCAAGAACTGGAGGGTAAGAACCCGCTGTTCATCGCAGTACTCAACGGATCATTCATCTTTGCCGCCGACCTGATGCGCGAGATGACCATCCCCTGCGAGATCTCGTTTGTCAAGCTGGCATCGTACCAGGGCACCATGTCGACAGGTAAGGTCCATGAAATGCTGGGCATCAACGAGGATCTGACAGGGCGCACGGTGGTCATCGTTGAGGATATTGTGGAGAGCGGACAGACGATGGAGCGCATGATTGAGGCACTGGGCACCCGCAAACCGGCATCGGTACAAATCTGCACACTGTTCTTCAAGCCCGAGAAGTTGCAGACCGACTTGAAACTGGACTATGTGGCCTTCCGAATTCCTAACGACTTCATCGTGGGCTACGGGTTGGACTACGACCAGCAGGGACGCGGACTCAAGGACATATACACGCTGGTAACTGAATAACAATCACAATAAACCTATTTTCTCAAAAGCGAATGTTGTTTTACAAACCTTGGGTATAGAAAGATATTAACAGACATGAGATTTACAACACCACTATTGCTATTTTTCATTGTTGCAGGAACAAGCTGTGCTCACAACATAGAGAAGCAAGACTCAGGCTCTATTGACTCCATCTCGTTACAAATAGTTCCTGATTCAATACATTTACCAATATCCAATGTATATCTTGTGGTTGAAAACAACACATCTCGAACGTTATTTCATAGCGACATGCATCAGATTGAAATATATGACAACGGAAAATGGAGAACTCCTGAAGTATCACAATCAGGGCTTCTACGAGCATCCCTATTAACTAATAACGAGGTGCCCCCGCATACTATAGAACGGTACAAGATCGGATTATGGTATAATTATTATAATTACAAACCGGGTAAATACCGAGTTATCAAGGAGTTCAAACAAGAAGGGAATAAAAACAAAGAAAAGTATTATATTGAGTTTCATATAGTTGAATAATGTAACGCTATAATTATCATGAAGAATATTGTGATTTTCGGTGCGCCAGGCTCCGGCAAGGGCACCCAGAGCGACAAGCTCATTGAAAAATATGGTCTGAACCACATCTCGACAGGTGATGTACTGAGGACCGAGATCAAGAAAGAAACGGAGCTGGGCAAGACCGCCCAGAAGTTTATTGACAACGGTCAGCTGATTCCCGACGACCTGATGGTCAGCATCCTGGCCTCTGTCTATGACGCCTTCGGCAAGGAACATGCCGGCGTCATCTTCGACGGTTTTCCCCGTACCATCCCGCAGGCAGAGGCCCTGAAGGCGATGCTCGCCGAGCGTGGCCACAAGGTGGCTGCCATGCTGGAGCTCGACGTGCCTGAGGACGAGCTGATGAAGCGTCTCATCCTGCGCGGCCAGCAGAGCGGACGTGCCGACGACAACGAGGAGACCATCAAGAAACGTCTGGTGGTCTATCACTCGCAGACGCAGCCGCTCATTGAGTGGTACAAGCAGGAGGGTATCCACCACCACATCAACGGCCTGGGTGACCTCGACCGCATTTTCGCAGACATCTGCGCAGTAGTGGAAGAATTATAGGACCTATAAGTCTTATAGGACCTATGGGTCTTAAAAAACAATATAGATGGAGAGTAATTTCGTAGACTACGTCAAGATACTGTGCCGGAGCGGCAAGGGCGGCAAGGGGTCAATGCACCTCAAGCACGTGAAATACAACCCTAACGGCGGCCCCGACGGCGGTGACGGCGGCAAGGGTGGCAGCATCATCCTGCGTGGCAACCACAACTACTGGACGCTGCTGCACCTGCGCTTTGAACGTCATATCTTTGCTGAGCACGGCGGCAACGGCGGGCGTGACAAGTGTCACGGCACCGACGGCAAGGACGTCTATATAGACGTGCCCTGCGGTACCGTTGTCTATAACGCTGAGACGGGCAAGTATGTGTGCGACGTGACCTACGACGGTCAGGAGATAGTGCTACTGCAAGGCGGTCGCGGCGGACTGGGCAACTTCCAGTTCCGGTCGGCCACAAACCAGGCACCGCGCTATGCACAGCCGGGTGAGCCGGCACAGGAGATGACCGTCATCCTGGAGCTGAAGCTGTTGGCCGACGTCGGACTGGTGGGATTCCCCAATGCAGGCAAGTCGACACTGGTGAACGCCCTGAGCAACGCCAAGCCCAAGATAGGCGACTATCCCTTCACCACGATGGAGCCCTCGCTCGGCATTGTAGGCTATCGCGATGGCCGCTCGTTTGTGATGGCCGACATCCCTGGCATCATAGAGGGTGCGGCAGAAGGAAAGGGACTCGGACTGCGCTTCCTGCGTCATATCGAGCGCAACTCGCTGCTGCTCTTCATGGTGCCTGGCGATACCGATGACATCAAGCGCGAGTACGAGATTCTGCTTAACGAACTGCGTCAGTTCAATCCCGAACTGCTGGACAAACACCGTGTGCTGGCTGTGACCAAGTGCGACCTGCTGGACGACGAACTGATCGAGATGCTGCGCGAGACGCTGCCGCAGGACCTGCCGGTCGTCTTTATCTCGGCTGTTACCGGCTTCGGTCTCGACGAGCTGAAGGACGTGCTGTGGCGCGAGATGAACGCTGAGTCGAACAAACTCGCCGCCATTACCACCACCGAGTCCATTGCGCACCGCGACAAGGATATGGCCCGTTTTGCTGCCGAACTGGCCGACGAGGGTGAGGATGAAGAGATTGAGTACATTGACATTGAGGCCGACGACATTGAGGATCTGGACGATTTCGAGTACGAAGAAGAAAACTGAGTCTCCCTATATATAATAAGGTGTTGCGCTGCCCGACTGAGGCGGCGCAATTATTTTTTCAAAAATTCAGAGGAAATAACGTTTATATCGAATATTTTGCTTAATTTTGCACGCGAAAATAAAAACGATGGGGACGAGGCGTGAGTCTGCCCCCTAATTATTAATTAAACAAACAACAAAAGTTTATGCAGAAAAGATTATTCTTTCTGGTGGCAATGCTGTTGACGCTTTCGCTAACGGCTGTTGCGCAAATCACTACTTCAAACTTGGCTGGTAAGGTGACCTTCGACGATCAGAACGGCGAAGAGGTCATCGGTGCTACTGTTGTGGCTGTGCATACTCCTTCTGGAACACGCTACACGGCTGTGACCAACACGTCGGGACGTTTCTCTATGCAGGGTATGCGTACTGGCGGCCCCTACGAGGTGACAGTATCTTACGTAGGCTATCAGCAGAAGACTTTGAAGGGCATTGTCCTTCAGCTCGGTGAAACCTACAACATTGCAGTATGGATTTCAGAGAACGCCAATGAGCTCGGTGAGATTGTCATCAGCGGTAAGGCTACCAAGCTGACCGTGGAGAACATGGGTGCTTCGACGAACATCAACAGCGAGCAGATTGTCAATATGCCGACTGTAAGCCGTGCACTGACCGACGTGACCCGTCTGTCACCTTACGGCGGTAACGGCATGAGCTTCGCCGGTTCTGACGGTCGTCTGGGTAACTTCACCGTTGACGGTGCCAACTTCAACAACAACTTCGGTCTGAGCAATGGTCTGCCTGGTGGCGGTAACCCCATCTCTATCGATGCCATTGAGGAGTTGCAGGTGGTCATCTCGCCGTTCGACGTGCGCCAGACCAACTTCATCGGTGGTGGTGTCAACGCCATCACGAAGTCGGGTACCAATACGTTCAAGGGCAGTGCCTACATCTACCATCAGAATGAGAATATGCATGGTGACGCTGTCGATCGCGTACAGTTTGCCGGCGCCCGCGACAAAGACCAGAACACGACCTACGGTCTGACCCTGGGTGGTCCGATCATCAAGAACAAGCTGTTCTTCTTTGTCAATGGTGAAATGGAGAAGACACCGAAGGTGGTGAACCGCTGGCGTGCTTCTGATGACGGCAAGGCCGATCCCGACAACTACATCTCGCGCACGACGAAGAGCGACCTGGAGTCTGTATCAAAGTATGTGGCTGACAAGTATGGCTACGACACAGGTTCTTACAGCAACTATCCTGCTGAGGACAGCAATAAGAAGCTGTTGGTTCGCTTGGACTGGAACATCACCGACAAGCACCACCTGGCTCTGCGCTACAATTATACGAAGAACACCGACTGGCGTTCTACCAACGCCTCGTCCATGGACGGCGGCTCGCGTATGCCCAACGGACGTCTGTCAAAGTCTTCGATGGCTTTTGCCAACTCTCTCTATTCGCAGGATAACGAGGTGAAGTCTTGGTCACTCGACCTGAACAGCCGCTTCGCTGAGAACCTGTCGAACCAGTTCCTGGCTACCTACTCAAAACTGGATGATATCCGTGGTACGGACTCCAGCGTATTCCCCTTCATCGACATCCTGAAGGACGATGATAACTACATCTCACTGGGTTACGAGCTGTTCACCTGGAATAACGGTGTGCACAACACGGTGTGGAATGCCAAGGATGATATCACCTACTACATGGGTAAGCATAAGATCATGGGCGGTGTGTCGTTCGAGCACCAGATGGCCGATAATGCCTATCAGCGCAACGGTACTGGTTACTATCGCTACACCTCACTGAACGACTTCCTGACAGGCGCTGCTCCTGAGGTTGTTTGTCTGACTTACGGTTATGGCGGTGAGACCAACCCTGCTGCCCGCGTGACCTATAACAAGGCCAGCGTTTACCTGCAGGATGAGTGGAACATTCTGGATAACCTGAAGCTGACCTATGGTCTGCGCCTGGACGGTCTGTTCTTTGATAACGGTGACCTGATGACCAACAAGGCCATCTACGATATTGACTACAACGGCCGTCACATTGATACTGGCAAGTGGCCTGACAGTAACATTACCTTCTCGCCGCGCGTTGGTTTCAACTGGGATGTCTTCGGTGACAAGTCGCTGAAGGTGCGTGGCGGTACCGGTCTCTTCTCCGGTCGTCTGCCTCTGGTGTTCTTCACTAACATGCCAACCAACGGCGGTATGGTGCAGAACCGTGCACAGGTGAACGCCAAGAACGCTAGCAAGATGGGCTTCACGATGGATGAGTTCGCCGGCGGTCTGGTGACCGACGCTAACGGCAAGGCAACCATCGAGGCTCTCTACGACAAGCTCGTCTCTCTGGGCTATCCTGCCAACATCACACCTGAGGATGGTGTTGTTCCCGATGCTATCGCTGCCGTGAGCTCCGATTTCAAGATGCCGCAGGTATGGAAGACCTCTATCGCTGTGGACTATCAGATTCCCGTATCGTTCCCCTTCACCGTAACGGCTGAGGCTATTTTCAATAAGACCGTCAACGCTGTTTATATCTCTGACTGGGCAACACCCGACGTGGGTGGCTTCGCACGCTTCAATGGTGCCGACAACCGTCCTCTCTATCCTTCTGGCTACCGCACACTGACCAAGGCCTTCGTGCTGGAGAACACTGCAAAGGGTTATGGCTGGACTGGAAATATCACCTTGAATGCTCAGCCGTTCGAGTGGATGAGCCTGATGGCTGCCTATACGCATACCGTCAGCAAGGAGGTAACCGGTATGCCTGGTTCTGACGCTGAGTCTGCCTTCTACTATGTGCCGACCGTTGAGGGACCGAACAACATCAAGCTGCACAACTCGCAGTGGGTCACCCCCGACCGTATCGTGGCCAACGCAACAATCCACGACAAGAGCGGTAACCACTATTCGTTCATCTACGAGACATGGCGTGGCGGTTATAACACCTCTTACATCATGGCCAACGACATGAACAACGATAGCTACAACTACGATGCCGTCTACATCCCCACTGACAATGAGGTGGCTACCAACCAGTTCCGCTTCGTCTCTGAGGACGATAAGACCCGCTTCATGGACTTCGTTCACAACAACGACTACCTGAAGAACCGTCAGGGTGAGTATGCCGAGGCATACAGCCACTACTCTCCTTGGGTACACCGCATCGACTTCGGCTACAAGCACGACTTCAAGATGAACTTCGGCAAGACCAAGCATACGCTGCAGCTGAGCTTCGACATGAAGAACGTCCTGAACTTCTTCAGCTCAAGCTGGGGTGTCAGCAAGCTGGCTAACCTCGACTATAGCACGTCACCGTCAAACGGTGCCCAGTACTCCAGCATTCTGAAGTACGAAGGTGTCGATGCCGATGGCTATGCCCTCTTCTCTACGCCGGCAGCTGTTAACGGCAAGGTTTCCAACTGGGAATACAACCACGCTCTGGGTCAGTGCTGGTACGCTTCTATCGGTGTCAAGTACATCTTCAATTAAGTGTTAAGAATAAAGAGTTAAGAAAATATGAAACTGAAGTATATTATTCCGTCGCTCATGGCAGTCGTTGCTGCCGTGTTCACCGGCTGTTCCGATGATAACGATCCTTCTTATCTCGACGCCGTACGTGTGTCCCAGTCCTATGTGGCCATTCCTAAGACGGGTGGCTCCGCAACCATCACTCTGAAGGCATCGTCCGACTGGGCTTTCAAAGCTCAGCGCTGGATTGCCGGTAAGGATACTACCAATGCTGCTGCTCCTAAGTGGCTTACCGTTACTCCGACCTCAGGTGGTGCCGGTCAGGTGGACATCACTTTCTCGGCTGAGGAGACCCTCGACGGTCGTAACTGCGAGCTCCTGCTGGAGTGCAACGGCGAGACACAGCGCATTAATGTCATCCAGGGCCTTTCAGAGGTCTCTGAGGTCTCTGTTGCCGAGGTGATGGCTGGTCCCAACAAGACCTATCGTGTCACGGGTACCGTCACCAAGATTGCCAATACCAGCTATGGTAACTGGTACATGAATGACGGCACAAGTGCTGATGACCTTTATATCTATGGTACGCTTGACAAGGCCGGCAAGTCCGGTGCCAATAACTCTATCGCTGCCTGGGGCATCGAGGTGGGTGACGAGGTCACCATCGAAGGTCCGAAGACTGTCTATAATGGAACGGTTGAGCTGGTGAATGTCTCGGTGATCAAGATTAACAAGTCGCTCGTCAAGGTTGACTCGCTGAGCACCAATGATCCTCTGTCTGCTGAGGGCGGCGAGGTTACGGCTTATGTTACTTGCAAGGGGAATGGTGTGAAGGTTGAGATTCCTGAGGAAGCTAAGAGCTGGCTTGTGATGTCCGGATTGAATGGAAACAACATCACTTTCCGAGCACTGCCCAACGAGGGTGACTATCGCAAGGCGGTTGTTATCTTCAAGACGACCTCCGAAGGTAAGGAATATACCGCACAGGCTACCATCGCTCAGGAGGCCAAGCCTAACGCTCCTGGTAGCGAGGCTCTGCCTTTCACGGTGGCTGAGGCTATCGCCAAGTGTAAGGAGATTGGCTCAACTGCCAGCGACCAGGTGTACTACGCCAAGGGTAAGATTTCGAGCATTAAGGAGGTGAGCACCAACTATGGTAACGCTACCTTCAACATCTCTGACGATGGTAGTGATGAGAACGCTCTCACCTGTTTCCGCGCCTACAGCCTGAACAACCAGAAGTTCGTTGCTGAGGACGAGATTGCCGTCGGCGACGAGGTTGTCATCTGTGGTAAGCTGGTGAACTACAAGAACGAAACTCCGCAGTTCGCACAGGGTTGCTATATCGTCACACTGAAGAAGGGTAACGCTGCCGGTTCGCTGGCCAAACCTTTCACTCCTGCTGAGGCTAACGCTTTCTGTCAGGCTCTTGGCGAGGGTAACACCAGTGAGGACGATGTCTATGTGAAGGGCAAGATTATCGAGATTACCGATAAGAACCAGTTCGGCACACAGTATGGCAACTGTACGTTCTACATCTCTGCTGATGGTACCGACAGCGCTGACAAGTTCTATGTCTTCCGTACCCTCTATCTGGGCAATGTGAAGTACAGCGACGATAGCTGGCGTAAGCCCAAGGCTGGCGACGAGGTCGTTATCTGCGGTAAGCTGACGCTCTACAAGGATAAGGAGGGTAAACTCGTGCCTGAGACATCGGCTAACAATACTTATATCTACTCGCTTAATGGGGAGACGAAGTAAGAGTCTTGTCAATGCGTGAATACAATTGAGGGGTGCCACAACGGCACCCCTCTTTCTGTGTTTGCTTGCAGCGGAGCTATTTAGGACGGATGTTACCCTTATGATCGATTACAGCCTCGCTGTGAGGAACATCCTGAAGGGTGAGTGAGCGTATCTGCTGGGCAACTGCACCCTTTGTGTCGCGACGTGGGCCAAGGCCGGGACGCTGGATGAACGAATGGATTTTTCCTTTCAGGAAGCGCCCTTTGCGGTCCGTCTGCACTTCGATGACAGGCGCGTAGCCGGAAATGCCTTTCAGGTTCATACCATAGGGTGTACAGAAGTTGCCGAGGCTATAGGCGATGAAACGTCCCTTGTAAACCTCGGTGGCACGGACGACATGCGGACCGTGCCCATAGACAATATCGGCCCCATGATCGATGCAGAAATGGGCCAGGCGGCGCAGATAACCGCGCTTCTCCTTGTAAAAGGTTTCCATTGAGTCGGGCAGGTGGCTGTAGCGGCTGCCTTCGGCACCGCCGTGGAAGGAGACAATCACGATGTCGGTAGTCTTCACCAGATGGTCGACGATGCGGCCTACGGTTTTCAGTTCCTCGTCGGTGTGGCGCAGCGTATAGGGATTATGGCCAAAGGCGCAGAAACCGATTTTCAGGCCTTTACGCTCAATGATGGCACCCTCGATGCGTCCCTGTAGTCCGGCGTACTTGATGCCCTGTTGCTTGAGCACACACTCTGTGGAGTGGATGCCCTCCTCGCCGAAGTCATTGGCGTGGTTGTTGGCCATGCTGAGAAAATCGTAACCGGCATCCTTGAGCCAGTGGCCATAGCTCGTAGGCGTGCGGAAGGCGTAGGTGTTGGGGCCTTCCTTCGTGCTTTCTCCTCCATCGCAGATGGCTCCCTCAAGGTTGCCTGCGGCGAGATCGGCGCTGCGAAGGATAGCCTTGACATCCTGGAAAAGTCGGGCGCCCTCATGTCGTGGTAGCATGGTGTCTGGATAAGTGGTTCCCATCATGATGTCGCCAGTCAGGGCCACGGTGAGCGTGTCGTGAATAGAAGAATAGCTGACTGCAGTGCAGCCAGCTATTATCATGAGTGTTAATAAGCGTCTGTGCATATTGCGTGATTATAATACACGGCGGGCACCAACGAAGCGACGAGCATAGAAACCTTCATCGGAGTTGGTGATGGTCACGCCTTTCGATGAGCTGGCGTGGATAAAGCTGAAGGTATGCGTAAGCGGGTCAACGTCAACGACAATGCCGACATGTCCGACACCACGGCCCGAACGGGGACTGGTGAAGAATACCAAGTCGCCACGCTGCATCTCGCTACGTGTGATGGGCATGTTCTTGGCATACTGATCGCGGCTGGAACAGCCTATGTGCATACCTGTGCGGCCGAAAACATAACTGGTGAAGCCTGAGCAGTCGAATGCGCTGGGACCCTTGCTGCCACTACGGTAGCGAGCACCCAGGTGCGACATAGCCTCGTCCATGATGTTGTTGACCGTTACCACATCGTAGTTCAAGACATCAGCCCCCTCGGTATAGAGAAAATCGAAATTGTCGATTTCGTCAACGCGCTCCTGAAGCTCAATCTTCGGAGTCTGTCGTGTAGCACGCTTCTTACGCACCTTACCGTTGACGACGTCGCCGGCGGTCAGGAGTATCAGCAGTGCCAGGAGGAAGATTTTCTTTTGCATGGTCGGTATGGTAATGGTTGTTGGTTTAGTTGTACTTCAGAATCTGTCCCAGCTTCAGTCGGGTGTTCTTGCCGATGCGGTTCAGCTTGCAGATGGCATCGACGGTGGTATGGCGCTTGCGGGCGATGGAGTACAGTGTCTCACCCTTTTGTACCTTGTGCAGATGTGTGCTGCTGACGGCTGCCACCTGTGGCTTGCTGGTGCCAGGCAGGTCGAGCACGTCGGCTGATGCCGGTGCTGAACCGTTGACGCCGCGCAGACGTGTTGCCTGTGCCGACTCCTTTGTGTAGCTATTCTTGCGGAATGTGTAGTAGTCGCCAACAACATCTTGATTGCGGAAGTCGAACATCAGTGCCGGGTTCAGGGCAACACCGCAGAGACGTGTCTCAAAGTGCAGGTGCGAACCCGTACTACGTCCCGTGTTACCACCGAGTCCGATAGCCTCGCCGGCACGTACGTCCTGATTGGGCTTGACCAGATTCTTTGACATGTGACCATAAATGGTCTCCAGTCCATTGTAGTGGCGGATGACGACAAAATTACCATAGCCGCCCGGCTCGTAGCGCACGACACGTACCTTACCTGAGAATGCGGCGCGAATGGTGTCGCCAATATATACCTTGATGTCCAGTCCCTTGTGCTGGCGTCCCCAGCGTGCTCCGAAGTTTGATGTAAGCACGCGGCTTGACGTGGGCATGCAGAAGTCGCGCAGGTCGATGCGGAACGTGTCGGGCATCGTCGTGGCACGGTGTGCATACTGGTTCTCCCAGTCCTGATAGAGGTCGGCAGCAGGCGACTCCATCTGCTCGTTCTGAATCAGTCGTATGAGTGCTACTGAGTCAACGGCTTTCATCTTGCGGTCAATGGGTGCCTGATTGGCCAAGAGGTCCTGTCCCATGGTGGGAAGGGTTGCCAACATTGCTAAAGTAACTGTAAATATCGTCTTAAGTACCTTCATTTTCTGTCAATGGTTTTCTTTAATAGCTTTGCAAAAGCAAAAATACGTCGGCAAAGGTACAAAAAAAATACGGGTCAACCAAGTGCGCCTTGTATCTCTTAACGAGTTTTGGTGTCTTTTAACACTCTTAACTGTTTGCGTTCACGAAATGACTCCCCAGTTAATATTTGTTTTCTTCAGTTCGCGTAGTCGGCGCCACAAAACATCGTAGTAAGGCGACTGGCATGTGGGGTCGGTTTCGATAACCTGACGGGCTTCATCTCGAGCCATCTGTACGAGTTGACCGTCGCGGGCGATATCGGCAATCTTTAGGTCGAAGGCCATGCCGCTCTGCTGAGTGCCCTCCAGATCGCCAGGACCGCGTAGTTTCAAGTCGGCCTCGGCAATGCGGAAGCCATCGTTGGTCTCGCACATGATGTCAATGCGCTTCCTAGTGTCGCTGGACAACTGAAGACTGGTCACCAGGATGCAATAGCTTTGGTCGGCACCGCGCCCGACGCGGCCGCGCAACTGGTGCAGCTGTGACAGTCCGAAACGCTGTGCCTCAAGGATAACCATTACAGAGGCATTGGGCACGTTGACGCCTACTTCAATGACGGTGGTAGCAACGAGAATCTGAGTCTCGCCGCTGACGAACTTCTGCATCTCAGCCTCTTTCTCCGCAGGTTTCATCTTTCCGTGAACCTTGCTGAGGCGGAACTCTGGAAAGACCTCCTTTAGCATGAGGTAACCGTCTTCTAGGTTCTTTAGGTCGATTTTCTCGCTCTCCTCGATGAGGGGGAACACAATGTAGACTTGCCGCCCTTGATGTATCTGGCCGCGTATGCTGTCATAGAGCGACGGCAAGGAGCGGTCATAGACGTGTTGGGTGACCACGGGCTTACGGCCTGGGGGCAACTCGTCGATGACCGAGACGTCAAGGTCGCCATAAAGGGTCATGGCCAATGTTCGCGGAATGGGGGTGGCTGTCATCACGAGGACGTGGGGCGGGTTGGCACTCTTGTTCCAAAGTTTGGCACGCTGGGCAACGCCAAAACGATGCTGTTCGTCGACGACGACGAAACCGAGACGTGCAAAGCGGACGGTGTCCTCAATAACGGCATGCGTTCCAACTAATATCTGCACGGAACCGTCCAGCAGACCATCGAGAATTTCCTGACGGCGCTTGCCCTTGACGATGCCTGTCAGCAGTGCTACGCGGACGTTCATACCCTTCAGAAACTGCATGATGGTCTGCAGATGCTGCTCGGCCAGAATTTCCGTTGGTGCCATGATACATGCCTGGTAGCCGTTATCCAAAGCGATGAGCATTGACATGAGCGCTACCAGGGTCTTGCCTGAACCAACATCGCCCTGTAGCAGACGGTTCATCTGTCGCCCGGAGCCCACGTCTGCCCTAATTTCACGGATGACTCTTTTCTGCGCTTCTGTCAGTGAAAACGGCAGGTGGTTGTGGTAGAAGTTGTTGAAGATGTCACCGACATGAGTGAAGACATAGCCGCGATACTTCCGGCGCTGGTCACTGGCATAGCGGACGATGTTCAGTTGGACATAGAAGAGTTCCTCGAACTTCAGACGTACGCGTGCACGCTCCAGTTCCTTGGCTGACTGTGGGTAGTGGATAGCGCGTAACGCTTCATCACGACTCATCAGGTGCAAGCGCTGTGTCATGTGATCGGGCAGTGTCTCCCTCAGTGGCGGAAGCTTTTCTATAAGTGTCTTGGTAAGACGCTCCAGTGAGCGGCTAGTCAGCCCCGCCTTCTTCATCTTCTCCGTAGTGTTGTAGTAGGGTTGCATGCCCATGGCCGTCACGTCAACTTTCGATGCGTCGTCCATGTCGGGATGCTGTACCTGAATGCGGTTGTTGAACACTGACGGACGGCCGAAGACCAGATACTCTTGTCCAATCTTATAGGTGCGGGCAGCATATTTACCACCGTTGAACCACACGAGGTCCATGATACCTGTTCCGTCGGAGAAATGGGCGACGACGCGTTCCTTGCGCGGTCCCATGGGGAAGACCTCAAAGCTCAGGATACACCCAACAACCTGAACAAATGGCATGTCCCCCGACAACTCATGGATAGAGTACAGGCGCGTGCGGTCCACGTGTTTGTAGGGGTAGTACTCCAGCAGGTCACCATAGGTCTCGATGCCGAGCTCTTTGCTCAGCATCTTCTTGCGGTTGGGACCAACGCCCGGCAAGTACATGATGTCCTGTTGTAATATGTCCATGCTATACTAACACCTCAGCGATCTTAAGGTCGTAGGGCGTGGTAATCTTGATGTTCTCGCGGTTGCCCTCTACAAGGGTGATGGAGTGACCGTAGCTCTCCACTACGGAGGCATCATCAGTAAAACCATCGTTATAGGGTTGTCGGTTCGCAGCTTTCAACAACTGTATGTCAAATGTCTGCGGCGTCTGTACCAAACAGTACTCACCACGTGGCACGGTGACGGATTTCTCATTTTCGAGATGACGCACCGTCTCGACAACGGAAATGACAGGCACGGCAGCTTTCCGGCATCGCGCCGTATCATAGCAGCGGCGGATGACGTCAATGCTTGGGAACGGACGCACGCCGTCATGTACGCCGACGACACCCTCGGCATCGTCAGAAATCAGCGCCAAGCCGTGTTGCACCGAGTGGAAGCGCGTCTCACCACCATTGGTCAACTGATAATCCACATGGAAGTCGTACTTCTTACAGAGCTGTTGCCAATACGCTTGCTGTACTTGGGGCAGCACAAGGATAATCTGCAGATCGGAAGAGTACTCGCGGAAACGCTCAATGGTGCGCATCAGCACAGGCTTCCCACCAATAGGCAGGAACTGTTTGGGAATGTCACTCCCCATCCGCAGACCTTTACCGCCTGCTACTATAATGACGTAATCCATTATTTCGACATCAGGTGCTTGAAGCGCATGCCCTCGGCTATCTGGTCAGAGGTCTTCTTGTCGACGAGCTGTGAGAGCAGTTCGTAGGCGTAAGGGAAGGCGGCTGCAGGTCCTTCGGCCGTGGTGACGTTGCCGTCAACGGTTACGAGGTCACCCGTATAAGTGGCGCCTGCCTCTTTCAGCGCCTTCTCAAAGCCAGGGTAGCAAGTAGCCTTCTTGCCATCGAGTATGCCAAGCTGAGCCAGTACTACTGCAGGAGCAGCACAGATGGCAGCGACCTTTTTGCCTGCTGCAAACTGGTTCATCACTACCTTGCAAACGCCCTCATGCTCAAAGAGATTGCTCGCTCCGGGCATGCCACCAGGCAGCATAATCAAATCGGCATCAGTGTAATTGCTCTGCTCAAACTGGATATCTGCCTCGATATTTACACCGTGGGCAGATTCTACCAATGGGAACTCCGTCGTGCTCACTGTTACAACTTCTACGCTGCCACGACGCAGCACGTCAATAGGGATGAGAGCCTCGACATCCTCGAAGCCGTCAGCCAGGAATACATAAACTTTTGCCATATTCTCTTCGTTGTTTTATGGAAATTAATTATCTTTGCAGCGCAAAGATGCTTCTTCCGGTTTTATTCGGCAAAGATAGCAAAAAGTTTTGAAACAACGAACAATCAGCGGAAAAAATGACGCAACGGAAACTAAGATTCGCTCTATTCGGTAATATTTACCAGGCCAAGAAGTCGGCTAGCATCAAGAAGGTGTTGTCCTGCATTGCCAACTATGACGCTGAACTCTATGTCGATATGGAGTATTACTACTTCCTTAAGGACAATCAGCGGCTCGACGTGCATGCGACGAAGATTCTGACAGACGATGACTTTACGGCTGACTTTGTCATATCGATGGGTGGCGACGGTACCTTTCTGAAGTCAGCGAGTCGCGTAGGCGGGAAAGGCATCCCCATTCTTGGCATCAACATGGGACGGCTTGGTTTCCTGGCAGATATCAGTCCTGATGATATTGAACACTGCATGGCGGCCCTTTATCGTGATGACTATGTGATAGAGACGCGCGCGTTGATTCAGGTGGAGGCAGACGGACAGCCGCTTGGCAATCCCAGTTTTGCCCTGAATGATGTGGCGGTGCTCAAACGTGACACAGCATCGATGATTGGTATTCGCGCTACCATCAACGGTCAGCTGCTCACGACCTATCAAGCTGATGGTCTGATAGTCTCGACACCGACTGGTTCGACGGCCTACTCGCTCTCGAATGGTGGTCCAATCATTGTCCCTGGAACAAATGTGTTCTCAATGACAGCCGTTGCACCACATTCGCTGAATATCCGTCCCATTGTGATTCCGGACTCCTCGATCGTCGAACTCGATGTGGCGAGTCGTAGCCATCATTTTCTGGTGGCCATTGACGGCCGTTCGGAGAAATGTAAGGAAGGAACGAAGATTACGCTTCGCCGTGCGCCTTATTCTATTAAGGTCGTGAAGCGCTCCGACCATCGCTATTTCAATACACTACGTGAAAAAATGATGTGGGGGGCTGATGTTCGATAGACTGTTGAATCCAGAGAGCCACTACACCGTAGCGCAATTGCTGCGATGGCTGTGGCAGGTCCTGCGTGGTAATCGTACGCAGACGGTTTTGAATGCTCTTATCGGTCTGCTGGGAGTGGTAGCCAGTCTGATGATGGTCTGGGCCATGCAGCGGGCTATTGATACGGCCTCGGGCGTGCGCGACGGATCGGTCTACTGGAGTGTTGTGGTAATGGGGTGTATTATCCTTTTTGAGTTTGCACTGAATATCACTCGTGTCTGGATTCGTAACATTCTGGGGGTGAAGGCCCAGAACCGCATGCAGCAGCAGATGCTTGACCGCTTGCTGCGCTCTGAGTGGCGTGGTCGTGATGGATGGCACAGTGGCGATGTTATTAATCGACTTGAACAAGATGTTAAGACCGTTGTCACGTTTATAACAGAGACACTCCCCAACACACTCTCTGTCATCATGCTCTTCCTTGGAGCTTTCTTCTATCTGCTGAACATGGACACATGGTTGGCAGTCATTACTGTTGCTATCCTTCCTCTGTTTCTCGCTGTCAGCCGCATCTATGTTGCTCAGATGCGTAAGTTCTCGCGTCGCGTGCGTACCAGCGACAGCCGCATTCAGAGTCTGCTCACAGAGGCAGTCCAGCACCGTGTCTTGCTGA
Organism: uncultured Prevotella sp.; assembly: GCA_964561385.1. GTDB lineage: Bacteria > Bacteroidota > Bacteroidia > Bacteroidales > Bacteroidaceae > Prevotella. The sequence continues at coordinate 21,609 of CAZLPO010000020.1, forward strand.
AGACGCTTGAGGCAGGAGACCATATGGTCGATAGGTTGGATGTTCAACAGTCAGAACTGCGTCAGCATGTGCGTCAGCGTACAAAATTCTCTATTGCCTCCAACCTGTTTGTCAATGGTGGTTTTTCGCTTGGCTATCTGGTAGCTTTCCTATGGGGTGCTGTCAGACTGAGTGCCCGTACTATCAGTTTCGGACAGATGACGGCATTCCTGCAGCTTGTCTATCGCATCCAGGGACCAGCACGTGATCTGACCCGTCTGGCACCCGCTTTTGTGTCGGTCTTTACCGCTGCTGAACGTCTGCTGGAACTGACAGAGCCGCCCAGTGAGCAACAAGGTCCTTCGGACATCATGCTTGCTCCGTGTGGCCTACGCCTGTCAGATGTGAGCTATACCTACGAGGATGGGCTGTCTCCCGTCATCAGCCATCTCTCGTTCGACTTCCCACCAGGTAGTTGTACCGCTATTCTTGGTGAGACAGGAGCTGGTAAGACAACGTTGGTGCGCCTGTTTTTGGCATTGCTCCGTCCTGACGAGGGGCATGTCCAGCTCTATGACAATTCTCGTCAAGCTGACGTGACACCGATGCATCGCTGTAATTTCGTTTATGTGGCACAGGGGAATACGTTGTTGAGTGGAACCATCAGAGAGAATCTGCTTTTGGGGAATCCGGAAGCATCGGAACAACAAATGAGAGATGCTTTGCATCAAGCCTGTGCAGACTTCGTGTTCCAGTTGGCACAGGGCCTTGACACCGTCTGTGCGGAGGCGGGTGGGGGATTCAGCGAGGGGCAGGCACAACGCATTGCCATTGCCCGTGCACTGCTTCGTGATCGTCCCGTTATGCTCTTTGATGAGGCTACCAGTGCTCTTGACCCTGAGACTGAACAGCAGCTGCTGAAGAACATTCTTTCTTCACACCAGAAGACAATCGTGTTTATTACTCACCGCTTGGCGGTGGTAGAGTATTGTGACCAGACGCTTGTCGTCGATTAGTCTAAAGGCAGCGATACCACGAACCGTGCTCCTTCTTTGAACCGGTCATCGAGGGTGACATCACCGCCGAGCTGTCGGGCGATGCGCCGAGCCAAGGGTAGCCCCAGTCCGATGCCTTCCTTGTAGTTGTCAACTTTATAAAAGTGGATGAAGATTTTCTCTTTGTCTGACTCCGGAATATGGCGTCCTCTGTCTGTGACACTGATTTCCACCTGCTTCTTCGACTTGTTTAGTGAGCAGGTCATGTTGATAATTCCGTCTTCGGAGAACTTGGCTGCATTGCTGAATAGACAGCCCAAAATTTTTAGAACACTTTCTTCGTTTGTCTGCATTAGGAAAGAGTCCTTTAATTCGGTCTTAAACTGGATGCTACTCTCATGGGTATGTGAGAGGTGATGCTTGTCGATAGCTTTTCGGCAGAGTTCGTTGCACGAGACGTTATCGTCTTTGGCAAGGAAGTTGACACTCTCCTTGCTCGAGATGTCAAGCAGTTCTTCGATGATACGCGTAATGTTATTCGAACTGGTCTGGATACGACGTGATATCTCTTTACGGTCTTCTGGTGAGGCATCGAAGTTAGGCGAACTGACAATCTGTGCAAAGCCACTGATAATGTTCAATGGTGTGCGTATCTCATGATTCATGTTGTTTAGGAAGTTCATCTTCATTCTGTCAGACTCCTGTGCCCGGTCGCGGGCTATCTCCAGTTCCTTGTTCTTAGCCTTGAGTGTCTTCAGGTTGTTGCGCCTGCTCCTAATGGTATATAGTAACAAGATGATGATGATGACGGCCAGACTCGTGGTCAGAATGAAGACGACGGATGTCAGTCGGGCCATCTCTGCCCTGTGTTGCATCTTGGCATAGTCAAGGTCTTGAGCTGTGCCGATGAGTTCCTCGCTCATGATGACGTTGTTTACGGAGTCCTTGACTTCCATCAGTTTCTCCAGTGCCTTGTAGGCCCTGTTGGTATCATTGGCTACTTTGAAAATGTCAAGCTGCATCTTGTGCTTGTCCGTCGCGTTGGTCAGCTGTTCTGTGTAGGCAAGGGCCTCATCGTATTTTCCGTCTCGGGTTAGCTTGCATATCATGACGTAGTTATAATATGTATTGCTGAACGCCTCAGGATGATCCTTGCCCAACTGCATATAGAGATTGTAACTCTCGTCGAGCATATTCCAGTCCTTCATGGTAAAGGCGACAATTGTCTTAAAGCCGATGGCGTCGCTGTATTCATATTTCATATCGGCTGCTTTCATGATGTCAATGGCATGCTCCAGATTCTTCAGCGCTTCCTCCGGTTCCTTGTCCATCTCGATATTTGCCAGGTCCATGTAGATACTGATGAGGTTCGAAGGGTTGGCGTGGTTGACTTCGTTCAGCGCTTTCTCAAAAAAACTCTTAGCCATCTCAATATTTCCCTTCAGGGAGTATATCATACCGATGAGGTAGGTGGCGCGAAAGTACTCATCGGTGCATTTCTTTTCAACCATCTCTTCTTGCATGGCGTTGGCTTTCTTCATGGCTCGATAAAAATGATTGAAGTTAATGTCGTGCAGAATTTCGTTCTCGGAACCCTTGAAATACTGGCGCATATCGTTGCGTCTGAGATAGAAAGCTTTATAGTTGTTGACTGCATGGTAGAAGGAATCTTCATTCGAATCGTTGAAATATTTCCTCATGTCACCAAGCAGTTTCTCGGCTGTTGAATCTTCTGATGTCGGTTTGGTTGATGCATTGACATGACAAGCTGATACCCCTAAAAGGAATAGTGATAATATGAGTAGTCTCATTTATAGTCTGTAAGTTTTTAAAGTTTTGGAATGCAAAGTTAAGAAAAAATCACAGTTGTTGTCCTGTTTCTCCGTTAAGAATACTTAAAGCGGCCATAGTTGTGTGTCTGTTTTACAATTATCAATAAGGTACACGCGAATCGCAATCCTTAAACAGTGTTAAGAAGCGCAAGATTCTTTGCATATTCTTTGGAGGGTATTACTTAATGTATTACTTTTGCAGTGTTCTATCAAAGTAGTACACTAATACAGAGTAAAAAACCATAAAGAATTAACAATATGATTGAAGTAAACCACATCAGTTTCAAGTATGCCGGAAGCAAACATCTGGTATTCGATGATTTCAGCCTAACGCTGGAGGAAAACCGTATCTACGGACTATTAGGAAAGAACGGAACGGGCAAGTCGACACTGCTTTACTTGCTTTCCGGTCTGTTGCGCCCCTCTTGCGGTTCTGTATGTTGCGATGGTGTCGCAACAAAAGACCGCCAGCCCGAAACCCTGCGCGACATCTTCCTCGTCACAGAAGAGTTTGAGATGCCTGCCATCTGTCTCTCGGAGTATGTAAAGCTCTACAAGCCTTTCTACCCCAACTTCTCTGACGAGATCCTGCAGGGGTGTCTGGCTGACTTCGAACTGCCTGCCGATGTACGTCTGGGTGAGCTTTCGATGGGTCAGCGCAAGAAGGCTTACATTGCCTTTGCGATGGCTACCAACACCAAGTATCTGTTGATGGATGAGCCTACCAACGGATTGGACATTCCCTCGAAGTCGCAGTTCCGTAAGGTTATAGCCCAGCACATGACTGAGGAGCGCACTGTTGTCATCTCTACCCATCAGGTACACGACGTGGAGCAGATGTTGGACCACATTC
>CAZLPO010000021.1:0-15083 GCA_964561385.1 uncultured Prevotella sp.
TCCTCGACGAGGGGATTGTCGACCCCATCAGCGGCACAAAGAACTGGACCGACGTACGTCAGTTCAACCTCATGTTCTCCACCGAGATGGGTTCGACGGCCGACGGCTCGATGAAGATTTACCTGCGTCCTGAGACCGCTCAGGGTATCTTTGTCAACTACCTGAACGTGCAGAAGACCGGCCGCATGAAGATTCCCTTCGGTATCGCCCAGATCGGTAAAGCTTTCCGTAACGAGATCGTCGCCCGTCAGTTCATCTTCCGTATGCGCGAATTTGAGCAGATGGAGATGCAGTTCTTTGTGAAGCCCGGCACCGAGTTGGAGTGGTTTGCCAAGTGGAAGGAGACCCGCATGAAGTGGCATCAGAACCTGGGCTTCGGCGCTGAGAACTACCGTTTCCACGACCACGACAAGCTGGCCCACTATGCCAACGCCGCTACGGACATCGAGTTCAAGATGCCGTTCGGTTTCAAAGAGGTGGAGGGTATCCACTCGCGCACGAACTTCGACCTCTCGCAGCACGAGAAGTACAGTGGCAAGTCTATCAAGTATTTCGATCCGCAGACCAACGAGAGCTATACCCCGTATGTCATCGAGACCTCTATCGGTGTCGACCGTATGTTCCTCTCCATCATGTGCCACGCCTTCGAAGAGGAGAAGCTCGAGAACGGCGAGACACGCGTCGTACTGAAGCTGCCCGCAGCCCTGGCTCCCGTGAAGTGTGCCGTGATGCCGCTGGTGAAGAAGGATGGTCTGCCCGAGAAAGCCCGCGAGATCATCGACCAGCTGAAGTATCACTTCACCTGCCAGTACGATGAGAAGGACTCCATCGGCAAGCGCTACCGCCGTCAGGACGCTATCGGTACGCCGTACTGCGTCACCGTCGATCACGACACGTTGACGGACGGCTGTGTCACCCTGCGTTTCCGCGACACCATGGAGCAAGAGCGCGTGGCCATCAGCGAGCTCAACGCCATCATCGAGGACAAAGTGAGCATTGCCTCGCTCTTGAAGAAACTCTAAAGTGAAGAGTGAAGAATGAAGAGTGAAGAATATACGACCGCTGTAGGTTATAAGCCAAAGAGTAAGAGGATGCGAAGAGTCGGGATGTTGCTGTGCGCAGCACTCTTCACGCTTCACGCTTCACTCTTCACGTCCTGCAGCGAGTCGGAAGACGAGACGACCGACGAGTATGCCAACTGGCAGCCTCGCAACGACAGTTTCATAGCCTCGGTTGCCGGCAAGTACCAACGACTGAAGGCATATACCAAAGACCAGGCGGCCGAGGGTGCTCTCACCGACTACATCTACTATGAGGTGCTGGAGACGGGAGAAGGGACGGACTCGCCCCTCTTCACCGACTCCGTGCGCGTCAGCTACCGCGGACGTCTGATACCGTCGGCCAGCTACCCCGAGGGCTATGTCTTCGACGAGTGCTACACGGGCGACTTCAGCTGGAAGACCACGGCCGTACGCGATGGTGTTGTGTCAGGCTACGTCACAGGCTTCACCACCGCCCTGCAGCACATGCACCGCGGTGACCGCTGGCGTATCTACGTCCCCTACCAGCTGGGGTACAACAAGACGGAGAAGACGGGCATTCCCATCTACTCCACTCTGATTTTCGAGCTGGCACTGGTGGACTTTAGTCGTCCCGGCCAGCGCATGAGCGTGTGGAGCGCAAGGAAGATTGAGAATTGAAGATTGAGAGATTATGCAGAAGTTTGCCGACTATATCCGACGCATCGAGATCGACTCGCTCTGGAGCGGGAAGAAACATATTGTCTGGGAGCTGAACCCCAGGGTGAACATCCTGAGTGGTATCAACGGACAGGGTAAGTCAACCATCATCAACAAGGTGGTGAAGGGTCTGTCTCAGGGCGGCGAGTTCCCCAGTCACATGCTGAAAGGTGTGAAGATTGAGGTGGAGCCCGAGGATGCCCGTTGGATACGCTATGACATGATACGCTCGCTCGACTCAAACCTGTCACAGGTCATCACCGACCAGGACGGTGCCCTGCGTCAGGTGCTGCCCGTCATCAAGGGTGGCGGCGGCAGTCTGCTCGACATCCAGCTGTACCAGCTGCAGCGTAAATACCTGGACTATCAGGTGAACATCGGCAACCGCATCATCGAACAGCTGCAGGCAGGCAATATGGACGCCGCCCAGCAGCTGAGTCAGAAGAAGACACGCTTCCAAGACATCATCGACGACCTGTTCCAGGAAACCGGCAAGAAGATTGTACGCGCGGAGAACGAGATACGCTTCTCACAGATTGGCGAGGTGTTATCGCCCTACCAGCTCAGCAGCGGCGAGAAACAGATGCTGGCCATCCTGCTCACGGTTCTCGTCGAGGACGAACAGCCTTATGTCCTCTTCATGGACGAGCCGGAGGTTAGCCTGCACATTGAGTGGCAGAAGCGTCTTATTGACCTCTGTCTGGAACTGAACCCATACGTACAGATTATCCTGACCACCCACTCTCCCGCCGTCGTCATGAACGGCTGGATAGACAGCGTGACGGAGGTTTCCGATATTACGGTATGAGCGGTCGCCTAAGGGACAATCTCAACTCCAGGTATTTCGAGGCGGCCAATGCACTGACCTCCAAGAAGGCACGACGCAGGATTGTGGCCTACGTCGAGAGCTATGACGATATCTACTTCTGGCGGACGGTGCTCAGTGACTTCGAGGACGACAAGCGTTACTTCGAGGTTATGCTACCCTCAAAAGGCAACCTCACACGTGGTAAGAAATCGGTGCTGATGAACTTCCTCGAAGGCGAGCCCTTGGGACGCGACATGATTGCGTGCGTCGATGCCGACTACGACTACCTGCTGCAGAGAGCCACCTTCCAGTCGCGCCGTGTCCTGGACAGTCCCTATGTGTTCCATACCTATGTCTATGCTATCGAGAACTACCAGTGTTACGCCCCGTCACTGCATAACGTCTGTGTCGCCGTCACGCTGAACGACCACCGCATCTTCGACTTCCGACAGTACTTCGCCGACTTCAGCGAAGCCATTTTCCCGCTGTTCGTCTGGTCTATCATGCTCTACCGCAACGGACAGTACCCGAAGTTCACCATTACCGACCTGAACCGCATAGCCGACCCTGGCGGCTTCAACGTCCAGAACCCCGCACCGTCGCTGCAGAACGTGCGGCGGAAGGTGGGCACGAAGATACGTGACCTGCAGCGGCTGTTCCCCGACGGTAAGGACGAGTACCTGAAGACCAAGGACGACCTGCGACGTCTGGGTGTCACACCTCAGACCACCTATCTTTATATACAGGGGCACCATCTGTTCGACACCGTTGTCTCTCCCATCCTCTCGAAGGTCTGCAACCTGCTGCGTCAGGAACGACAGAACGAGATCTACCACGCAATGGCCCACCGGACACAGAAGCGGAATGAGATGTCGTGTTACGAGAACTCGCTGCAGGACATCAAGGTCATGCTCAAGAAGAACAACGGTTACATGACGAGCGAACCCTTCCGCCGCCTGCAGACAGACATCAGCCAGTACCTCGATCCTCAGTCCGCCTCAGCAGAAGAGAGCAACTCCCGACAAAAGGCTTAAATATAAGTTTCCAGAAACTTGATGGTTCCCTCCACCCGGATATGCTTGGCGGAAGCGGGAACGACCAAGGCATCGCCCTCAAGGAACAGCAGGCGCTGCCCGCTGTCGTCGGCTACCTCAGCCGAGCCCTGCAAACCGTTGAGCAGCACGAAAGAGTCGAGCTCAGAATAGTCGATGGTCATCGGGTCATCAAGGTCGTAGATGGAGGTCGTAAAGAACGGACAGGTGGCCAGCTGCACCCCCTCGTCCTGCAACAGCCGGTAGCCGACACGGTGATCGGCATGGAGACCGTCACGGCAGTCCACAGGCATGAAGAACACATCACCCTCACGTACCTGTTGCTGTCCGCCACTGGCGGCATACCACAACTCGGCGTTCCCGAGGAACGCACCATGGCGGCGCATCGCCTCCGCGGACGGACGGATCTGCAACAGTTGGCACTGGCTGACGCGCAGACGCCTGACCAGCAACGGAAAGCCGTTGCCAAAGCGCTGGTAATTCTCCTTGCCCAGAAAGCGCTGTTTCTTCTCACGCGCCAGCTGGTTGAGTGCCGACTTCTCAAATGGTCTGAACAGATACATCGTGTCTTAGTTTTCTTTCCAGAAAGAGCGGGTGAAGAGCACCAGCACCGTCATGATTTCCAGTCGTCCCATGAGCATCAGCAGGCACAACGCCCACTTGATGTAGTCAGGCAGCATCGCCCATGAGATGGCTGCTCCCACGTGGTTAGACAGGCTGGGACCAACGTTACTGACACTGCTCAGTGCGATGACAACGGCATTGGTATTGTCAATGCCGGAGACGAGCATGATGGTTATCGTGACAAGCATCATCAGCACGGTCAGTGCCGAGAAGGCCAGCAGCGACACGAGTTTCGACTGAGGAACGCTCTGGCCGTTGATCTTCACCGGCAGCACGGCATTCGGATGCAGAATCTGACGGAAGTTGTTACGCAGGGTCTTCAAGAGCATCACACACCTCACGCACTTGAAGCCGCCACTGGTACTGCCGGCACAGGCACCGAGGTACATGACAACACCCAGCACCACCCACGTGATATGTGGCCAGTTGCCCACATCATCGTTGAACATTCCCGTCGTCGTGATGAACGACACCACATGGAACAGGGCCTGACGGAAAGCCAGCTCCAGGTCATAGCCCATGCGCATGAACAGCAGACAGGTCAGCCAGGCCGTCACGGCGACAACAACAAAGAAGTAGAGTTTGAACTCCGAGTTGTGGACCAACGCCTTGGGGCGCATCTTCACGACCACCATATATAATAAGGTGAAGTTCACGCCCGACAGAAACTGGAACAGGATGCACACATAGTCGATGGAAGCCGAATGAAAGAACATCAGCCCCTCGTTATGAATGGTAAAACCACCCGTGGCCGTCGTCGTCATCGAGTAGTTCGTGGCCTCGAACCAGTCCATGCCACAGAACCAGAAGGCAATGCCGCAGCAGATGGTGAGCAGCAGATAGACAGACCAAATCCACTTGGCGTTAGTCGTCAGTCGCGGGTGCATCTTCGCACGGATGGGGCCCGTCGCCTCTGCGGCAAACACCTTCACACTTCCCCCCACCAGCGACGGCAGGATGGCAATGGTGAAGAACACGATTCCGAGACCGCCTATCCACTGCATCAGCGAACGCCAGAAGAGGATGCCATGCGGCAGTATCCCCAGGTCATCGATGATGGTGGCACCAGTCGTCGTAAAGCCCGACATCGTCTCGAAATAGGCATCGACAAGACTCGTGATAGACCCGTGTATCAGGAAGGGGAACATCCCGAAGAAGGAGAAGATGACCCATGCCAGCGTGACCACGACATAGGCATCACGCCGGTTCAGGGCATTCTCGGCCTTCCGACCAAGGAACAGAAAGAGGAATCCGCTGCCTGCCGTCAGTATCATCGAGAGCAGGAAGGCCAGTGTGTCGTCCTCACCCGCCCAAACGGCCACCCCCAGGCACCAAGCCATGAAGAAGGCCTCGATGAACAGCAGGGAGCCGATGATTTTCCAGATGATGCGGAAGTTTACCATAGTGTGTTCTTCTTGAAGTACTTCTCTATGCTCTTCAGCTTCTGCTCATGACAGAACACCATGACGCTGTCGCCGGCCATAATCTGCGAGTTACCATTGACCAGCATACCGACACCATCACGCACAAGACCGCCGATGGTGACGCCCACAGGCAGATTAAGGTCCTTGACAGGATGGCGGGTGACGCGTGAGCCCTCGGTAGCGATGAACTCGGCCACATCGGCATCGACAACCATCAGCGAGCGCAAGTTATGGACGTCTGCCTGCAGCATCATCTGGAAGATACGGCTGGCGGCAATGGTCTTCTTATTGATAATGGTACCGATGTCAAGACTCTCGGCCATCGACACATAGTCCAGGTTCTCGACCATGGCAACGGTCTTCCTCACCCCCAGCTTCTTGGCCGACAGACACGCCAGGATGTTGGTTTCAGCATTACCCGTCAGCGCCACAAACGCCTGGGTGTTACGGATGCCCTCCTCCTGCAGGAGCGCCATGTCACGGCCGTCGCCATGGATCACCATCGCCGGGTTGTCCTCCAGCAACTGGTTCAGACGCTCACACCGTGCCGCATCCTGCTCGATAATCTTGACACTCATGTAGTCGGGCGTCGTCAGGGCAGCTCTGACGGCCGTCTTGCCTCCACCCATGATGATGACGTTCTGTACATCGGTATAATGCTCCTTGCCCACAATCTTGCGGATATAGGGGATATAGTCCTTCGTCGTCATGATATAGGCCAGGTCGCTCACCTTCAGCACGTCAAGACCGCCCGGGATAATCGTCTCGTCGCCACGCTTGATAGCCACCACATGATAAGGGTCGTCAGGACCGCAGAGGTCCTTCAGCGGCTGGTTCAGTATCTCTGCCTGACCGCGCATCTTGATGCCAAGCAGCACCAAGGCACCGCCATGCACATCCCAACGCTGACGTACCCATGACATCTTCAGTCCGTTGACGATATCAACGGCAGCGAGCACCTCGGGATAGACCATGCTGTCGATGCCCAGCTTACGGAAGAACTCCAGATTCTGCGGCGACAGATATTCGTAGTTGTCGATACGCGCCACCGTCTTCTTGGCGCCAAGGGCATGGGCCAGGATACAGCAGTCAACGTTGATGGTCTCCTCGGTGGTCACACCGACAAAGAGGTCAGCACCCTGCACACCGGCATCCTTCAGGGCCTGGATGCTGGTGGGCGACGCCTGAAGCGTCATCACGTCATACTCGGCGACGGCAGCCAGCCGCTCCTCGCCCTCGTCGATGAGCACACAGTCCTGCTTCTCGCCTGAGAGCAGACGGGCCAAATGGGTACCTACGGCACCGGCGCCGGCAATCACTATCTTCATATTATGGGTTGTTAGGTGATAGGTGATGGGTAATCGTTCTGATGATACTCTCTGGATCCAGTCCCACCAGCTGCTGCAGTTCAGCCACGGTACCATGCTCCACAAACCGGTCGTCGGGCAGTCCCAGGCGTATCACCTGCGGCTGGTAGCCGTGGTCGTTCATCCACTCGACGACAGCGGAGCCCAGTCCACCGTTCCTGACACCGTTCTCCACGGTGACGATACGCTTGAACCGACGGCCCACCTCGTCAAGGATTGTCTCGTCAATCGGCTTCAGGAAGCGCATGTCGTAGTGGGCGACAGAGAGGTGGAGAGATGGAGAGATAGAGATTTGTTTGATGGCCTTAGCCACTTCGTTGCCTATCGGTCCGATGGAGAGCACGGCCACATCGGTGCCGTCACGCAGCTTACGGCCGGTGCCGACCTGAATCTCCTCAAACGGACAGCGCCAGTCCTTCAGCACACCGCCGCCACGGGGATAGCGGATGACAAACGGTCCCTTGTCGGGCAGTTGTGCCGTGTACATCAGTCGCCGTAGCTCATGCTCATCCATCGGCGAACAGATGGTCAGGTTGGGGATGGGACGCAGGGCGGCCAGGTCGAAGGCACCATGGTGCGTAGCTCCGTCCTCACCGACCAGTCCGGCACGGTCCAGACAGAGTACTACCGGCAGTCGCAGGATGGCCACATCATGGATGATGTTGTCATAGGCCCGCTGGGCGAAGGCCGAGTAGATATTGCAGAACGGCTGCAGGCCGTCCTTGGCCATACCGGCCGAGAAGGTGACGGCATGACCTTCGGCAATGCCCACGTCAAACGTCCGGCAGGGCATTTTCTCCATCATGATGTTCATCGAACAGCCGGTAGGCATGGCCGGTGTCACCCCTACAATGCGGGGGTTCTGCTCAGCCAGTTCCAACAGCGTGTGTCCGAAGACATCCTGGTATTTCTGGGGTTTGTTAGGGTCACGGTCCACAATACGCTCGCCCGTCTCAGGGTCGAACTTACCCGGCGCATGCCAGATGGTGACATCCTTCTCGGCCGGCGCATAGCCATGTCCCTTCTTCGTATGCAGGTGCAGCAGCTTCGGGCCTTTCATGTCCTTCATCTGCCGAAGGATGCGCACCAGCTCCTTCACGTTATGTCCGTCAAACGGTCCGAAATAACGGATGTTCATGCCCTCAAAGATGTTCTGCTGCTGGGCAATGACACTCTTGAAGGCATTGGCCAGACGCTGCAGGCCGTTCTGACGGGCATCGCTCATCAGCCCCTTGCGGGTAAGCCATCTGTTCGCCTTGAACTTGATGGCGTTATAGGTCTCGTTGGTGCTCAGGTTCAACAGGTACTGGCGCATGCCGCCCACGGCATGGTCGATGGACATATCGTTGTCGTTCAGGATGATGAGCAGGTCGTTAGGACTGGACGACACGTTGTTCAGTCCCTCGAAGGCCAGACCGCCCGACATAGCCCCGTCACCGATGACAGCCACGACATGGCGACCCTCGTTGCCCGTCTTCTTCGCGGCAATGGCCATGCCCAGGGCTGCCGAGATGCTGTTCGAGGCATGTCCGCAGACAAACGAGTCGTACGGACTCTCCTCGGGCGACGGGAACGGTCGGAGTCCACCCAGCTTGCGATTCGTAGAGAAGAGTTCACGCCGACCTGTCAGTATCTTGTGTCCGTAAGCCTGATGGCCCACGTCCCACACGATACGGTCCTCAGGGGTGTTATAGACATAATGCAGGGCAACGGTAATCTCCGCCACGCCCAGGCTGGATGCCAGATGCCCCGGATTCACCGATAGTTCGTTGACAATGTCCTGTCGCAACTCATCGCACAATTGTGGCAGCTGCTCCACGTTCAGTTTGCGCAAGTCATCGGGATATCTAATGCTACTGAGTAGTCTTAATTCGTTCTGTTCCACAAACTATATTGTCATTTGGGTGCAAAGATACACAATTATTTTCACTTACCACGTGTTTTTCATCGGAAAAAACTTGCAGATTACATAAAAAAATCATATATTTGCAAACCATTACTGCTAACCGGATACATGAAGTATATCGTCATACCTGACAAGGACGAACACAGGCTGTCCTTCTATCTGGCCACGGAGGAGTTCATCGCCCGCCGTCTGGACGAGCCGGAGTGTTTCTTCATGTGGCAGGTGGCACCAAGTGTCATCTTCGGACGAAACCAGGTGGCCGGCAACGAGGTGAACATTGCCTACTGTCAGGAGCATGGCATCCACGTCTATCGCCGCAAGAGCGGCGGTGGCTGCGTCTATGCCGACCGCGACAATCTGATGCTGTCGTTCGTCACCGCCGGCGAGCAGGTCGGTTTCGCCTTCAACCGCTTTGTGGGCATGGTACTGCTAGTACTGCGCAAGATGGGCATCGCGGCCGTTGGCACCCGTCATAATGACATCATGATAGACGGGCGGAAAGTGTGCGGCACGGCCTGCTACCAGGTGGCGGGACACAGCATCGTCCACAGCACCATGCTCTATGACACCGACATGGCACACATGACAAACGCCATCACGCCCAGTCAGGAGAAACTGCAACGGAAAGGGGTGGAGAGTGTCCGCCAGCGCATCACACTGCTCAAGGACCATACGCCGCTGAGTCTCGAGGAGATCAAGACAACCATCAGGCGCACCCTCTGCGAGGACGAGTACGTGCTGTCAGCCGATGAGGTGGCGGCCATCAGGCAGATAGAGAAGACCTATCTGGATGAGGACTTTATCAAAATCATACAATAAGCTATGGCAATAAGACAAGAACTTAGGAAAAGAGACAAAGAGACCTGCCTGCACGACAAGCATCTCCTGCAACAGGCCATGATGGTGTCCTTCGGCGGTTTCGACATGCCCCTGCTCTACCAGAGTGCGGGCATCGCCACCGAGCACATGGCCGTCCGCGAGCATGCCGGCCTGTTCGACGTCTCCCACATGGGCGAGGTCACGGTCAAGGGCCAGGATGCCGAGCGCTATGTGAACCACATCTTCACCAACGACGTGACGGGCATGGCCACAGGGACAATCCTCTATGGCATGATGTGCTACGAGAACGGCGGAACGGTCGACGACCTCCTGGTGTACAAGCTCGGCGACAACGACTTCTTCCTCGTCATCAACGCCTCGAACATCGACAAGGACTGGGCGTGGATGGAGGAGCATGCCAAGGGCTATGACATCGTGTTGAAGAACGAGTCCGACCTCTACGGTCAGATAGCTATCCAGGGACCAGAGTCGGAGCATATCATGGAGACGGTGCTCGGCATCCCCTGCAGCGACCTTGTCTTCTACACCTGCAAGACTATCGACACCCCTCTGGAGGGACAGGGGGTGGCTCCTCTCATCTCCCGCACAGGCTATACCGGTGAGGACGGCTTTGAGATCTATGGTTCGCATGACTATATCCGTTCGTGCTGGGACAAGCTGATTGCCGCCGGCGTGCAGGCCTGCGGTCTCGGCTGCCGCGACACCCTGCGCTTCGAGGTGGGACTGCCGCTCTATGGTGACGAGCTGTCCGAGAACATCACCCCCGTGATGGCCGGACTGACGATGTTCGTGAAGTTCGACAAGCCAGAGTTTATCGGCAAGGAGGCGCTTCTCAAGCAGAAGGAAGAGGGACCGGCCAAGAAGCTGGTGGGCATTGAGCTCTTCGACAAGGCCATCCCCCGCCACGGCTACACGGTGCTGAACATGGACGGCGAACCCATCGGCGAGGTGACCACGGGCTACCACACCATCTCGACGGACAAGAGCGTCTGCATGGCGCTCGTCGATGCGCAGTATGCCAAGCTCGACACCGAGGTACAGATACAGATCCGCAAAAAGGTCTTCCCCGGCAAGGTTATCAAAAAACAATTCTATACTAAAAAATACAAGAAATAATGGCAAAGGTTATTGAAGGACTCTACTACTCAGAGTCGCACGAATATGTAAGAGTAGAAGGTGACTATGGTTATGTGGGTATCACGGACTATGCCCAGAACGCCCTTGGCAACGTGGTGTATGTCGACATGCCCGATGTGGACGACGAGGTAACGGCTGGCGAGGAGTTCGGTGCCGTGGAGAGCGTCAAGGCCGCCAGCGATCTGATGTCGCCCGTTAGCGGCACGGTCGTGGAGGTCAACGAGGCCCTGGACGACCAGCCTGAGCTCGTGAACGAGGACGCCTATGCGAACTGGATCATCAAAGTGGAACTCTCCGACAAGGCCGAGCTCGACAACCTGATGGATGCCAAGGCCTACGCCGCCTTCTGCGGATAAGACCCATAGGACCTATAAGACCTATAAGACCTATAAGACCTATAAGTCCCATAAGACCCATAGGACCTATAAGACCCATAAGACCCATATGACCCATATGACCCATAAGTTCTTCCCCCACACAGACGAGGACCTGAAGACGATGATGGAGAAGGTGGGTGTGGAGAGCCTTGATGGCCTCTATGCCCAGATTCCCGACAGCATCCGCTTCAAGGGCGACTACCAGTTGCCGTCGGAGATGAGCGAACTGGAGGTGCGCGATGTCTTCGAGAAGCTGGGTTCTCGGAACCGTCAGCTGACGTGCTTCGCCGGCTTTGGCGTTTACGACCACTACACCCCTTCGGTCATCCCCAACCTCGTGCAGCGTTCCGAGTTCCTGACCTCCTACACACCCTATCAGGCAGAGATCTCGCAGGGCACCCTGCACTATATCTTCGAGTACCAGTCGATGATGGCCGAGCTCACAGGCATGGACATCTCGAATGCGTCGATGTACGACGGCACCACCGCCACCGCCGAGGCCATGATGATGGCCGTGGCTGCTGGTAAGAAACAGAACAAGGTGCTGGTATCGGCCACCGTCAACCCCAGGACCCGCGAGGTGGTCGATACCTACGCCCTGCATCACGGCATAGAGTTGGTGACCATCCCCGCCAAAGACGGCGTTACCGACCTCTCCCAACTCTTAACTCTTAACTCTCAACTCTTATCTTTTGAGGGTGTCGCCGGCGTCATCGTGCAACAGCCGAACGTCTATGGCATCATCGAGGACTATACCGGTCTGGCCGATGCTTGCCACGAACAAAAAGCCCTGTTGATCATGAACAGCGTCGCTGCCGACCTCGCCGTGCTGAAGACACCCGGCGAGTGGGGCGCCGACATTGCTGTGGGCGATGGTCAGAGTTTAGGTATCCCCATGCAGTTCGGTGGTCCGTATGTGGGCTATATGTGCTGCACGGAGAAGCTGATTAGAAAAATGCCGGGCCGCATCGTCGGCATGACGAAAGACAACAGGGATCAGCGTGCCTTCGTGCTCACCCTCCAGGCCCGCGAGCAGCATATCCGCCGCCAGAAGGCCACCTCGAACATCTGCAGCAACCAGTCGCTCATGGCACTCTTTGTGACCATCTACATGTCGCTGATGGGCAGGCAGGGACTGAAGGAGGCTGCACAGCTGTCCTACGCGGGAGCCCATTATCTTTGTGACGAGCTGCTGAAGACAGGCCGTTTCCAGCTGGCCTACGAACAACCGTTCTTCAATGAGTTCTACGTGAAGTACGATGGTGACGTGGACACGCTCTACCAGCGTTTCATCGAAGCCGGCTTCTTAGGTGGCGTGAAACTCGAGGACGGTCTCCTTCTGGCCGTGACCGAGAAGCGCACGAAGGAAGAAATCGATAACCTCGTAAAGATAGCAGCCCTATGAACAATCGACTATATGGAAATCTGATCTTTGAGCTCTCCAAGGAGGGGCGCAAAGGGTACAGTCTGCCTAAGAACCGTTTCGGCAACTATGAGCTGCCGCCGCACCTCTGTCGTCAGTCGGAGGCCAACCTCCCCGAGTGCGACGAGCTCACCGTGGTGCGCCATTACACCAATCTCTCGAACAACAACTTTGGTGTTGATACGGGCTTCTATCCTCTTGGCTCGTGCACCATGAAGTACAACCCGAAGATCAACGAGGAGATGGCGGCACTGCCGCAGTTCCAGAACCTGCATCCCGAACAGCCGGCTGAGACGGCAGAGGGAGCCGGGGCGTTGGTGACCCTCTTAGAGAAGTCACTCTGTGCCCTCACGGGACTGGACCACTTCACCTTCAAGCCTTATGCCGGTGCGCATGGTGAGCTGACGGGACTGATGACCATCGATAACTACCACCGCTCACGTGGCGATCTGCAGCGCAAGAAGGTCATCGTGCCCGATAGCGCCCACGGCACCAACCCCGCCTCGGCCGCCGTCTGCGGACTGGAGATCATCGAGGTGAAGTCTGATGACAGAGGCCTGGTCTCTCTCGAAGATCTGGAGCGTCTGATTCATCTAGAAGGCGATAGTATCGCCGCCATGATGATGACCAATCCCAACACGCTGGGTCTATTCGAGACGCACATTCCCGAGATTGCCAAGCTCATCCACGACTGCGGTGGACTGATGTATTACGACGGGGCGAACCTGAACCCCATGCTGGGCGCCTGTCGTCCGGGTGACATGGGGTTCGACGTCATGCATATCAACCTGCACAAGACTTTTTCCACGCCTCATGGCGGCGGCGGTCCCGGCAGCGGTCCTGTCGGCGTACGCGAAGGGTTGCAGCAGTACTTCCCCGTGGTGTCGCCCTATCATGGTAATTATACCGTGATGATGCGTGCCTACGCTTACATCCTCTCATTGGGCCGTGAGCACGCAAAGGAGGTGGGACCGTTGGCTGTGCTCAATGCCAACTACATCAAGGAGTCGCTCAAGGATGTCTATGAACTGCCCATCGACGGCTTGTGCTGTCATGAGTTCGTCTTTGACGGCTTAAAGGATAAGAGTACGGGCGTGACGACGATGGACGTGGCGAAGCGTCTGCTCGACTACGGCTACCATGCCCCCACCATCTATTTCCCCCTGCTGTTCCATGAGAGTCTGATGATTGAGCCCACGGAGAACGAGTCGCGTGAGACGCTCGACGGCTTCATCGCTGTCATGCGACAGATTGCCGAGGAGGCCAAGAGCGGCCCGGAACTGGTGAAGTCGGCGCCCCACACCACGCCCATCGGTCGTGTCGACGATGTGCTGGCTGCCAAACACCCTGTAACCACCTATCGTGCAATGCATCATGAAAACTGATCTGATCGTCATCGGTGCGGGTCCAGGCGGTTACCGCGCTGCTGAATACGCCGCCAAGCAGGGACTGAAGGTGACCCTCTTCGAGGAAGGACCCGTCGGGGGCACCTGTCTCAATGTCGGCTGCATCCCCACGAAGACCTACGTCCACGCCAAGAGCTTCGACGAGGCCCGCCAGCGCATGGCCGCCGTCGTGCCCCAGCTGCGTCAGGGTGTCGAGACCATCCTCTCGCATCCGAACATCACCCTGGTCCGGGGCAAGGCCTCGTTCGTCGGTCCTCATTCCGTTTGTTGCGATTCCATCGCAACAAACGAAACCTACACCGCCCCAAACATCATCATCGCCACAGGCTCCGAGACCAAGTGGCTGCCGATAGAGGGCGTCAGGACCGACCCGCGCGTCGTGGACAGCACCGGTCTGCTCGCCCTGGAGGAGCAGCCCAAGCGCCTCACCATCATCGGTGCGGGCGTCATCGGCATGGAGTTCGCCTCCGTCTTCCAGCGCTTCGGCACCGAGGTGACGGTCATCGAATACCTGAAGGAGTGTCTGCCAGCCCTCGACAGTGACATCGCCAAGCGCCTGCGCAAGCTCATGGAGAAACGCGGCATCAACTTCCACATGAAGACGGCCGTGCAGTCACTCGCCGACATCGATGCCGACATCATCCTGATGGCCACAGGCCGCAAACCGCGCACAGAGGGCCTCAACCTCGAGGCTGCCGGCATCACCACCGCCCCAAACGGCGCCATCCCCGTTGATGACAACTTCCAAATTGTAAATAGTAAATTGTCAAATAGTAAATATTATGCCATCGGCGATGTCAACGGCCGTCAGATGCTGGCCCATGCCGCCGAGATGCAGGCCGTCCGGGCTGTGAACAACATCCTCGGTCGCCCTGACACCATCCGCTTCGACATCATGCCGGCTGCCATCTTCACCGACCCGGAGGCTGCCTGCGTCGGTCCCACCGAGGACCAGCTGAAGACCGCCACCACTCCCGCAG
>CAZLPO010000021.1:15183-24633 GCA_964561385.1 uncultured Prevotella sp.
GCTGCCTGCGTCGGTCCCACCGAGGACCAGCTGAAGACCGCCACCACTCCCGCAGCGTCAGCTGCGGGCATCACCGCGTCAGCTGCGGGCTACCGCTGCCGCAAGGCCTTCTGGCGAGCCAACGGCAAGGCCCTGGCCATGAATGAGCCGGAGGGCATGCTCAAGCTCTTCAGCGGTGCTGACGACCGCATCCTCGGCTGTCATGCCTATGGTGCCCATGCCGCCGACATCGTGCAGGAGGTCAGCGTGCTGATGTGCCGCGACACCACCGTCAGTCAGCTGCGCGACATGGTGCACATCCACCCGACGCTCTCCGAGATTCTTCGGACAGCAGCCGAAAGTGAGTAGAAAAAAACAACTAACCAACCGATATGGACGACGAACTCAAAGACAACCAACTTCCGGAAACCCCGGAAACTCCCGATAATCCGGACCCCCAGGAATCTTCGGATACCTCGGAGGCCCACTCCGACTATAAGCCTGTCAACCGCTTTGACGCGGCCGCCGTACACCACCTCTCGGGCATGTACCAGAACTGGTTCCTTGACTACGCCAGCTATGTCATTCTCGAACGTGCCGTGCCGAACATCGAGGACGGTTTCAAGCCCGTGCAGCGACGTATCATGCACTCCATGAAGCGCATGGACGACGGCCGATACAACAAGGTGGCCAACATCGTGGGACATACCATGCAGTTCCATCCCCATGGCGATGCCTCCATCGGCGATGCCCTGGTGCAGCTGGGACAGAAAGACCTGCTTGTCGACACGCAGGGAAACTGGGGAAATATCCTCACCGGCGACCATGCCGCCGCACCGCGATATATCGAGGCGCGCCTGTCGAAGTTTGCCCTCGACACGGTGTTCAACCCCAAGACAACGGAATGGCAGCTCAGCTACGACGGCCGTAACAAGGAGCCCATCACACTGCCTGTGAAGTTCC
This sequence comes from uncultured Prevotella sp., assembly GCA_964561385.1. Taxonomy (GTDB): domain Bacteria; phylum Bacteroidota; class Bacteroidia; order Bacteroidales; family Bacteroidaceae; genus Prevotella. The sequence continues at coordinate 16,126 of CAZLPO010000021.1, forward strand.
CGCTGCTGCTGGCACAGGGTGCAGAGGGCATCGCCGTCGGTCTCTCGTCAAAGGTTCTGCCCCATAACTTCTGCGACCTCTGCGATGCCGCCATCCATTACCTGCACGACGAGCCGTTCCAGCTCTATCCCGATTTCCAGACGGGTGGCTCCATCGACGTCAGCAAGTACAACGACGGACAGCGCGGCGGTGTGCTGAAGGTACGCGCCAAGATAGAGAAGCTCGACCAGAAGACGCTGGTCATCCGCGAGCTACCCTACTCGAAGACCGTCTCGACGCTCTGCGAGAGCATCACCAAGGCCATCGAGAAGGGGAAAATCAAGGCTAAGCGCGTCGATGACCTCACCTCGGCACAGGTAGAGATACAGGTACACCTCATGCCGGGTGCCTCCAGCGACAAGACGCTCGACGCCCTCTATGCCTTCACCGACTGCGAGATCAACATCTCCCCGAACTGCTGCGTCATCAGCGGACAAAAACCGCAGTTCCTCACCGTCAGCGACGTGCTGCGCCACAGCGTCGACCGCACGAAGGACCTCATCCGTCAGGAACTGGAGATCCGTCGCGGCGAGCTGCTGGAACAGCTACACTTCTATTCCCTGGAAAAAATCTTCATCGAGGAGCGCATCTACAAGGATAAGAAGTTCGAGCAGGCGCCAAACATCGATGCCGTCTGCGAGCATATCGACGAGCGACTGACACCCTACTACCCACAATTGGTGCGCGAGGTAACGAAGGACGACATCCTGAAACTGCTGGAGATCAAGATGCAGCGCATCTTGAAGTTCAACAAGGACAAGGCCGATGAGCTGATGGCCCGTATCAAGGCCGAGATCGATGAGATAGACCGTGACCTAGCCAACATGGTCGAGGTGACGGCCAACTGGTTCCAGTTCCTCAAGGACAAGTACGGCAAGGACCATCCGCGCATGACGGAGATACGCAATTTCGACACCATCGAGGCAACGAAGGTGGCCGAGGCCAACCAGAAGCTATATATCAACCGTACGGACGGTTTCATCGGCACGAGCTTGAAGAAGGACGAGTATGTCTGCAACTGCTCCGACATCGACGACATCATCATCTTCTACCGCGACGGTAAGTATAAGGTGGTGCGCGTGGCCGAAAAGCTCTTCGTCGGCAAGAACGTACTCCACCTGCAGGTGTTCAAGAAGAACGACACCCGTACCATCTATAACGTCGTCTATCGCGACGGCAAGAAGGGTCCCTGCTACATCAAGCGCTTCAACGTGACCAGCATGACCCGCGACAAGGAGTATGACCTGACTCAAGGCACGGCGGGCTCGAAGGTGATGTACTTCACCGCCAACCCCAACGGCGAGGCCGAGGTCATCAAGGTAACGCTGGAACCCAATCCGAAGCTGAAGAAGATTTTCGCCGACAAGGATTTCTCGGAGATCATGATCAAGGGCCGGGCCTCGAAAGGTAACCTCCTGACGAAGTACCCCGTCCACCGCATTGGTTTGAAGAGCCACGGCCACTCCACGCTGGGCGGCCGTAAGGTGTGGTTCGACCCCGATGTCAACCGCCTGAACTACGACGAGCACGGCACTCTACTGGGTGAGTTCTACGACGACGACCAGATACTCGTCATTCTAGACAACGGTGACTTCTACCTCACCAACTTCGACGTCAACAACCACTACGAGGCGAACATCCTGCGCATCGAGAAGTGGGAGCAGGACAAGGTGTGGAGTGCCGTCCTCTGGGATGCCGACAACCAGGGCTACCCCTACGTCAAGCGATTCATCATGGAGGCCGCGAAACGTAAGCAGAACTTCCTCGGCGAGAACATCGCCTCAAAACTCATCCTGCTCACCGACCAGGTCTATCCGCGCCTCCAGGTGACCTACGGCGGTGCCGATGCCTTCCGTGGCTCCGAGGAGGTGGACGTCGAGCAGTTCATCACCGTCAAGGGCTTCAAGGCCAAGGGCAAGCGCCTCAGCACCTATCAGATAGAGAGCATCACGGAACTGCCTCCCACCCGCTTCCCAGAACCCCCAGAACTCCCAGACGTCCCAGACGTCCCAGAGGACCCAGAACTCCCAGAGGTCCCAGAAGCCCCAGAGCTCCCAGCTTCCCCCCACCCCCACTCAACCGAACAGACAAGCCTTTTCAGCGATGATGACTTCTAAATGGGTATCTTACGGCAGATGCTGGCGGCTGGCTCTTGGCGGCTGGCTCTTGGCTGTTGGCAGCGCCAACAGCCAGGAGGCGTCCCCCTCTCCTTCCTCCCCCCTCACCGCCCGTGAGGTAACCACCCAGGTGGGCGTCGGCAGCACTAACATCCTCGACACCTACCTGTCACAAGAGAAATTCAGCGGTCTCGGACTGTCCTTCCTCACAACGGCCGAGCTCCGGAAAGACGGACGCCTGTGGGCGACACTAAAGGAACATGAGCTGAACTTCGCCTCGGCCGATGACCGGTCGGGCATACGCGAGGAGCTGCAGGGCGACTACACTTTCTTGCTGGGACGACTCCGCCAGTGGCACCTCGGCGCATGGTGCCTGCAGGCCGGCGGCATGGCGGCCGCCAACATCGGTGTCATCTACAACACCGCCAACAGCAACAACCCCGCACAGGGACGGTTCTCCCTGCAGTTCATGCCCACGGGAGCCGCCTCCTACACCTTCCCCTTGCTACACCGCCGGTGTCGTCTGCGCTACGAGCTACAGCTGCCGCTGGCCGGTGTGATGTTCAGTCCTAACTACGGTCAGTCCTACTACGAGATTTTCTCATTAGGCAACTACGACCATAACGTGGTGCCCGTCACCTTTATCGCCACGCCCAACCTGCGCCAGCAGCTGTCGTTCGACTGTCCCGTCAGTCGCTATCTGACCATGCGTATCGGTTACTTGGGCCACTACCAGCAGGCCCGTGTCAACAACCTGAAGTCGCACGTCTATCACCACCGCGTGATGATTGGCGTGGTGCGTAACTTCACAATTACCAGAACACCATGAAGAAGAGAATAATGAGACCTATGGGTCCTATAAGACCTATGGGTCCTATGGGTCCTATAAGACCTATAAGTCCTATAAGACCTATAAGTCCTATAAGACCTATAAGTCCTATGGGTCTTATAAGACTCATGAGTCTTTTCATCCTCATGAGTCTCATAGGACTGATGAGTTGCGTCAACGAGGACGAGTTCCCCGACACACCGGAGGGCAACTTCGAGGCCCTGTGGCAGATCATCGATGAGCACTACTGCTTCCTCGACTACAAGCAGCATGAGATCGGACTCGACTGGCAGGAGGTCTATCAGAAATATAAGGTACGCGTGAACGCCGATATGAACAGCCGGCAGCTCTTCGAGGTGCTCAGCGATATGCTCGGCGAACTGCGCGACGGTCATGTCAACCTCACAGCGGCCCACGACTATGCCCGTAACTGGTCGTGGCACGAGGACTACCCCACCAACTACAGCGACTCACTGGAGCGCATCTACCTCGGCACTGACTACAAGATTGCCGCCGGCATCAAGTACCGCATCCTCGACGATAACATCGGCTATATACGCTATGAGTCGTTCCAGAACGGTGTCGGCGAGGGAAACCTCAACGAGGCGATCTCCGAGCTCATCACCTGCAACGCACTCATCGTCGACATACGCAACAACGGCGGTGGCGACCTGACCAACGCCGAGCAGTTTGCAGCCCGTTTCGCCCAGCAGAAGACCCTCGTAGGCTATATCCAGCACAAGACGGGCAAGGGCCACAGCGATTTCTCCGACATGGAGCCGCGTTACATCGAGCCCTCGTCACAGCTGCGCTGGCACAAGCCTGTCTGTCTGCTCACCAACCGCCATGTCTATTCGGCTGCCAACGAGTTCACGCTCTATATGCGGAGTATGCCTAAGGTCAAGATTGTGGGCGACCATACGGGCGGCGGTGCCGGCATGCCCTTCAGCTCGTCACTGCCCAACGGCTGGAGCGTGCGCTTCTCGGCCGTACCGATGTACGGCCCTGATCGTCAGCCCACGGAGTTCGGCATCGAGCCCGACTACCGCGTCAACCTGACCTCAGACGACTTCCAACGGGGCAAGGATACCATCATCGAGTTCGCCCGTCAGTTGTTAACAAAATAAAAAAAAACGACGCACACACAAAATTCTCAACTTTCAACTTTCAACTTTCAACTTTTTTACGTACCTTTGCACCCGCAAATGACAACAGAGCCTGTTTTGCGCCTGTGGCGGAATTGGTAGACGCGCTAGACTTAGGATCTAGTTTCTTCCGAAGTGCAGGTTCGAGTCCTGTCAGGCGCACAACGCTGTCGGCATAGCTCAGCTGGTTAGAGTATCACCTTGACATGGTGGGGGTCCTTGGTTCGAATCCAAGTGTCGACACAAAAAAGAAGCAAGCCAATCGGCTTGCTTCTTTTTATTCTTCATTATTAATTATTCATTATTCACTAGCGCGCAGCGCGCTGTGCGCGCCCCTACTCTCTCCGCTCGGTAGAATAGCGGATGGTCACCGTCGGCGAGTAGGTGTTCAGCAGTGTCAGCAGCACCGTTCCCTTTTCGTTCTGGAACTTAGCCTCCTTATGCAGGTCGCCGTGCTTACCCATGTTCGGCCAGCCGAACTCCTTCTCCAGCTCGTCGTGCTTCGTCTGCCACAGCGTGCTTGTCGAGTCATTATAGGTGGCTGAGTACTGCTCCAGCACGTCGGTGATGGTGTCGTTATGGTGGTACAGCGTCACTACGAAGTTGCGGGCCACGGTGTCAGCCAGCACGATGGTGGTCTCGCCCGTGTGGAGGGTGTCGAGAGCCAGGCCCTGCTGCTGCAGCGAGTCGCTCATCAGCTTAGCCGACATGCCCAGCGACATGCCACGATAGGTTATATACTCACGCTCACCCGAGCAAGCGAACAGAGCCACGACGGCCAGAGCGGCCAAAAAGAATTTCTTCATGATTCGATGTTTTCGTTATTACGTTATACCGGTATGTCGTTATTTCGAGAAAGAGATTATTTCGAAAGACGTTATTTCAGGCCGTTGTTCTCAATCAGCCACTCACCAATCTGCACGGCGTTTAGGGCGGCACCCTTGCGAATCTGGTCGCCGGAGAGCCAGAAGGTCAGACCGTTCTCGTCAGAGAGGTCCTTGCGCACGCGGCCCACGAAGACATCGTCCTTGCCGGCCGTCTCCAACGGCATCGGATAAACCAGGTTGGCAGGGTCGTCGACCAACGTACAACCGGGAGCAGCAGCGATGGCCTGCTGGGCCTCCTCGACGCCGAGGGGACGCTCCGTCTCAATCCACACGCTCTCCGAATGGCTGCGCAGCGAACTGACACGCACGCACATGGCCGAGCACTTGGCATCGGTGTGCATGATCTTCCGTGTCTCGTTGAACATCTTCATCTCCTCCTTCGTGTAGCCGTTGGGCTGGAACACGTCAATCTGCGGGATAACGTTGTAGGCCAGCTGGTGCGGGAACTTCTTCACCGTCTTCACCTCACCCTCTTCGACCATCTCCTTGTACTGCTGCTGCAGTTCGGCCATGGCGGCAGCACCGGCACCCGAGGCACTCTGGTACGAGGCGACACGGATACGCTTGATGTGGCTCAGCTGCTCCAGCGGCTGCAGCACCACCACCATCATGATGGTTGTGCAGTTGGGGTTGGCAATGATGCCGCGGGGACGGTTCAGGGCATCCTCGGCGTTGCACTCAGGCACCACCAAGGGCACATCGTCGTCCATGCGGAAGGCGCTGGAGTTGTCAATCATCACGCAGCCGTACTTCGTGATGGTCTCGGCAAACTCCTTCGACGTGCCAGCACCGGCACTCGTGAAGGCGATATCGATATCCCTGAAGTCGTCGTTGTGCTGCAGCAGCTTCACCGTCAGCTCCTTGCCACGGAACGTGTATTTCGTTCCGGCCGACCGTTCTGAGCCGAACAGCACCAACTCGTCCATCGGGAAGTTTCTCTCATCAAGCAGGCGCAGGAACTCCTGGCCCACGGCGCCCGAAGCGCCTACAATTGCTACTTTCATTCTTGCTATCTCTAATAATGTTACAATCTGGCTGCAAAGGTAGTGATTTTTTTGCATATCGCAAAAAAAATCACTACCTTTGCACGCAGAATGACACATTTCGCGAGTTATTTCCCGATACAAGACCCGACGATAATCTTCTTCGTGGTACTGCTGATGATTCTGTTTGCGCCTATCATCATGAGCAAGCTGCGCATACCGCATATCATCGGTATGGTGCTCGCCGGTGTCATCGTGGGACAGTACGGACTGAACATCCTGGAGCGCGACAGCTCGTTCGAGCTCTTCGGACGCGTGGGTCTCTATTACATCATGTTCCTTGCCGGACTGGAGATGGACATGGAGGGCGTAAAGCGTAAGAAGAAGCAGTTCCTCATCTTCGGACTGCTTACCTGCCTGGTGCCCCTCGGTCTCACCTATGTCATGGCCATCAGCCTGCTCCACTACTCTCCGCAGGCCTCGTTCCTGCTGGGCTGCATCATGGCGTCGAACACGCTCATCGCCTACCCCATCGTCAGCCGCTACGGTCTGCAGCGCCACCACTCCGTGACGCTCAGCGTCGGCTCCTCCATGATCGCGCTCTTCTTCGCCCTGGTCATGATTGCCGCCCTCGCCGCCAGCTTCACCACTGCCACCACTGCCACCACTCCCGCAGCGTCAGCTGCGGGTACCACCGCGGGCTCCTGGCTGTTCTGGCCCTTCTTCGCCCTGAAGCTGGCCGCCTACATCGCCGCCATGCTGTGGCTCATCCCCCACCTGACGCGCTACTTCCTGCGCCGCTACAGCGACGCCGTCATGCAGTTCATCTTCGTCATGGCCGTCATGTTCCTGAATGCCGCGCTCACCGCCCTCATCGGCCTCGAGGGCATCTTCGGTGCCTTCGTCTCAGGTCTCATCCTCAACCGCTATATCCCGCGCGTGTCGCCCCTGATGAACCGCATCGAGTTCATCGGCAACGCGCTCTTCATACCCTACTTCCTCATCGGTGTCGGTATGCTCATCAACGTGCGCACGCTGGCCGATGGACCGCAGATGCTGTGGATCGTACTGCTCATTGCCTTTTTCGGCACCTTCGGCAAGGCCGTCGCCGCCTACCTCTCCAGTCTGCTCTTCCGTCTGTCGAAGAGCGACGGCCACATGATGTTCGGTCTGACCTCCGCCCATGCCGCCGGCGCCATCGCCATGGTCATGGTGGGCATGCGCTTAGAGGTATCACCCGGCGTCTATCTCGTCAGCGACGATATGCTCAACGGCGTCATCATGATGATCCTCGTCACCTGTATCATCTCCACCCTCATGACCGAGCACGCCGCCAAGCAGATTGTCCTCTCGCAGTCACAGCCCCAGACAGCCCATTCATCCCATTCGCCCCAGCAGGAGCGCATCCTGCTCTGCGTGAAATACCCCGAGATTGCTCCGCAGCTGCTCGAACAGGCCATCCTCATGCAGCCGTCGGGCAGTCAGAAGCAGCCAACCAGGGGCCAGCAAGGACTCGTAGCCCTGAATGTCGTCTATGACGACGAGGCCGCCGCCACACACCGTGAAGCTGGCCTGCGGCTGCTTGAGCAGTTAGAGCGGCAGGCCAACGCCGCTGACCTGCACCTGCAGACACAGGTGCGACTGGCTACCAACATCGCCAACGGCATCAAGCACGCCTTCCGCGAGTTCGCCTGCTCGGAGATCATCCTCGGCATGCACGTTCACACCGAGCGCAACTCAAAGTTCTGGGGCGACTTCCTGCAGAGCCTCTATAACGGTCTGAACCGTCAGATCATGCTCTCGCGCTTCGTGCAGCCTCTCAACACCCTGCGCCGCATACAGGTGGCGGTGCCCAGCCGCGCTGAGTTTGAGCCGGGCTTCCACCGCTGGCTCGAGCGTCTCTGCCGACTGGCCGAGCAGCTCGACTGCCGCATACAGTTCCACGGACGTCAGGAGTCGCTCGTGCTCATTGCCGAGTACATCAACAACCGTCATCCGTCCATGCGCACCGAGTACACCGCGATGGTCCACTGGAACGAGCTGCCGCAGCTCGCAGCCCATATCGCCGACGACCATCTCTTCGTCGTTGTCACTGCCCGTAAGGGCACCATCTCCTACAAGAACGCCCTCGAGCGTCTGCCCGACGAGCTCCAGCACTACTTCTCCGGCAAGAATCTCATGATCATCTTCCCCGACCAGTACGGCAACGAGAAGGAGGACCGCATGACCTTCACCGTGGCACAGCACCAAGAGGAAAGCAGCATCTACGACTGGCTCCTCAAGCGACTGCACCACGCCCACTAAGGCCCATAGGTCCTATAAGACCCATAGGACCTAGAAGACCCATAAGACCTATAAGACCTATAAGACCTATAAGACCCATAAGTCCCATAAGACCCATAAGACCCATAAGACCTATAAGACCCATAAGTCCCATAGGACCCATAAGACCCATAAGACCCATAAGACCCATAAGACCCATAAGACCCAGAAAAATATGATAACAAT
>CAZLPO010000022.1:0-24554 GCA_964561385.1 uncultured Prevotella sp.
AGGAGCCCGACGCCTCCAGCTTCCCCAACGGCGGCATACGCAACACCTTCGAGGCACGCGGCTACTCCGCCTGGGATCCCACCAGCCCCGTCTTCATCATCGATGACACGCTGTGTATCCCCACCATTTTCATTGCCTATACTGGCGAAGCACTGGACTACAAGGCTCCGCTACTGCGCGCCCTGCATGCCGTAAACAAAGCGGCCACGGATGTCTGCCAGTACTTCTATGACAATGTGACGAAGGTACAGGTGAATCTCGGCTGGGAGCAGGAATACTTCCTCGTGGACGAAGGGCTCTACTCTGCCCGTCCCGACCTGCTGATGACGGGCCGCACGCTGATGGGACACGAGAGCGCCAAGAACCAGCAGATGGACGACCACTACTTCGGTACCATCCCCGACCGTGTGCAGGCGTTCATGAAGGACTTGGAGATACAGGCACTGGAGCTGGCCATTCCCTGTAAGACACGCCACAATGAGGTGGCCCCCAACCAGTTCGAGCTGGCCCCCATCTTTGAGGAGTGCAACCTGGCCGTCGACCATAATATGCTGCTCATGTCGCTGATGAAGAAGGTGGCACGTAACCACGGCTTTCGCGTTTTGCTCCACGAAAAACCATTTGACGGCATCAACGGCAGCGGTAAGCACAACAACTGGAGTCTGAGCGCAGACAACGGTGTGCTGCTGCACGCCCCAGGAAAGGCCGATGCCTCGAACCCCGAGGCCACGGCCAACGAAACGCTACGTTTCGTGACGTTCATCGTTGAGACGCTAATGGCCGTCTATCGTCACAACGGATTGTTGAAAGCCTCCATCATGAGTGCCACCAATGCCCACCGCTTAGGCGGCAACGAGGCTCCCCCAGCTATCATCTCCAGCTTCCTTGGCACCCAACTGACAGAACTCCTGGATAAGATCGAGGAGTCGGAAGCTACAGAGCTCTTCACCCTGAAGGGAAAGAAAGGTATGCAGATAGACATTCCGCAGATTCCTGACCTCATCATCGACAATACGGACCGCAACCGCACATCGCCCTTTGCCTTCACGGGAAACCGCTTCGAGTTCCGCGCCCCAGGCTCCAGCGTCAACTGCGCCTCGGCCATGATAGCGCTGAACGCTGCAATGGCTGAAGCCCTGACATCGTTCAAGGAGCGCGTGGACCAGAAGATTGCCGAGTTTGCACTGCGACCGGAATACACGACCGGCACAGGCCACACAGCCAAGTTCCACGCCATCGTCGAAGTGCTGCGCGAGGACATTAAGGCCTGCAAGCCCATCCGCTTCGACGGCAACGGCTACAGCGAAGAGTGGGTGAAAGAGGCAGCCCGCCGCGGACTGGACGTGGAGAAGTCGTGCCCCGTCATCTTCGAGCACTATCTCGACGACTCTTCCATCCGCATGTTCGAGAACACCAAGGTGATGAACCGCAAGGAACTGGAAGCGCGCAATGAAGTCAAGTGGGAAATGTACGTGAAAACGGTGCAAATAGAGGCCCGCGTGCTGGGTGACCTGTCGATGAACCACATCATCCCTGTCTCCACCCACTACCAGAGCCAGCTCATCAAGAACGTACAGGGCATGAAGGACGTCTTCCCTGCTGAGAAGGCCGAACGTCTGTCAAGCCGTAACATGAAGCTTATCGAGGAAATTGCCGAACGCACGGAAAAAATCGAACAGCTGGTAGAGGACCTGACGGATGCCCGACGCGTGGCTAATCGCATTGAGAGCATTCACGAGCGTGCCATCCAGTACCATGACACTGTCTGCCCCAAGATGGAGGACATCCGCAAGGAGATTGACAAACTGGAACTGATTGTTGAGGATGGTCTGTGGACGTTGCCCAAATACCGCGAACTGTTATTTATCAGATAAATCACGATGGGAAAGAAAGACATTAACGAAATACTACAGCGCAATGTGGCTATCATGGCCGGCCACACGGAGAAGGAAGACAGCATGATGCCTGCCACAGGAGCGCCATTGCCTTCAGTCGAGGAAGTTAAGCGCATTGTGCAGCTGGTGAAGGTCATCATCTTCACCGACTACTTTCATAAGCGACAGGCCGACGAGCGTATGCGGTCCTATATCATAGGTGTCAATATGGAGGAACTCTATGAGTTGCTGCGCCACCAGATTGCCTGTGGTCTGCAGTTCTGTACAGAATGTCAGGGGAATGCCGAAAATTCAGCTCAGACGCTCGCACTGCAGTTCATCGACAATCTGCCTGAGATAAAGCGGATGCTGTATACCGACGTTGAGGCGATGTTCGACAACGACCCTGCCGCACAGACTTATGGCGAGGTCATCTTCAGCTACCCTGTGGTGAACGCCATGACCCACTACCGCATCGCCCATGCCCTGCACAAGATGGAGATTCCCATCCTGCCGCGCATCATCACGGAGCAGGCGCACTCGAAAACAGGTATAGACATCCATCCAGGTGCACAGATTGGTGAGTACTTCGCCATTGACCACGGCACGGGCGTCGTCATTGGAGAGACGTGCATCATCGGCACCCACGTTACCCTCTACCAGGGCGTGACACTGGGCGCCAAGAGCTTCAAATACGATGAGAACGGCAATATGCTGAACGTGCCACGCCATCCGATTATCGAGGACCACGTCACCATCTACTCCAATGCCTCCATCCTGGGGCGCATCACCATCGGCCACCACTCCGTCATCGGTGGTAACATATGGGTGACCAACGACATACCGCCCTACTCACGCATACAGCAGAGCAAGGCGGTAGATCTATCGTTCCAAGGGGGCTTAGGTATCTAAGCCTCCTCTTTTTTTACGCCAAATTCAGGATCGATTTTCAGGAAGGCCGTCACCACATAGGTCATGACGCACGCCAACATGACAATCAGGAAGAACACGGGATAGCCGACAGCTTCCTGCAGAGCGCCCGCAAACAAGCCTGGAATCATCATCGACAGCGCCATGAAGGCCGTACACAGTGCGTAGTGACTGGTCTTGTGCTCGCCCTGACTATAATAAATAAGGTAGAGCATATAAGCCGAGAAGCCGAAACCATAGCCAAACTGTTCCAGGAACACACAGATGTTTACGACCCAGAGACTGCTTGGGAGCATATAGGCTAAATAAACATAAACAAGGTCGGGCAGCGTGATGGCACATACCATCGGCCATAGCCAGCGCTTCAATCCGTCGCGGCTGGCAACAACACCTCCGAGGATGCCACCCAACGTCAAGCCAATCATGCCCACAGTACCCTGCACCAGACCATACTCTGCAGGCGACAGTCCCAAGCCGCCATTAGCCTGCGAGTCAATCAGGAACAGCGCACTGACTTTGGCCAGCAGTCCCTCAGGCATGCGATAGAACAGCATGAAGCAGATGCCGGCAATAACCTGAGGCTTCTGGAAGAAGGTGATGAACGTGTGGACAAAGCCACGCCATATCTCAGCCCCGGTCTGTCCGGCCGTAGGATGGTCCTCCGATGGCTTCGGCAGGATGTAATGGTGCCATAACCAGAAAGCAATGAACAACCCAGCCATCAGATAGAACATGAGACTCCACGAGTAGCGCACATTGCGCGTGAGGACCTCAAGGTTACCTGCCAACATGACAAGCAACCCCTGACCGACAATGGTGGCTATGCGATAGAACGTAGAGCGGATACCTACGAAATAGGCCTGCTCGTGACTGTCGAGGCCCAGCATATAGAAGCCGTCGGCAGCGATGTCGTGAGTAGCACTGCTAAAGGCCATTAACCAGAAGAAACAAAGCGACCCTGTCAGCCAGAAGGGGCCTGGAATGGTAAAGGCCACACCGCCAAGGGCTGCGCCAATGAGCAACTGCATAGCGATTATCCACCAGCGTTTGGTCTTGACGAGGTCGACAAAGGGACTCCACAGGGGTTTGATAACCCAGGGCAGGTAAAGCCACGAGGTGTAGAGCGTGATGTCGGCATTCGACAGACCAAGCCGCTTATACATGATCAACGAGATGGTCATGACGGCTACATAGGGCAACGCTTCTGCAAAATAAAGAGTGGGCACCCACGCCCAAGGACTACGTTTACTCATATATTTTCTTGATTTCTGCTTGGTGATAATAATAAAGGAGGATGTCGTCATACGTGTATTCCTGCTCGCCCATGACGGCAGCGCCTATCTGACAGAGTCCCACACCATGTCCCCAGCCACTGCCGTGCAGGATAAAACGGCTGTCACGATGCTCTACGTCGAAAGCCGAACTGTACAGGTGAGTCTCGCTAAGTGTGCGGCGTATCTCAAGCTCCTTGCCGATGGTGAAGCTGCGCTTCGTGCCTACAATCTGCAGTTTCCAGATGCGTCCACTCTTGCCACGCTCCAAGGGCACAAGGTTGGTAATTTCGCCAAGATCCATCTTCAGTTTCCTGTTGACAAGCTCCGTCAGCTGTTCACGACTGTACTCTACCGTCCAGCGATAGAAGTCGGGCGTCTCTTGGTCATAGTCATTGAGAACCTGCTGCAGGATGTGACGATCGCGGGTATTACAATAGGGGCAGTCAACGGATACAAGATAAGGCTTCGGCGTATCCTCCCAGCAGTACTGGAACTCTTCCGTCTTTCCGCCGCAGCACTTAGAAAAGCGGGCGTCACAGATTTCGCCATCATACATCAGTATCTGTCCACGCGTCTGACGGATGGCCTCAACGACGGATGGGTTGTCGGCATGGGTAATGCCCTGGTAACGCTGACAATGGTCGTCGGCACAGACATCGAAGATGGTATGGTCCTCACGGTCGTACCAGCGTATGAGCTCATCGTCCTTGCGCGTGAACGAGAAAAAGCTATTGCTGCCGCCCTCCTGCAACTGACGCCGTTTCTCCATCTGGGCCAGCAGCCACGAACGGCTGATGACAGCATGGGCCTTCAGCAGCTGGAGCGACGACGTAGCAGACATCTCGCTGCTGATGACGCTGGTCAGATAGCGTTCAACTGGCAGTTCATTAATAGCTGTTATCTGGTCGCTCTCAACCACCAGGCGAAGCGAGCCGTTGAAGGTCTGCGTCTGTTTACGCTCCCAATGGAATCCGGAGCCAATAGTAACGTCGCGCAGGGAGAACGATGCATCAGCCTGTTGAGGCGAAAAAAGCAACTCGCGATACTGCTGTCCGTGCCACAGGATAGCTCCCTCGCTGAACTCAACAAGCTGGTCACCGCTGATAGCAGCACCTTTGGCCGTATAGGGGGCATTCAACGTGAAAGCAATCTGCTGACCACTGACAATACCAACACTGACAAGCGGCTCCTTACGTCCGAAGAGCGCTCCCTCACGGCGGTTCTGTACCTTCATGATGGGGGTGTCCTTCATGCGCTGTACAACAGCGCTGAAGTTCTCGTTGCCGAGGGCTACCTCACGAAGGATGTCCAACGCCTTCTCTGACGTCATACGCCTGAAGTCCTCTTCACGAGGCGTAATCATCAGGCCTGCCATATCCAGAGCACCTGGCGACACCACCATGCGCTGCTCGCCTTCAGCGGTATAGCAGTCAGGACGATGTTTTTCGCGCGGAATAACCACCAGCAGGTAGTCTTCTTCACGGCGCCATCCCAGGATGTTCATCATGGGCTCCGTCTCGTCCTCACGCTTCGGCAGAGCAGCATAAAGATGACGGAAAAGTCTTTCGCCAGCCTCCTTGCTGCGACTGCGCAATAAGAGCGCAGGACAGAAATAGTCGGCAATGACGGAGATGTCAGCATCGTCCGACAGCTTGACGACCGGGGTCAGTTCACGGGCCAGCCGTTTCCACGACTTCTGCAGGGGCACAACGCCGGTCGTCCCTGCCTGCAGGTGGGCATGGTCGGGTGCCGATGCACCACATTTCGGACCATTGTAGAAGACCGTCAACTCGGGATAGTCTGTCAACAGACGGAACATCTCACCTATCATATCCTTGATGGCCTGCGGACGATGCCGCAGTGAGGGTATCGTGAAGTGCATAGGCAGGATGGGGAACGGATTCACCAACAGCTCCCATTTTCCATCAACGACACTCTTCATCTGTTCTTTAGGACGGTTCTGGCTGCACAGGAAGCAAGGACGCTCTCCAAGCGTCTTACTGTCCATCTTGGCACCTGTTGACACGATACGTGCCGGATTCCACTGTACCTCAATAGTAGCGTTGCCGACTGGCAGCTCGCAGGTTTCCACATGGCGTAGGTCACGATATCGGCGGTCAGCGTCTGCCCATCGGTTGAGTTGCAGGTTGAAGAAACGCTGCAGGGAGGTCTCATCGAGTTTATCCTTGCCTCCTGCCAACATCTGCTGGCGTGCCATAATCTCAAGTGTTCGCAGACGGTCCTTATACAGGTTGTTGGCATTTACCTTCTCCACCGAAAGGGCTGCATCGCTATTGCCACCCCATCGCCGACAGAGATACAATTCGTCGTAGATACGTCCTATACGGTAATGACGGGAAAAAGCCAGTCCGAGGGCATAGTCCTCACCATAACTGGTATTGGGGAACTGTATCTGTCGTAGGACTGGGGTGAAGAAGGCACGCGGAGCCCCCAGGCCATTGATACGAAGGGCGTTGTTTGGACCGTTCTCATCAGTCCACTCACGATGGTCTATCAAGCCTGGCGGCAACGTGTTCAAGTCGAAGTCGCACATACGATAGCTGCCGATAACCATCGCTGCTTTCTGCTTACGGAAGGCATCGACAATCTGCTGCAGTGTCTGAGGCGATGAATAGAGGTCGTCGCTATCCAACTGCACGGCGAAACGGCCGCAACGCACATCATTGATGGCCTCGTTCCAGCAGCCGCCGATGCCGAGGTCCGTACGTTCAGGCGTAATGACCACAAGCGGGTTGGCTGCCTCAGCATGCTCCGCTGCAATCCTGAGAAGAATCTCACCAGTACCGTCTGTCGAATGGTTATCGACAACAATGACGTTAAACGGGAACATGGTCTGCTGTTCCATTGCACTGCCCACAGCGTCAGCGATGGTCTTGGCGCGGTTAAAGACAGGTATGACGACAGAGGCCTCTACGGGGAACTCCTGTTCGGTAAAGTCTGTCTCATGCACATTCGACGAGTCTATCTTAGCGCCGATGGCAGCCAAGTGGGCCGTTGCGGCATGCTCCATCTCTATCTGCACCTCACGATTACGAGGATTGACATAGTCAAACTGCTTGACGCCAGAGGCACGGGTGTCAAGTTCCACCTCTTCATATAAGGTTTCGTTCAAATGCAGAAGCTGTCCCTCGCGACTCAGGAAAAGGCGCAAGGCATACAGTCCAGCAAACTGGTAGTCGTGCTCGCCTGCCTGCATGGCAAAGGTGTGCAGCAGGCTAGTTCTAACAAGCCACAAGGAGCCGAAGTCGAAGTCATCGCGAATGCTCCCCAACTGATAGTCGATCGCGGGGTGCCCCTTACGGTCTGCATAGACAAGTGCTGCCCCCGAATCACTGGCAGCACGCACCATGCGCCCAAGGGCCCCCTGCCCTATCGTGACTGAGGTCGGCTTCGTAAACAGCAGCACATATTCAGCACGCGCACGTTCGGCTATCTTCATGACGGCGTTGCTGCTCGTCATGCCATCAGTCCAGAATATGTCCCTCACAACCTGGCAGGCCTTGAGTTGCGCCTCAGTGCCAGCCATCGCCTCGCGGTCAAAGTCGGGAAGGAAACAGTCTATCTTTTCTCTCATATATCAGTAAAGTTTCCTGCAAAGGTACGACTTTTTTTTGTATTACCGAAAAATTATTGTACCTTTGCAGCAAAAATATACGGACACACCCAATGGACGACCCCAAAAGCGTGCTTATGGGCCTGACGACCGCGGAACTGAAAGAGGTAGCGCGCGTGTTGGGAATGCCCGCCTTCACTGGCGGACAGATTGCCCGTTGGCTCTATCAACAGCACGTGGCCGACATCGACGAGATGACCAACCTCTCGAAGCAGAACAGGGAACGGCTGAAGGAGCACTACACGGTCGGAGCGATGGCCCCCATCGACTGCCAGCGCAGCACGGACGGCACCGTCAAGTACCTGTTTCCCGTCAGGTGCTCTGACCAATCCGATAGCTCCGAAGGCCCCAAGAAGTTTGTCGAGACGGTATTCATTCCTGACGGCGAGCGCGCCACACTATGTGTGTCGTGCCAAGTGGGGTGTAAGATGAACTGCCTGTTCTGCCAGACAGGAAAGCAGGGTTGGGAGGGCAACCTGACGGCAGCCGACATCTTGAACCAGATATATTCGTTGCCCGAACGCGACCGTCTGACCAACGTGGTGTTTATGGGACAGGGAGAGCCCATGGACAATCTCGACGCCGTGCTGCGGGCTACTGAGCGGCTGACAGCCGATGATGGCTACCAGTGGAGTCCCAAGCGCATAACCGTCAGTTCCGTTGGCGTCAAGGACAAACTGAAGCGCTTTCTCGACCACAGCCAGTGCCACGTCGCCATATCCCTGCACTCACCACTGCACGAACAGCGACAGATGCTGATGCCGGCAGAAAAAGCTTTACCGATTGCCGAGACAGTGGCACTTCTGAAGCAATACGACTTTACCCACCAGCGCCGATGCTCGTTCGAGTACATCTGCTTTGGCGGCCTGAACGATTCGCTGGCACATGGGCGTGAGATTGTCAGGCTTGTTGAGGGACTGGAATGCCGCGTCAACCTGATTCGCTTCCACACCATTCCTGGAGTCGACCTCCCTGAAGCTGATGAGCAGCGCATGGAACGGCTGCGCGACTACCTGACACAGCATGGCGTGTTCACTACCATACGTGCCAGTCGCGGTCAGGACATCTTTGCCGCCTGCGGACTGCTCTCCACAGCCCACAAAGAAGCACACTAAGCCCGCCCCATAAAGCCATAAGACTCATAAGACCTATAAGACTCATAAGACTCATAAAACAATATCAACAATGGAAGACAGTAAAATTCGCGTGGCTATCACGCAAGGAGATACCAACGGCATCGGCTATGAAGTAATCCTCAAGGCCTTCGACGACCCTGCCATGCTCGAGTTATGCACACCTATTATATATGGGTGCCCCAAAGTGGCCACCTACCACCGCAAGGCCATTGACATGCAGGCACAGTTCAATATCATCGAGAAAGCTGAGAATGCCAAGGATGGGAAACTGAACCTGCTGACGGTCTCTGACGAGGAGATTAAAATAGACGTTGGACAGCAGACGCCCGAGTCGGAAGAGGCATCGCGCAAAGCCATCGAGCGCGCATTGGATGACATCAGCGCCGGACAAGTCGATGCACTCGTGACAGCACCTGCTGCTGCCAACAGCCGATTGAGCAAGCCACAGGAGGCTCTGAGCATGCTCATCAATGACGACCTGCGCATGGCACTGGTCACGAAGAACCTGGCCATCAAGGACGTGCCGGAATCCATTACCAAGCAGAAGGTTGTCGAGAAAGCCACTGCCCTGCACGGATGCCTGAAGCGCGACCTGCGTATCAACAACCCGCGCATCGCCGTCTTGGCCCTCAATCCGCATGCTGGAGCCAACGGACTCCTAGGCGACGAGGAACAGGACGTCATCAAGCCGGCTATCGACGAGCTGACGGAGCAAGGCATCCAGGCCTTCGGCCCCTATGCTACCGACAGTTTCTTCGGCAATGGCGAGTTCGTGCAGTTCGATGCCATTCTGGCGATGTATTACGACCAGGGAATGGCTCCATATAAAGCCATTGCACCTGACAATGGCGTGCGCTATATCGCAGGACTGCCGTTCGTCATCACAGCTCCTGATCATGGTTCCTGCTTCGAGATTGCCGGCCAGAACAAGGCTGACGAACAGGCGATGCGCAATGCCGTCTATATGGCCATCGACATCACACGCAACCGCAAGTACTACGATGAGCCTTCGGCCAACCCGCTGCCTAAACTCTATCACGAGAAACGCGACGACAGCGAGAAAGTGCGCTTTGCCATTCCCAAGGCCAAGCGCGAGGACAGACACGAGGACAAGGCATGAAGAAGAAATACCAGAACGCGTTCTTCATCTTCGGCGTCGCTGTGCTCGCCATCATGGTGACTCAGCTCGACTTCCAACAAGTCTGGGAGGGCGTCACCCATACCGGCTACTGGTTTCTTGCCGTCATCGCACTCTGGGGATTCCTGTACCTCTTCAACACCGCTGCCTGGTGGATCATCATCAAGAGTCAGGAGTGTGACGGGCAGGCCGTCCCTACCCCCTTCTCGTTCTGGTGGCTCTATAAAATCACTGTCTCGGGCTTTGCGCTAAACTACGCCACACCAGGTGGACTGATGGGAGGCGAACCCTACCGCATCATGTCGCTGGCGCCGAAGATTGGTACGGAACGGGCGTCGTCTTCAGTCATCCTTTATGTCATGACCCACATCTTTAGCCACTTCTGGTTCTGGTTGCTCAGCGTACCGCTCTACCTGTTCACACAAAAGCTGACACCCGTCATGGTGCCGCTGCTGACGGTCATCACTGCGTTCTGCCTGGCGGCCATCTGGTTCTTCCTGCGGGGCTACAAACGGGGCATCGCCGTCACGGGCATGTCCATACTGAGCCATTTCCCCATGGTGAAGCGCTGGGCACAGCCGTTTTTTGAACGCAACCATGAACGTCTTCAGAAAATAGACCAGCAAATAGCAGCCCTGCACAATCAGAACCCACGCACATTTGTCTCAGCCGTCATGCTCGAGTTGGCCTGTCGCGTCGTCTCGGCACTGGAAATTTTCTTTATCTTACTGGTCATTATGCCCAGCGCCAGCTACGTGCAGTGCATCCTGATACTGGCTTTCACCTCGCTGTTTGCCAACATGCTCTTTTTCATGCCCCTGCAACTGGGAGGCCGCGAAGGCGGATTCCTCATGTCCACAGACGGCCTGGGCATGACAGCCAGGGCGGGCATCTTCGTGGCTTTGCTTGTCCGACTGCGCGAGCTCATCTGGACGGCCATCGGCCTTGCGCTCATCAAGTTGGATAAAAAACAATAAAATTCTGCCAAAATTGCAGGTTATTCCAAATATTATGTGTAATTTTGTCAGCTAAATGAATAGTTCCGAGCTACAGACCATCAAACAGCGATACAACATCGTGGGCAACTGCGAAGTGCTGAATCGTGTACTCGACGTTGCCTTGCAGGTAGCGCCGACCGATCTCAGCGTGCTAATCATTGGTGAGAGTGGTGTCGGAAAGGAAATCATCCCACGCGTCATCCACGACCATTCGCCAAGAAGACGCGAAAAGTATTTCGCCATTAACTGCGGCTCCATACCTGAGGGCACCATCGACTCCGAGCTGTTCGGACATGTGAAGGGCTCGTTCACTGGTGCCATCAACGACTCGCCGGGCTACTTCGGCGCAGCCAACAAAGGTACGCTCTTCCTCGACGAGGTGGGCGAACTGCCGCTGGCCACCCAGGCACGCCTGCTGCGCGTGCTCGAAAACGGCGAATACATACCCGTCGGCAGCACGGAGGTGCGCAAGACTGATGTACGCATCGTGGCAGCCACGAACGTCAACATACGTCAGGCCATCAGCGAAGGACGTTTCCGCGAAGACCTCTATTATCGTTTGAACCAGGTACCTGTCCAGATGCCTCCCCTGCGCGAGCGCGGAGAAGACATCATCCTGCTGTTCCGTCTCTTCGCTATGCAAATGGCCGAGAAGTATCGGATGGACAAGGTGACACTCACTGAAGAGGCCAAGCAACTGCTGATGCGCTACAAATGGCCAGGCAACGTGCGCCAGCTGAAGAATATCACAGAGCAGATTTCCATCCTCAGCAAGGAACGGCTCATCACCCCCGAGCTGTTGCTGAAGTTCATTCCCGATGACAAGGAGAGCACGCAGCTGGCTACCATCCATCGCGACAACGGTGACCACTCGTTTGAGAACGAACGCGAGATACTCTACAAGATACTGTTCGAGTTGAGAGGCAATGTCAACGACATGCGCCGTGAGATTACGTCACTGAAGAAACAGATTGAGGACGTACAGGGCTCACCGCTACAATCCGTAACGGCTCCCCTACCCACCACACAGTTGGCTCCCACCACCCTCTCACCAATCACCACTCCCCTCACGCCAATGGCAACCGCCGAAGACGCCGAGGCCGAGGAATACGTAGAGCCCGAGAAGGAGCCTGAAAACCTGAATCTGAGCGACCTGGGACGGCAGATGCTTGAAAAAGCACTCGACCGTAACAACGGCAATCGCAAGAAGGCAGCCCAGGAACTGGGTATCAGCGACCGAACCCTCTATAGAAGACTAAAGCAATATGGGCTGGAGAAATAAACATAACGTCATCGCGACCATCGTCCTGGCACTCTGTCTCACGGCTGGTGTCACAGCTTGCTCCGTCAGCTACAAGTTCAACGGTGCCAGCATCGACTATACTAAGACCAAGACCATCCAGATAGCCGACTTCCCCAACAGGTCGAGCTACGTCTGGGGGCCCATGGCCAGCATCTTCAACAACCAGTTGAAGGACCAATACGCCAACCACACCCGTCTGACGCAGGTCAAACGTAACGGCGATCTGAGAATCGCAGGCGAGATCACCAAGTACGAGCAGCGCAACAAGTCGGTCTCCAGCGAGGGTTATTCTGCACAGACAGAACTCTCGATGACCGTCAACGTGCGTTTCACCAACAACGTCAACCACGCCGAGGATTTTGAGAAACAGTTCACGGCCAACTCCAGCTACGAGTCGACCCAGTCGCTTAACTCCGTACAGGAGGAACTGGTAACCCAGATGGTGAAGGACATTACCGACCAGATATTCAATGCCACCGTGGCCAACTGGTAGGTTGAGAGATTGAGAAATTGAGAAATTGAGAGATTAAAGATGGAGATAGTAGAGCTCATCAACCACCCCGAACGAATGGATCGCGAGACGCTGTACGAACTGCGTTCGCTGCTGGCTCTGTACCCCTATTTCCAGACGGCCCGATTGCTCATGCTGCAGAACCTGTTTCTGTTGCATGACCCATCGTTTGACGAAGAACTGCGACGTGCTGCCATCCACATTACAGACCGTAAGGTGCTCTTCCAGATGATTGAAGCCGCACACTACCGCATACCCACGCAGAAGGAGAAGAAAGAACCCGTAAGCGACGAAGAGCGCGAAAACCGCACCATCTCACTCATCGACAATTTCCTGGAATCCATACCCAAGGAGAACACCGAAGAACAGACAGAAAAGCCCAAGCGCAAGCCCACACCCGCCGATGCAGCCATCGACTATGTAGCCTACCTGTTGGAAAGCGAGACTGAAAACGAGCAAGCCAGCGAAGTTCCTCAACTCATCGGACAAGACCTCATCGATACTTTCATAAATAATGACAAAAAGAGGATTATTCTCAACGAGGAACCCGAGTATAAGCCTGAGCTCGATGAACAGGGCGAAAACGGAGAAGAAGAGTCCAACGAGGGCTATTTCACAGAGACTTTAGCCCGAATTTACATAAAACAGGGCAGATATTCGAAGGCACTTGAAATTATTCAGCGATTAAGTTTGCAATATCCGAAAAAAAATGCTTACTTTGCAGACCAAATACGTTTCTTAGAGAAATTGATTATAAATAACAACAAAAAAAATAAGTAAAAAAGATGTACACTTTATTAATTATCCTTATCGTGATTGCAGCCGTGCTGATGATTGGCATCGTGCTCATCCAAGAGTCAAAGGGAGGCGGTCTGGCTTCAAACTTCGCCACCTACAACCAGATTGGCGGTGTTCGCAAAACCACCGACTTCATTGAGAAAACAACATGGGGACTTGCCATTGCTATGGTCGTCATCAGCGTAGCCTGTGCCTACGTTGCTCCTCAAGCCAGTGCCAACAGTTCTGTCATGGAGGGCATTGAGAACCCCGTCACCACACCTAACAACCTTCCCGGCTTCGGTGCGAGCCAGCAGAAAGATGCTGCCCCCGCCCAGGAAGCCCCCGCGCAGGAGGCTCCCGCCCAGAAGGCAGAGTGAACAACAACTGCACATAGCAAGACCGCCCAAAGGCTCCATTGTCCCTTGGGCGGTCTTTTCGTCTTATGAGCACTCGATGCTTTCGATGCGAATTCTGAGCATGCCGGCAGGCACGCGAACCTCAACGACGTCGCCCACCTTTTTATTAATAAGCGCCTGGGCAATGGGCGACTTAATGGAAATCTTGCCTTCGCGCAGATTGGCCTCGTGGGGACTGACGATCGTGTAGGTCATGTGTGCATTGTTGGCCAGATTGGTCATCTCCACCTTGCTCAGCAGCGCTATGCCGTCGGTCTTGATCTTCGACTTGTCAATGACACGGGCAAACTCCAGAACGCGCTGCTTAAAGCGTATCCGCCCCAACAGGCGCGACTGCTCACGCTTGGCGGCATGATATTCGAAGTTCTCGCTGAGGTCACCCTTGTCGCGTGCCTCGGCAATAGCCTCCCTCACTAGTGGCAACTCCACGTTCTCCAACTGACGTAGCTCGGCCACGAGTTTGTCGTAGCCTTCCTGTGACATATATTCAAATTTCATCGTGCGACAATTAAAAGATGGTGCAAAAATAGTAATAAATTGTCAATCCGAGGCCTGCAGAAAATATTTTTTTCGGTAATCATGCATGAGGTAGCCGCTTTTTTTGTAATTTTGCCCGCTGATAATAAAAGAAGAACGACTTATGTGTGGAATAGTAGGATATATAGGAAAGAAAGAGGCCTATCCCATCCTGATCAAGGGACTGCGTAGGCTGGAGTATCGCGGCTACGACTCGGCAGGTGTGGCACTAATTAATGATAACTGCGCGTTGAACGTCTACAAGACGAAAGGCAAGGTGGACAACTTGACCGACTATTGTGCAGACAAAGACGTGTCAGGCCATGTGGGCATCGCCCATACACGGTGGGCCACGCACGGCGAGCCTTCGGCACGCAACGCACATCCCCACTACTCGCAAAGCCACAACCTAGCCATCATCCACAACGGCATCATCGAGAACTATGCCGACATCAAGGCGAAGCTGCAGGCCAAGGGTGTCGAGTTTGTGAGCGACACGGACACTGAGGTGCTGGTGCAGCTGGTAGAGTATGTTATGACAAAGAAACACCTGTCGCTGCTCGAGGCCGTACAGGTGGCGCTTTATCAGGTTATAGGCGCCTACGCCATCGCCATCGTTGACAAGCGTGTCCCCAACCAGATTGTGGCTGCGCGCAAGCAGAGCCCGCTTGTGGTTGGCATCGGCAAGGACGAGTTCTTCCTGGGCTCTGATGCCAGTCCTATCATAGAGTATACAGACAGGGTTGTTTATCTAGAAGACGGGAACATCGCCCTGATTCGCTTAGCAGACGAAAGCACCGGTTCTGAAAGCGAACTGAAGGTCATGAGCATCCTGGGCGAGGAGCAGGAGCTGACAGTGAAGACGGTGGACATCAATCTGGGACAGATAGAGAAGGGCGGTTATGCGCACTTCATGCTGAAGGAAATTTTCGAGCAGCCAGAGTGTCTGACCAACTGCATGCGAGGGAGAATCAACGTGGAAGGCAACCACGTGACGCTGTCGGCACTCATCGACTACCGCCGCCAGTTGCTCAACGCCAAGCGCATCGTCATCGTTGCCTGCGGCACCTCATGGCATGCAGGACTCATCGGCAAGCAGCTCATTGAGAACTTCTGCCGCATTCCCTGTGAGGTGGAGTATGCCTCTGAGTTCCGCTACCGCAATCCCGTAGTCGGAAAGAGCGACGTCGTGATAGCCATCTCGCAAAGCGGTGAGACGGCAGACACGCTGGCAGCCATTCAAATGGCTAAGCAGAAGGGCGCCTTCATCTATGGCATCTGCAATGCCATCGGCTCCTCTATACCACGTGCCACGGACACCGGAACCTACATCCATGTCGGTCCGGAAATCGGTGTTGCATCGACCAAGGCCTTCACGGGGCAGGTGACGGTGCTCACAATGTTTGCCTTAGCTTTAGGCGAGGCTAAGGGCACCATCGACCGTGATGAGTACCTGACAGTGGTAGCCGGACTGAGCAAGATTCCCCACATTATAGAAGAGGTGCTGGAGACCAATGACAAGGTGCGCGATCTGGCTCGCACCTTTACCTATGCCCATAACTTCCTCTATCTGGGACGCGGATTCTCCTATCCCGTGGCGCTCGAAGGGGCACTGAAACTGAAGGAGATCTCATACATCCACGCCGAGGGCTATCCTGCAGCGGAAATGAAGCACGGGCCGATTGCACTCATCGACTCCGATATGCCGGTCGTGGTCATCGCCACACACAATGCAATGTACGAGAAGGTGCTGTCGAACATTCAGGAAATCAAGGCCCGCCAGGGGCGTGTGATTGCCCTCGTGTCGAAAGGCGACGAAACCATCAGTAAGATTGCCGATGAGACCATCGAGCTGCCCGATGTGCTTGAGTGTCTGGAGCCTCTTGTCGCTACCATCCCCCTCCAGCTGCTAGCATACCATGTAGCGGTGTGCAAGGGCAAGGATGTGGATCAGCCGCGTAATCTGGCAAAGTCGGTGACGGTAGAATAAACATACATATATATTCACAAATTATGTAGTAAGCATACTATTTTGCGATAAAAAGCAAAAAAAACGCTGAAACACTTGGCAGAATGACAGATAATGATTACTTTTGCCGACAAATTAATACAATCATCCTATTCGATATGACAAGAACAGCAAATTATTGGTGGTGGCAGAGCTCAAGATTAACAAGATCGTGAGAAGATAGCCACATACCTTATATTTGTATAAGAAATACTGAGAGGCCTGTCGTTCTTGCGACGGGCCTCTCAAGTTTTAGTGAAGATTGAAAAGTGAAGAGTTTAAACAAAAAACAATATAATACATGAACTATCAAGTTGACAAAAACGGATTCTACGGAGAGTTTGGAGGGGCTTACGTTCCCGAGATTCTCTACAAGTGCGTACACGACCTGCAGGAGGCCTATCTCCCTATCATTGAGAGTAAGGCGTTCAAGCAAGAGTATCATGCACTGCTGAAGGACTACGTCGGACGGCCCTCGCCCCTCTACTATGCCAAAAGGATGAGTGAGCAGTACGGCTGCAAGCTTTATCTGAAGCGTGAGGACCTGAACCACACGGGTGCCCACAAGATCAATAACACCATCGGACAGATCCTGCTGGCGAAGAAGATGGGCAAGACGCGCATCATCGCTGAGACGGGCGCCGGCCAGCACGGTGTGGCGACGGCCACGGTGTGCGCGCTGATGAACATGAAGTGCGAGGTGTTTATGGGTGCAACGGACGTGGAACGCCAGCACACCAACGTGGAGCGCATGAAGATGTTGGGCGCTGAGGTGCATCCTGTCCGCACAGGTAACATGACGCTCTCCGACGCTTGCTCAGAGGCTATTCGCGACTGGTGCTGTCACCCCTCGGACACCTTTTACATTGTGGGTTCCACGATGGGCCCCCACCCCTACCCCGACCTCGTAGCCCGTATGCAAAGCGTCATCTCTGAAGAAATCAAGTGGCAACTGGAGGAAAAAATCGGGCGCGACTATCCCGACTACCTCATCGCCTGCATCGGCGGAGGTTCGAATGCCGCCGGCACCATCTATCACTATATGGACGATGAGCGTGTGAAGATCGTATTGGCTGAGGCCGGTGGACACGGCTGGCAGACCGATTACACGGCAGCCACCATCCACAAGGGTACTACAGGTATCCTGCACGGCGCGAAGATGCTGGTGATGCAGAACGAGGACGGTCAGATAGAGGAGGCCTTCACCATCTCGGCCGGTCTGGACTATCCCGGCGTGGGCCCCATGCACTGCAACATGGCCAAGCAAGGTCGCACACAGGTGCTGAGCATCAACGACGACGAGGCCATCTACGGCGGCTACGAGCTTACCCGCATGGAGGGCATCATCCCTGCCATCGAGAGTGCTCACGCTATAGCAGCACTGAAGAAACTGACATTCAAGCCCGACGACGTGGTGGTGCTCACCGTCAGCGGACGTGGCGACAAGGATGTAGAGACCTATTTGAAGAACAAACAAATGGCAAAGGAATATGGAAACTTTTGAATATACAACTCACAGCCGGACCATTCTGGCCGACCTCTATACACCGGTGGGCGTATATATGCGACTGCGCGACCTTTACCCGCAGAGTGCGCTGATGGAGAGCTCCGACTATCACGATGCGAACAACTCCCGTTCGTTTATTGGCGTCAACCCCATTGCCAGCGTCGCCATCGGACACGGCCTGGCCACCATTACCTTCCCCGACGGAACGACCCACAGCCAGCCGTTGGGTACTGACTTTGGTTCCGCCGAAGCCATCCACACCCTCATCGACCGCATCCACGTCACTGGCGATGACGCCAGCATCTGCGGACTCTTTGGCTACACCAGTTTCAATGCTGTACGCTATTTTGAGAACATCGCCGTCAAGGACGAGACACAGGCAAAGAACGATGCCCCCGATGTGCTCTATATATTATATAAGGTGGTGATTGTTTTCGACCATCATAACAATATGCTCAAAGTCGTAACGCTGGGTGACGCTGCTGATATCGATGCCGTTCTCAAGGCGATGAACAAAGCCAATGTGCAGGCCTACGACTTCCACCCCGTAGGCGATATCAGAAGCACGCTGACCGACGATGAGCACCGCGCTAACATCCGACGCGGGATTCAGCACTGTCTGCGCGGCGATGTGTTCCAGATTGTGCTGAGTCGCAGGTTTATCCAGCGCTACGAGGGCGACGACCTCAAGCTTTATCGTGCCCTGCGCAGCATCAATCCTTCACCCTACCTCTTCTACTTCGACTTTGGAGGCTTCCGCATCTTCGGCTCCTCACCTGAGACGCATTGCCGCATAGAGTGCCATGCGGTTTTGCCGTCTGGCAACAAGCAATTCCGTGCCTACATCGACCCCATCGCCGGCACTACCAAACGAACGGGCGATGCCGAGGCAGACCGCAAGGGTGCCGAATACCTGCGCAACGACCCCAAGGAGAACGCCGAACACGTGATGCTGGTGGACCTAGCGCGTAATGACCTGAGCCGTAACTGTCACCATGTCAAGGTGGACTTCTACAAGGATCTGCAGTACTACAGTCACGTCATCCATCTGGTGAGCCGTGTTTCCGGTGAGCTCGACGCAGGAGCCGATCCCATCAAAGCTTTTATCGACACCTTCCCTGCCGGTACGCTAAGCGGTGCGCCCAAGGTGCGTGCCATGCAGCTCATCTCTGAGTACGAGCCGCACAACCGCGGTGCCTATGGCGGCTGCATCGGCATCATCGGTCTCGACGGATCACTGAACCAGGCCATCACCATCCGCACGTTTGTGTCGCGCAACGGCGAGCTCTGGTTCCAGGCTGGAGGCGGCATTGTTGCCAAGAGCGATGTGGAATACGAGCTACAGGAAGTGAACAACAAGCTCGGTGCACTGCACAAGGCCATTGAGAAAGCAGAAATCTTATAAGTCCCATAAGACCCATCGTCTATGAAAATTGTTATTATTGATAATTACGACTCGTTTACCTATAACCTGAGTCATTTGGTAAAAGCCCTGGGCGCCGAAGTCACCGTACTGAGAAACGACCAGTTCGAACTCGGCGACCTTGAGACTTACAGTAAAATCATCCTCTCGCCAGGTCCCGGCATTCCCTCTGAGGCCGGACTGCTGCTCGACGTCATCCGCACCTACGCAGGCCGGAAGCCCATCCTGGGAGTCTGCCTGGGCCATCAGGCCATTGGTGAGGCGTTCGGTGCCAAGCTCGAGAATCTGTCGGATGTCTTCCACGGCGTTGCCACCCCCTGTCACATCGTTGCCGACGACCCTATCTTCAGCGGCATTGAGCGCGACATCACCATCGGACGCTACCACTCCTGGGTCGTCTCGAAAGAAGTGCCAGCATGTCTGGAAGTGACTGCCGTCAGCGACGAGGGACAGATCATGGCGCTCCGCCACCGTGAGCTCAACGTCCGAGGCATCCAGTTCCACCCAGAGAGCGTACTGACGCCAGACGGAAAGAAAATGCTACAGAACTGGTTGTTTTTATAAGACTCATAAGACCCATTAAACCCACCACAGCTATGGAACAGACAATGAAAGGCTACCTCTTCCGCCTGTTGAACCACGAAGAGCTCTCCCGCGAGGAGATGAAATCCATCTTGATTGGCATCACACAGAGTGAGTACCCCAACGAACAGATTACCGCCCTGCTCACCTGTCTGCAGATGCGCGGCGTCACCGTCGATGAACTGCTTGGCTTCCGCGACGGCATTCTCGAGACCGGCGTGCCCGCCATTCTTCAGGCCGACCGCTATATCGATGTTGTGGGCACCGGCGGCGACCGCAAGAACACCTTTAACATATCGACCACCAGCTGCTTCGTCATTGCCGGTGCCGGCTACAAGGTGGCCAAGCACGGCAACTATGCCGCCACCAGCGTCAGCGGTGCCTCGAACGTGATTGCCCATCACGGCATCAAGTTCACCGACGACATCGACAAACTCAATCGTTCGCTCAACGAAGCCGGCATCGTCTATCTGCATGCCCAGCTCTTCGCCAAGGCGATGAAGTTCGTCGGCCCCATCCGCAAGGCCCTGCAGTTCCCCACCATCTTCAATCTGCTTGGTCCCATCGTCAACCCCAGCCAGCCCAAGTGCCAGCTGCTGGGTGTGGCCAACCTCGACCAGATGCGCCTCTACAACAGCGTCTATCAGCGCTTGGGCATCGACTACGGCATCGTGAACAGCATTGACGGGTATGACGAGATATCGCTGACGGGCGACTTCAAGGTGACCACCAAGGACTATGAGCGCATCTTCTCGCCAAAGGATCTCGGCTTCGACATTGCAAAGCCCGAGGAACTCGTGGGCGGTGCCACCGAGGAGGAGGCCGCACAGATCTTCGACTCCGTGCTCGAGAACCGTGCCCTGCCTGCGCAGAAGAACATCGTGCTGGCCAATGCCGGCTTCGGCATCCAAGTGCTGGAGCGTGGACAGAAGAGCATCGAGGAGTGCATTACCATCGCCCGCGAGAGCATAGACAGCGGTGCCGCCCTCCGCACCTTCAAGAAGTTCGTTGAGCTTAACTCATAAGACCCACTAGACCCATGGATATCCTCGAACAAATCGTTGCCTACAAGCATCAGGAGCTTGAGCAGCTCTGTGCCAAGAAGCCCTCTCTGCGCGAGGCCCTACTCCAAAGTGAGACCGGCATCATCGCCGAGTTCAAACGTCGCTCGCCATCAAAGGGCTGGATCAAGGAAGAAGGACGTGCCGACGTCATTCCCCTTGCATATCAGCAGAATGGTGCCGCCGCCCTCAGTATCCTCACCGACGAGCACTACTTCGGCGGTCACGATGACTTCATCCGTATGGCCCGCCAGAGCGGCGTCACCCTACCTATATTATATAAGAACTTCGTCATCGACGAGGCCCAGCTCTATGCCGCCGCCCTCTGCGGAGCCTCTGCCGTCCTGCTGATAGCCGCCTGCCTCACCAAGCCCCGTTGCAAGCAGCTCCTGAACCAGGCACATGCCCTTGGCCTCGAAGTGCTGCTTGAGATACACTCGGAGCAGGAACTGGAGTATGCCGAACTGCAGCCCGACCTCTGCGGCATCAACAACCGCAACCTCGGATCGTTTGTCACCGATGTCGAGAACTCCTTCCGTCTGGCCGAGCGTCTCCGTTCAACATGTGGCTGTGCCACAGCCACAAACTCAGCGCCCGTCCTGGTCAGCGAGAGCGGCATCAGCAATCCCGCCACCGTCAGCGCCCTACGCGCCGCCGGCTTCCGCGGCTTTCTCATCGGCGAGAACTTCATGAAGACCCCCGACCCTGGCCAGGCCCTTCACGACTTCATCCAATCAGTCGTCAAATAGTCAAATCGTAAATTGTCAAATCGTAAATAGTCAAATCGTCAAATGATAAAGGTTTGCGGTATGCGCGATGCGGAGAATATCCACGAAGTCGAGACTTTGGGCGTCGACCTGATGGGTTTCATCTTCTGGCCCCGTTCCAGTCGCTATGTTGCCGAGCGTCCGTCCTATCTGCCGACTCGCTGCCGGCGTGTAGGCGTCTTTGTCGACGAGGCGATAGAGACGGTACGACGCATTGCCGACGACTACGCCCTCGACGTCATCCAGCTGCATGGCCATGAGTCGCCCGACTATTGCACTCAGCTCCATGACCGCCCCATCATCAAGGCCTTCAATATCGCTACTTCAGACGACTTCGTTCAGACGGAAGGCTATGTCGGCCTCGTCGATTACTTTCTCTTTGACACTAAGGGTAAGTCGGTCGGCGGCAATGGCGAGAAGTTCGACTGGAGCGTGCTCTCCGCCTACTCCGGCTCGACGCCCTACCTTCTCTCCGGCGGCATTGGCCCGGACGACGCTCTGGTCCTCCGCTCCTTCTTCTCCGTAGGCTGCGGCTCCGCCGCTGGCAGCTGCGCGGGCATCGACCTCAACTCCCGTTTCGAACTCGCCCCAGGACTCAAAGACGTCGCTGCTCTCCACCGCTTCCTCACCCAGATAAACTCATAAGTCCCATAAGACTGATAAGTCCCATAAGACCCATAAAAATTATGAACAAAATTAATTCGCTATTTGCAAACACGAAGAACAAAAAACTCCTCTCGTTATATTTCTGCGCCGGCTGTCCCACCCTGGAAGGCACGGCCGATGTGATTCTCGCCATGCAGCGCCGCGGCATCGCCATGATTGAAGTCGGTATTCCCTTCAGCGACCCGCTGGCCGACGGCCCCGTCATCCAGAGTGCAGCCACACAGGCTCTGAAGAACGGCATGAGTGTGCAACTGCTTTTTGAGCAGTTGAAAGCCGTCAAGGACCAGATGGAGATACCCCTCGTGCTGATGGGCTATCTGAACCCCATCCTGCATTACGGCATCGAGGCGTTTTGTCAGTCGTGCGTCGAGAGCGGCGTCAGCGGCATGATCATCCCCGACCTGCCGTTCGACGACTACCTGAACATCGTTAAGCCCGTTGCCGACAAGTATGATCTAAGGGTCATCATGCTCATCACCCCCGAGACCAGCGAGGAGCGCATTCGCTTCATCGACCAGCATACCGACGGCTTCATCTACATGGTCTCGTCGGCTTCCATCACCGGCACGCAGAAGAGCTTCGACGAGCAGAAGCAGGAGTATTTCCGCCGCATCAACCAGATGCAGCTGCGCAACCCCCGCATGATAGGCTTCGGCATCTCGAATGCGCAGACGCTGAAGGCTGCCCAGGACAATGCCGCCGGCGCCATCATCGGTTCGAAGTTCGTCACCCTGCTCAACGAAAGCGAGGGCGACGCTAACGCCGCCCTCAATCAGTTGTTTGCTGCCTTGGAACATTAAAGAGGATAGTCCTCGAAGGCATAGAGCACCGTTGACAGGTAGCGCTCACCCGTATCGGGCAGGAGGACCACAATCTTCTTGCCCTTATTTTCTGGGCGCTTGGCCACCTCGATAGCGGCATAGAGGGCGGCACCTGCGCTGATACCGACCAGCAGACCCTCGCTCTGGGCAATCTCACGACCCGTGCGGATGGCAGCGTCGTTCTCTACATCGAACACCTCGTCGATGACGCCACTATCGTAGGTCTTGGGCACGAAGCCGGCACCGATACCCTGAATCTTGTGGGGACCGCTCTGGCCGCCGTTCAGCACGGGGCTCGACTTCGGCTCTACGGCAATGACCTTCACGTTGGGGTTCTGCTCCTTCAGATACTTGCCCGTACCGCTGATGGTACCACCAGTGCCCACGCCGCCGATGAAGATGTCCACCTGTCCGTCCGTGTCGCGCCAAATCTCAGGCCCCGTCGTGGCATAGTGCTTGGCGGGGTTGGCGGGGTTCTCAAACTGCTGCAGGATGACAGCGCCAGGGATAGAGTCGCGCAACTCCTCGGCAGCGCGGATGGCACCGGGCATGCCGTCCTTTCCAGAGGTGAGGCGCACCTCAGCGCCGTAGGCCTTCACGAGGTTTCTGCGCTCCACACTCATGGTCTCGGGCATGGTAAGGATAAGGTGGTAGCCCTTGACGGCTGATACCAGTGCCAGTCCTACGCCCGTATTTCCGCTGGTGGGTTCGATGATGGTGGCACCGGGCTTCAAAATGCCCTTCTGCTCTGCATCCTCAATCATCGCCAGTGCGATACGATCCTTCACGCTGCCGCCAGGATTAAAGAACTCTACTTTGGCAATAACAGGAGTCTCGAGACCCTTTGCCTTTGAGAATTTGTTGAGCTCCAGAAGTGGGGTGTTGCCGACGAGCTCAGTCAGCTGCTTTGCAATGTTTGCCATAATCCTTATCCTTTTTAGAATTAATAATAAATGTTTCTGGGTGCAAAGGTACGGCGATTTTCGTTACCCCACAATACCCTTTGCATGTTATTCGCATACCATGTTTATGGTATTTTGCTGTTTTTTCACCTGACAGTAGTGAACTGCTGGCTGATTGTGAACGCCCTTTCGTAGTCCTTGGTCCTTACGCTATAGCTGCCGCCCACCTTGAAGCGGGGGTTGCTCACGATACTGGCACTCTGCCTTATCGAGAAGGGAATGGTTACGCTGTCAATGAGCTTGCCCT
>CAZLPO010000023.1:0-24082 GCA_964561385.1 uncultured Prevotella sp.
GTGGTGGGCTCGTCCAGTATGTAGAGCGTGTTACCCGTGTCGCGCTTCGACAGTTCCGTAGCCAGTTTCACGCGCTGGCTCTCACCGCCGGAGAGGGTGGTGGAGGGCTGTCCCAGTTTGATGTAGCCCAGTCCCACATCCTGGATGGTCTTGATCTTGCGAAGGATGTCGGGCACGTTCTCAAAGAATTCTACTGCCTGGTTGATGGTCATATCGAGCACGTCGGCAATCGACTTGCCTTTGTAGCGCACCTCCAGCGTCTCGCGGTTGTAGCGACGGCCGTGACAGTCTTCGCAGGGCACCTGGATGTCGGGCAGAAAGTTCATCTCGATGGTCTTGTAGCCGTTGCCGCCACAGGTCTCACAGCGGCCGCCCTTGACGTTGAACGAGAAACGGCCGGGCTTGTAGCCGCGTATCTGAGCCTCCGGCAGCTGGACAAAGAGCGAGCGGATGTCGCTGAAGACACCTGTATAGGTGGCTGGATTGGAGCGGGGCGTGCGGCCAAGGGGATTCTGGTCGACGTTCACCACCTTATCTATATAGTTGAGCCCTTCAATGGAGTCGTAAGGCATGGGACGCTTCAGCGAGCGGTAGAAGTGCTGTGACAGAATTGGTTGCAGCGTCTCGTTGATGAGCGTTGACTTGCCGGAGCCTGACACGCCGGTGACGAGGATGAGCTTTCCCAATGGGAATTCTACGTCGATGTGCTTGAGGTTGTTGCCAGTACAGCCTTTTAATTTTAATGTTTTAGGGGCGCTTCCGTTCCCTCGTTTCTCTGTAGCACCGTACTCCCGTACCTCCGTACCCTCGTATCCACGAAGGTAGGATGCCGTCAGCGTGTCGGCTTTCATCAGTTCCTCGGGTGTACCCTGGAATACGACTTCGCCGCCTTTACGACCGGCTTTCGGGCCGATGTCGATAATCCAGTCGGCGGCTAACATCATGTCTTTGTCATGTTCGACGACAATCACGGTGTTGCCCAGGTCGCGCAGTTCTTTCAACGAACGTATCAGCCGTTCGTTGTCACGCTGGTGTAGGCCGATGGAAGGCTCGTCGAGAATGTAAAGAACATTTACCAGCTGCGAACCTATCTGCGTAGCCAGACGGATGCGCTGGCTTTCACCTCCCGAGAGGGAGGCTGACGGACGGTTCAGCGCCAAGTAGTCAAGCCCGACTTCCAACAGGAAGTCCAGCCGAATTCGTATCTCCTTGAGAATCTCTTTGGCGATCTGTCGCTGCTGACTGTCTAGTCCTTCCTTGTTCTTCGTGCCTTCTTTCTCAATCTCGTCTATCCACTCCCGCAGCTCGCTGATGTCCATTTCGGCCAGCTCCGCGATGTTCTTGCTTCCAACCTTGTAGCATAGTGCCTCGCGGTTTAGGCGCTGCCCGTGACATTCTGGACATTGTTTCTCAGCCAGAAACTGGTCGGCCCATTTCTGGCCGGCTGTCGAGTCATCGTTCTCCATTACCTGACGCAGGTACTTGATGACACCATCGAAAGCAACGAAGTAGTCACTCGATGTGTGAACGATTTCCTTGTCGATACGCACGTTCTCCAGCGAACCGTATAGTATCTCCTGCAAGGCTTCGTTGGGCATGTCGACGACAGGGGTCTTGAGTGTACAGTCGTATTTCTTCAGAATGGCATCAATCTGCCAGAAGATCATCTGATTCTTATATTTCCCTAATGGAGCGATGGCTCCCTCGTAGATGCTTTGCTTGCGGTCTGGGATAACTTTCCCAAGGTCTATTTCGTTGATGTAACCAAGACCCTTGCAATGGGGACAGGCACCTTGGGGAGAGTTGAATGAAAAGTTGTTAGGTGCTGGGTCGCTGTAACTTATGCCGGTTGTCGGACACATCAGTCGGCGTGAGAAATACTTCACCTCACCAGTATCCTTGCTGAGAATCATGATGAGGCCGTCGCCCTGCTTCATGGCTATCTGAACAGACTTCTTCAACCGTTCGTCTGCCTCATTCTTCACAATGGTCTTGTCTATCACGACCTCGATGTCGTGGCTCTTGTATCGGTCAACCTTCATCCCCTGGGTAATCTCCAGCATCTCACCGTCTACCCGTATGTTCAAGTAGCCTTTGCGGCGCATACTCTCGAAGAGTTCGCGGTAGTGACCCTTGCGACTGCGTACCAAGGGGGCAAGAATCAGGATAGGTCGTCCACTATAGTCGTTGACAATCATGTCGATGATCTTTTCCTCGGTGTATTTGATCATCGGCTCGCCAGTCATGTAGCTGTAGGCCTTTCCCGCTCTTGCGAAGAGCAGTCGCATATAGTCGTAGATCTCGGTGGTGGTACCTACCGTTGAGCGGGGATTCTTGTTGGTCGTCTTCTGCTCGATGCTGATCACCGGACTCAGACCGGTAATCTTGTCGACGTCGGGACGCTCCATACCGCCAAGGAAGTTACGGGCGTAGGCCGAGAACGTCTCAATGTAGCGACGCTGACCTTCGGCAAAGATGGTGTCGAAAGCCAATGACGACTTGCCGGAGCCGCTGAGGCCGGTGATGACCGTCAGCGACTGGCGCGGAATCTCTACGTCAATATTTTTCAGATTATGGACACGCGCGCCAAAGACTTGTATTTGTTCTTTCATGGTTGCGTGTTTGTATTGTTGCCCGTCTCGTTTTTACCGCGTAGCAGATTAACGTCTTTGCGGATATTATAGACCCGACCGTCGGCGCCTTTGGCTTTTACCAAGACGTAGTACACACCATCCTTGACAGGACTGCCGTTGAAGGTACCGTCCCAACTGCCGGCTGGGTCATGCCATTCGTAGAGTTTCTGACCCCAGCGGTTGAAGATGTAGGCGTGGAACTCGACGATGCTCTTCCAATGTTTGGGACTCTCGGGGTCGTTGACGCCCATGGCACCATATTTCTCGTTGTAGCCGTCGTCGTTGGGCGAAAAGGCGTTGGGAAATTCCAGGCGGCTCTCGCTGATGGCCACGATGACGGTGGCGGAGTCAACTAGCTCGCCGGTGTCTGCGAGACGGCAGATGAGCGTCACGTCAAACGTACCTGACTCAACGAAGCGGTATGTCGTCTCCTCTTCATAGCGCACCAGCAGGTCGCCATCGTCACCTTGCTCTCCCTGCTCTCTCTGCTTGCGGAAGTGCCACTCGTACGAAGGGGTATGGGTGCCCATGTCCTCGGGGTTGGCACGGAAGGTCACTTCCAACGGGGCCTCGCCGTCATCGATGTTGGTCGTTTCCACCCATTCGTTATTGTCATTGATGTAATATGCCTTTGGTGATACCTTGGGACTGACGTCGCCTTGAGCCGAGGCCGATATGCCTACAAATAGGACCAGAATAAGGACAAATAGCTGCTTTTTCATTATTTTCTTTCGTTTCAAAGTGCAAAAATAGTGAATTCTGTTGATTTAGCCACGCTTTTTTTGTACTTTTGTAGCGCAAATGATGAAAAAAACGAAAATGATGAACCATATTACACGTTTCTTGTCCATGCTGACGCTTGCCATTATGGTTTCCCTGACAGCTGGGGCGCAGACGGTCCGCGTGGGGGTCATGCTGCCCCTTCATGATGTCAATGGAGACGGCCGGCGCATGGTGGAGTACTATCGCGGCATCCTCATGGCCTGTGACAGTCTAAGGGGCAGGGGCTATTCTATAGACGTCCATGCGTGGAACACGCCCGAAGACTGTGACATGAAACAGATATTGCGCGATCCTGATGCGGCCCGTTGCAACATCATCGTCGGCCCGCTCTATTCACGGCAGGTACGCGCACTCTCTGATTTCGTGACTCAGCACGACATCAAGTTGTTCATACCGTTCTCCATCATGGCTCCTCCTCTATATACCAATCCTAACATCTATCAGGTCTACCAGAATGCCAACGATTTCAACGCTCATACCATTAGCCATTTCCTTGAGCGTTTCGCCGGATACCATCCTGTGCTCATCGATTGTAATGACTCGACGAGTAAGAAGGGGAGCTTCACCTTCGCCCTCAGACGTAAACTGGAGGAACGGGGCATCGCTTACAATCTCACCAACCTCAAGTCCGCTGAGCAACCGTTCATGAAGGCGTTCAGTCGCACTCAGCCTAACATCGTCATCTTGAACACAGGCCGTTCGGCTGAACTGGGCGTGGCGCTGGCGAAGCTCCGCGGATTGAAGTCCGTGTTGCCCAATTTGAATATATCCATTCTCGGTTATACCGAGTGGCTCGGCTATACGCGGCTCTATCTCGATCAGTTCTATCGCTTCAACGTGTATATCCCGTCACCGTTCTACTATGACCAGACCTCAACAAAGACGCGCCGCTTCCAGCAGAAGTATCGGTGGAATTTCCATCAGGACATGCAGCAGGGGCTTCCCCGTTTCGGAATGACAGGTTTCGATCATGCCATGTTCTTTCTGCAGGACCTTATAGGGCGGGGCACGAGCAGTCCCCTGCAGACACCGCTTCGTTTCGAGCGCATCGGCAACGGCGGATGGCGCAACCGCACGCATCTGTTCGTTCACTATGGGCCTGATCAGCGGATCGAAACAATCAAGTTTTAGTGAAAAGTGGAAAGAGACAAGATGAAATATCAAACAAGTGCGAAGTATGTGAGAGCAGTCGGAGCGATACTGTTCACTATTTGCTGTTCACTATATACCAGCCCTGTAAAGGCGCAAGTGGGCGAATACCGTAATGACTTCGCCATTGGCGTTAATGCAGGCGTCTCCATGTCGAACGTCGGC
This sequence comes from uncultured Prevotella sp., assembly GCA_964561385.1. Classification (GTDB taxonomy): domain Bacteria; phylum Bacteroidota; class Bacteroidia; order Bacteroidales; family Bacteroidaceae; genus Prevotella. Next base: position 4,731 of record CAZLPO010000023.1, read on the forward strand.
TTTGTACCCAAGGTGCCGCAGAGCCAGCTCGTCGGAAAGACCGCCGGCATCACCCTGCGCTACACGGGTGAGAAGTATTTTAATAGCATCTGTGCCATCGTCGCCGAACTGAATTATGCGGAGATGGGATGGAAGGAACGGCTGGAGGACCTTCAGGACAACCCCGTCATGAAGGTGGCCCTCGACCCCGAGACGGGTAAAAAGCTGTGGGATGAGACCACGAATAAGTACCTCACTACCGATGAGCCCGAGCGATACGCACGGCGTATCACCTATCTACAAGTGCCGGTCTTTGCACGTCTGGGCTGGGGCCGCGAGCGACGAGGCTTCCAGTTCTATTTTCAGACAGGTCCCCAACTGGGCTTCTACCATAGCGAGAAGACCGAGTCGAACTTCCTCCTTGAGAACCGCAATGCCTTTGACCGCACATCGACCGTCATCGCGCAGGATACCATGTCCGTTGAGAACAAATTAGACTACGGCATTGCCGCTGGTTTCGGTTTGGAGTTCTCACATCCCAAGGTGGGACACTTCCTGCTTGAGGGGCGCTACTACTTCGGCCTTGGTAATATCTACGGCAACTCCAAGCGCGACTTCTTTGCCAAGTCCAACTTCCAGACCATCACCATCAAACTGTCATATCTCTTTGATGTCATACGCGTCAAAAACTCAAAAATCAAATAAGTTATGTTCGAAAATCAACCTAAAGGATTATTTGCGTTGGCACTTGCCAACACGGGCGAGCGATTCGGCTACTACACCATGCTCGCCGTCTTCGCACTCTTCTTACGTGCAAACTACGGACTCGATGCAGGGTGGGCAGGAGAAATCTATAGCGATTTCCTCATGCTCGTGTATTTCCTCCCCATCGTTGGCGGCTGGCTGGCCGACCGCTTCGGCTTTGGCCGTATGGTAACCATCGGTATCCTCATCATGTTCGCGGGCTACCTGCTGCTGTCCATACCTCTCGGAGGCGACACCTTCGCACTCGTCGTCATGCTGGCAGCATTGGTTCTCATCGGTTTCGGTACGGGTCTCTTCAAGGGTAACCTCCAGGTGATGGTGGGCGACCTCTACAACGATCCGCAATACGCCTCGAAGCGCGATGCTGGCTTCTCGCTCTTCTACATGGCAATCAACATCGGCGCTCTTTTTGCTCCGACAGCTGCCGTACGCATCATGGAGTGGGCACAGCAGAACCTCGGCACCTCTGTCAACGACAGTTACCACTTTGCTTTCGCCGTTGCCTGCGCCTCGCTCATCCTCTCTATTGCCATCTACTACATCTTCCGCAGCACCTTCCGTCACGTTGAAGGTGGCAAGGGGAAGGCAGACAAGGCTCAGGCTGCCAGTACGGAGCCCGAGCTGACCAAGGAAGAGACGTCGCAGCGCATTGTCGCTCTGTGTCTCGTCTTCGCTGTGGTCATCTTCTTCTGGATGGCCTTCCATCAGAACGGTCTCTCGTTGACTTATTTCGCAGATGAGTTTACGGCCAAGTCGGCTTCTGGTGTGCATACAATGCCGTTCGATGTCGTTAACCTCGTCATGATAATCTTCATCGTCTATGCCGGTTTCTCACTCTTCCAGAGCAAGACATCGAAGGGTAAGGGTATCTCAGCCGCTATCATTGTGGCTGCCGTCGCCGTCCTTTGTTATAAGTACACGCAGGCTACGGGCGAGCTGGCCATCTCAGCTCCCATCTTCCAGCAGTTCAATCCCTTCTATGTCGTTGCGCTGACACCGGTCTCGATGGCTATCTTCGGCTATCTGGCATCTAAGGGCAAGGAGCCGACACCGCCGCGAAAGATTGCATATGGTATGCTCGTCGCAGCGGCCGCCTTCGTGGTCATGGCTGTTGCCTCGCAGGGACTTCTGACACCTAACGAGCAGAAGGTGGCTGGCGATGCCGCCTCGTTCGTTTCGCCCTACTGGCTTATTGGCACTTATCTCATCCTCACCTTCGGAGAGTTACTGCTGTCGCCGATGGGCATCTCATTCGTGTCGAAGGTTGCGCCTCCGAAGTACAAAGGTCTTATGATGGGCGGCTGGTTCGTCTCTACTGCCATCGGCAATAAGCTCGTCGGCGTCGGAGGTTACCTCTGGGGCGACATCTCCCTGACTATTGTCTGGGCCGTCTTCATTGCCGTCTGCGTCGTTGCAGCCCTCTTCATGTTCGCCATGATGAAACGCCTGGAGAAGGTGTGCTAAACCTCGGAAAAGTATGTTAGCTTTGCTGCTATCATCTTTTCTGACGTTTGTTGAACTGAATTGCGAGAATCTTTTCGATACACGTCATGACAGCCTCAAGCAGGACCAGGAGTACCTGCCTGAGGCTGTCCGCCATTGGACGGGCAAACGCTATTGGAAGAAGCTTGGGAACATAGGTCAGGAGTTGCTTTCCACTTGTAACGATGGCGTGCCTGACCTCATTGCCCTTTGCGAAGTCGAGAATGATTCCGTCCTCAACGATCTGTGCCATCGTTCGTTGTTGCGTGGGGCCGGTTATGAATATGTCATGACACAGTCGCCTGATGTTCGAGGCGTTGACGTAGCGCTGCTCTATCAGCCTTTTTCTTTTGCGCTCGATACAGCTTTCTCCCTGCGTGTCACACCTGTCAAAGGCATGCGTCCCACGCGCGACATCCTCTATGCCTGCGGACGTGTCGTCACTGGCGATACCCTACACGTCTATGTCGTCCATGCGCCCAGTCGCTATGGTGGTGAGCACTACAGTCGTCCTTTCCGGCAGGCAGTAGCCAGTCGTCTCTGCCAGTCACTCGACTCGCTCCGTGCCCGTTCGCCTCAGGCCCATATTCTCATAGCCGGTGACTTCAACGATGCCGCTGACAGTCCTGCTTTGCAGCAGATTGAACGTTGTGGTGATGTCAGTAATCTGACCCGTCATGCTCTGGGACAGAACGGCGCCCGTGGCACCTACCGCTATCAAGGAGAGTGGGGGAGCCTCGATCATGTCTTTGGCTCCCCCACTATCGTGAGTCTTGTTGATTCTGTCTATATTCACGCTCCACGCTTCCTGCTTGAGGAAGAAACGCGCTATGGTGGATGGCGTCCCCGTCGAACCTATAATGGCATGCGCTATCAGCCAGGCTACAGCGACCATCTGCCCCTCGTTGTCAGGCTTCGACTAGGAGATTGATGGCGATGTGAGTAATAGGCTTTATGGGGCGAATGGGCAGAGTTAAATGTTTGGTTCGTCCCAGACTTTGGTCTGTGTGCATGCAGTCTTAACAGAGAGTTTGCCGACACGGAGCAGGAAGTCGCCTTCCTCCAGCGTCCAGCGTCCATCAGCACCGACGAAGGCAAGTTCCTTGGCGGGCAGGCTGAAAGTGACGGTCTTCGTCTCACCGGGTTCGAGTTCTATCTTCTGGAACTGACGAAGGCGGCGGTTATCGGGCACGAGCGAGGCGATGAGATCGCTGGAGTAGAGTAGTACAGCCTCCTTGCCTGCACGACTGCCGGTGTTCTTGACATCGACTGTGACGGTAAGCACATCGTCGGCAGTAAAGCTGGTACGATTTACGCGCAGGTTGCTATACTCATAGGTGGTGTAGCTGAGGCCGTAGCCGAAGGGCCAGAGTAGTGATACCTTGGCGTCGTAGTTGTATGCGCCAGCCATAGTCCCCACTTCCTCGGAAACCTTGTAGTCGTAGGTGTTCAGCGAGTTAATCTCGCGTGGATAGGTGTAAGGCATCTTTGCCGAGAAATTGGCATCGCCATTAAGCAGGTTGGCCAGAGCGTCGCCACCATAGTTGCCAGGAAGGAAGATGTGGATGACGGCTTTGCAGAGCGGCTCGATGTCGGTGATGAGGCGCGGACGTCCCTCGTTCAGTACCAGTATGATGGGCTTTCCAGTTTTGGCCAATGCCTTGACGAGGTTGCGCTGGTTCTCTGAGAGCCACAGGTCGGTAAGGTTGCCAGGGGTCTCGGTATAGCTGTTCTCACCGATGCAGGCGATGATGATGTCGCAGTCCCTGGCTGCCGTCACCGCCTTGTCAATCTGGGGCTGGTTCTCCTCCCAGTACTGTCCGTCCTCCTTGTAGGTAACGCCCTGTTCGAGCACGATGTTCTGGTTGCCGTATTTCTGACAAAGGGCTTCGTAGATGGTGTTGTACTTCTCCGAGAGATCCTCGGCCTTTGAACCTTGCCAAGTGTAGCTCCAGCCGCCGTTCAGACAACGCATCTGGTTAGCATTGGGACCAGTCAGCAGAATTTTCTTGCCTCCGGCTAATGGCAGAATACTACCCTCGCTCTTCAGCAGCACCATCGTTTCCTCGGCAGCAGCGAGTGCAGCAATGGCATGCTCATCAGAGCCGAACAGCTCATAGCCCTTACCGCCCGTGTTAGGCTGGTCAAACAGGTTCAGACGGTATTTCAGACGCAGGATGCGGCGTACGGCATCGTCAACACGGCTCATCTTCACCTTGCCCTCCTGCACGAGTTCCTTCAGCAGGATGCAGAAGTCCACGCTGTAGGGGTCCATGGTCATGTCGATGCCGGCGTTGATGGCGATACGGATGGCATCCTTCTTGTCCTTGGCTACTTTCTCGCGTTGGAAGAGGTTGTTGATGTCGGCCCAGTCGGTAATGAGCATGCCGTCCCATTGGAGGTCCTCCTTTAGCCACTTCGTCAGGTATTCGTACGAGGCATGCACAGGCACGCCGTTGACAGAGGCCGAGTTGACCATCATGGTCAGCGTGCCGGCGAGGGCAGCAGCCTTGAAGGGTTCAAAGTATTTCTCGCGGAGCATCTGTGGCGACACGTATGCAGGGGTGCGGTCCTTTCCGCTCCATGGTGCGCCATAGGCAAAGTAGTGCTTGGTGCTGGTGGCTACGTTCCATGGTCCCAGATGGTTGGGGTCGTCGCCCTGATAGCCCCGGACTTGGGCTTCCACCATGCGGGCATTGACGATGGCATCCTCGCCAAAACTCTCATAGAGTCGTGGCCAACGTGGATCTCGGCCAAGGTCGACCACAGGGTTATAGACCCACGGGCAGTTCGCTGTACGGCTCTCGTAGGCAGTTATCTTCGCTCCGCGAAAGGCCAGTTCGGTGTTGAACGAAGCCGCCAGGTTGATGGGCTGTGGGAATAATGTTCCTCCCTGTGTGTAGGTAACGCCGTGATTGTGGTCCAGACCGTAGATGTCGGGAATGCCAATGTTCTTCATGGACTTCTTCTGTATGAGACGAATCCAGTACTGCCATTGCTCTACGGTATGGGCACGGGTGCCGGGTGCATTGAGGATGCTGCCAACCTTATATTTGCTGATAAGGGTGTCGAGCATCGTCTCGTTGAGTTTCCAACTGCCATCCGCCTCGTAGCCGCCCATGATGTCGAGATTCAGCTCAAGCATTTGGCCGATCTTCTCGTCAAGGGTCATGCCGGCCAGCGTTTTCTCTACCTTCGACTCAAGTGCTTCGTCGCGGGGGATGGCGGGTCTCTGTGCGTGTGCTACTGTGGCGGCGGCACACAGCAGCGCGAAAAGGATGTGCTTCATAGTTATAGGATGGATAAGTAATTGCAGATGATTAGCTCTTCCTGACGGGATCACAGGTCAGACCGCAGCCCAGTTTCTTGAAGATCTTGCGGTCCACCTCCGAGAGCATCACGGTGGAGTGTACCTGACAGTCGCGCAGGCGTGGCAGCTGCTCCAACGCCTGACGGCAACGTTCGTCGCTCTCGCTCACCACACTCAGCGCTACCAGCACCTCGTCGGTATGCAGACGGGGGTTCTTGGCACCCAGGTATTCGGTCTTCGTCTTCTGTACGGGCTCGATGAGGCTCTGGGGAATGAGCTTCGCCTCGTGGTCGATGCCGGCCAGGTACTTCGTGGCGTTCAGCAGCAGGGCGGCGCTGCAGCCCAGCAGGGGCGATGACTTGGCTGTGATGATGGTGCCGTCCTCCAGCTCTATTGCAGCAGCGGTATGACCGGTCTCCAACTTCTTCTCGTAGGCAGCGGTGGTCGTGCGGCGGAAGGCGGTAGTAATCTTGGCCTGATTGAACAGCAGACGTATCTTGTTCACCTCGTTCCCGTTGTCGGCGCCATCGGCCATCTTGTTGGTGGCATCATAGAAACGGCGGATGATCTCGTTGCGCGAGGCATCGCAGCACACCTCGTCGTCGCTGATGCAGAATCCCACCATGTTCACGCCCATGTCGGTGGGCGACTTGTAGGGGTTCTCGCCATAGATGCCCTCAAACAGAGCATTGAGCACAGGAAAAATCTCAATATCGCGGTTGTAGTTGATGGCGGTCTTGCCGTAGGCCTCGAGGTGGAACGGGTCAATCATGTTGACATCGTTCAGATCGGCCGTTGCTGCCTCATAGGCAATATTCACCGGATGCTTCAAGGGCAGGTTCCACACAGGGAAGGTCTCAAACTTGGCATAGCCGGCGCGGATGCCGCGCTTGTTCTCATTATAGAGCTGCGACAGGCAGGTGGCCATCTTACCGCTACCGGGACCGGGGGCTGTGACGATGACCAGCGGACGGGAGGTCTCCACATAGTCGTTCTTGCCGAATCCGTCGTCGCTGGCAATGAGCTCGACATTGTGTGGATAGCCATCAATGGGATAATGGATGTAAGACTTGATTCCCTCGCGCTCCAGACGGTGACGGAACTGGTCGGCAGCATGCTGGCCATTGTAGTGGGTGATGACCACAGAGCCCACCATAAACTGACGGTTCATGAACTCATCGCGCAGGCGCAGCACGTCCTCGTCGTAGGTGATGCCCAGGTCGGCACGAATCTTATTCTTCTCGATGTCGTTGGCTGAGACGACGATGATGATTTCGATGGAGTCACGTAGCTGAGCCAGCATACGCAGCTTGGAGTCGGGCTTGAATCCCGGCAGCACGCGTGAGGCGTGATGGTCGTCAAACAACTTGCCGCCCAGCTCCATATACAACTTGCCGTCAAACTGGGCTATGCGCTCGCGGATGTGCTCTGACTGAATCTTGAGGTATTTCTCGTTGTCGAATCCTATCTTCATTTTAATGGTCTTTGTTTAAATGCTCGTGCAAAGGTACATAAATTTTCTCTTTGAACCAAGAGATGAGGAAACTTTTGCTGTTCTCATCCAGCAGGTAATGGTTGTGGTCGGTGTCAACATACGCAATCTCGCACTCGGGATAGCGGCGGCGCCAGTAGTCGGCAGCACGGTCGAAGTAGGAACGGGCGAAACGGAGGTACTTGTCGTCGACAACATTGTTGAATTCCTGGGCGAGACTGTCGTCAAAGTTTTGGGAGAGCAGCGATGTGAGCGGGCCTCGGTAACGGAAATCGGGGGTGCTCTCAACAAGACACATGTCCTGGTTGAAGCGCTGCATATTGATCTCAGGCGTGAAATTGGGGAAGATGAACACAGGGGTCATCTCGCGGTATTCGGGCCCGCGGTCCACCTCGCCGTCCATCACCACAACATGTGGCTGCAGATGGTCGCGTGTGTCAAGCAGATGGGCCAGGTAAAGGCCCAGTTCGCCACCAAGGCAGAAACCTGTGATGACATCGCATCCGTACTGGGCAACAATGGGCTTCACCCACTCGTAGTATTTCTCTACAAGTGTCGGGGTGTCGAGAATGTTCATCTGCCCGGCTTCATGATAGGACTCCACAACGAAGATGTTGAAGCAGTCGCTGACAGCCTGCGCCCAAACGGTGTACAGGAAGTCGAAGCTCGTATAGCCGCTCACGACAATCATCGTGGGCTTCCCCTTGTCAGGCGTGTTGAACCAGTAGCTGGACTTGGCCTCGTGGTGGGCGGCAATCTTACGGATAGTCTTCTGCTGGAGGAAGTCTCTGGACGAGACGTGGAATCCCGTGAAGTCAAGGTTGCTGATGACCTGGAGAATCTGCAGGGACGACATGCCCAGCTCGTCAATCAGGTTTATGTCGATATCAACCGTTGGGACATCCAGCGTGCGTGCGATGACAGATTCCAGAAGGGTCTCCTCGGCGGTAAGCGTCTCGTTGCGCGTCGTAATGGACAGATGACGGGCATCGGCATGCGAGGGGAGCTTGCCGGTGTCAATCTTGCCGTTCACGGTGAGCTCAAACTGCTGGACGGGGACAAAGATGCCAGGAACCATATAGTAGGGCAGAAAGCGTCTCAAGTTCTGCTTCAGGGCGCTGAACAGAACCGATGGCTTTGGGCCCTCAGGGGTGTTGGTCTGCACATAGGCCACCAGCTGCTTGTCGTTGCCGCTCTCTTCAATCCTGACGAAGGCCTTGACGACTCCTGGATATTCTTCAATGTGATGGGTAATTTCGCCCAGTTCAATACGGTAGCCGTGCAACTTCACTTGAGCATCGGTACGACTGATGTACTCATACGATCCGTCGGCAGTCTGTCGTACAAGGTCGCCTGTATGGTATAGGATGGGGAATACCTCGGCATCTTCCTTGAAAGGATTGGGAACAAAGGCCTTGGCCGTTAGCTCCGGATGGTTCAGGTAGCCGGAGGCCAGCTGGGGACCGCCGAGCAGGAGCTCGCCCGTCTGGCCTCGGTCAACGGGCTGCATGGCTTCATCGACTACATAGCCCTTGATGCCGGCAAACGTATGACCAATGTTCTGGCAAGAGTCTTTTGGCGTCAGCACGCGCATGGTGCTGCATACCGTGTTCTCCGTAGGTCCGTAGATGTTGATGAGCCGATAGCCGTGGCCCTGAGCGCGGTCAGCAACGACCGGCAGCATGGGCTCTCCACCGACAAAAAGGGCCTCGAGCGAAGGGAATTCGAACGAGGGGAAGACGGCGAGCAGGGACGGCGGCAGCAGGGCGTATGTGACGTGCTGTTCTGTCATCAGCCGGTAGAGCAGCTTAGCATCGGTCCGTTCTTCATCTGAAGCAAGAATCATGGTCGCGCCGTAATAGAGGCTACCGAAAATCTCGATGATTGAAGCGTCAAAGGTGATGCTGGCAAAGCAGAGCATGCGGCTCTCGGGGGAGAGGTGCTCATAGCCCATGCCGTGCAGATGGGATAGCAGGGCGTACAAGGCGCTATAGGGAATCATGACGCCCTTGGGCTGGCCGGTGGTGCCTGAAGTATAGATGATGTAAGACGTCGGGCGTGAGGCGGGAGACGGGAGGCCCTCGGCTGACGCCAAAGGAGTAGTGGCGGCGGGAGACGGGAGGTGTGAGACGTGTGGGGTGAGGACAAAGGCCATGCCGCAGTCGTCGGCAATATAGTCGATGCGCTCCTGGGGAAGCATCGGCGACAGGGGAACATAAGTGATGCCCAGACGCAGGAGTGCAAGGATGGCGGGAACCAGCATGCTGTTGCGCTCCATACACACACCTGCACAGAGGTTGTCCTCAAGCGAGAGCCCCCTCGTGTGGAGCTCGGTAAGAATCTCTTGGCAGAGGGCTTCCGTCTGCTGCCCCAGCTCACCATAGGTCATCTCCTGACTGCCCACGCAGACGGCTATATGGTCGGGACGCTCGACGGTGTGCGCCCAGATTGTGTCGATAATCTGCTGATGATAGTTATTTACAGTCATGCGCTATAGCTTGTAAGAGAGGCTGACCAGCGCCCAACGACCCTGCTGACGGATGGGACCGATGCTGGTGCCTCCCTGGGAGTAGGTCTTGTTGAAAAGGTTGTGGATGTTGCCGGCAATGGCGAATCGGCCGATACGGTAGTCGAAGCCCAGGTTGCATACGACGTAGGAGGGAATGTCCAGATCGTTCCAATATATGTTGATGCCGTATTCGCCCTCATCAACGGATTCGAAATGTCCAATCTGCTTATCGGCAAAGTAGGCATTTGCGTGAAGCGACAGGTTCCTCGTGGCATCGTAGGCCGCCGTGAGGGCGGCGGTGAAGCCAGGAACGTCGTACATGTGGTGGCCGACGATTTTCGTATCAATGATTCTATCCAGGTCACTTTCGTATTCTTCCTTCGCGAGAATGCCGTCAGGCTCGATGAAGCGCATCCAGGTAGCTGTAGCATACAGCTGCCAACGACGGGGCTTGTACGATGCCGTCAGCTCGGCACCATAGCTCCGCACCTTACCGCTCGTCGTATAAAAGAGTCCGACGGGATAGACCACGTTCTCGCCTTTGTTGTAGAACAGGTTGCACTCGAGATTCAGGTCATTGCCCAGCTGCGTGGTGGCAAACGACAGCTGCCATGCATGGAGGTATTCCGATTCGTCTGTGAGTCCCATCGTTGTGTCAAGATTGTTACAGCGGTAGAAGAAGGGCGCATCGACGAATGCCTTCGAGTAGCTGATCTTCATGTTCCACTTGGGGCGTATGTAGATGACGGACAGACGCGGCGACCACTCATGAATATTAAAAGCTTCATCCGACTTGTTGAAATCCTCGGGCGCGCCACGCTTCTTCAAGTCGTAGCGCAAGCCCATGTTAAGAATCAGGTCTTTCCACTTGTGCTTGATTTGCACATAAGCGTCGAAGGCCGACTCGTTGCCGCGCGACAGGTTCCTGCCTCCGATGTCCGAGGTACTGACAATACGTGTGAACTGATCGCCTTCCAGGTAGTAGGAGTCGGCAAGGGTGAAAAAGCTGGAGTGGATGCCGGCATTGATATGGCCGCTGTGCTGGTTGCCCAGGGTGTAGGCATAATCGCCACGGATGCTGGCCGACCAGTTGTTCTCCTGCCAATGGTGGTACTGAAAGGCGCCCCGTGTGAAGATAACTCTCACGTCTGTGCCGGGAGGAACAATCGCATAGCCGAACTCCTCAGGAAGGGTGTCGGCTCCCACCTGATAGCGTGTCTGGATCTCGGAGTCGTAGTCGATTGTAGCCGACAGGCCCAGCTTGCCGAACTGCTGACTGTAGCCGAGTGAGGTGTGGTGACTGATATTGGCATAGCCGGGCAGGTTGCCGTTGAACGTCCTGTAGTCCTTGTACGAGTACGGGGCAAAGAAGTAGCTCATGGTGTAGGGAGCCACGTACTTGGAGAAGTTGGTGTTGTGCATCAGCGACAGGAACTTCCACTTCAGCGTCAGGCCGAAGTCATAGGTGGGTCGGTGGTTATAGCCGCCGATGGTGATGTCGCCCGGGGTGGGGAAGGTGCCTAACTGTTCCGTAACCGGTATGTTCACCTTCTCTCCATCGGCATTGTAGAGCTTGCCCCAGGCAAAGATGTCGAGGTCCATGTAGCGCTTGCCGAAGAGAGCCGAGGCAGTTGCCTGACCGTAGTTGCCGAGTCCGCCCTTCACTTCAAGTCCGTCGATGTCGAGACCGCCCTTGGTGATGATGTTGACCACGGCTGTCAGGGCCACGCCGCCATAGAGCGACGATGCCGGTCCGCGCAGCACCTCTATCTGCTTCACCTTCTCGAGACTGATGGCGAAGTCGGGGCGTGCCACGTTGGTACAGTAGCTGTTCAGACGATGGCCGTTGAGCATGATGAGTATCTTCTCCTGTCCGGCGCTGAAGATGCCGTGCATGGCCATGTTCGACTCTTCGTTGCACTCGACGTTGGTGATTCCCGGAACGAAGGCCAGCAGCACCTCCTTCAGGTTGCGGGCGCTGCTGATGCGTATCATGTCCTCGGTGATGAGGGTCACGGGCACAGGGGCCTCAAAGATGCTCTCTGCCTGGTTCGAGGCGGTGGTGATGGTGATGCCGCGGCCCGACTTCAGGCGGTTGATGATGTCCACGAAGCGGACGGGGTCTTGCACGGACGTGTACGAGGGGTTCTCGTCTAATAGCTGACGGGCATATTTCTCCGACGTCGCAAGGTCGTCCTGTGCCAGGTTGCAGAGCGCCAGCAGGCGGTAGACGTTCTGCTTCAGGTTGCCGCTGAAGCCTGAGAGGTGCTCCTTCAGTAGTTGCTGGGCTTGGTCGAACCGGCCTATATTGTAGTCGCTCTCTGCCTGCGCATAGATCTGTCGCAGGTCATTGCCTTCCTGGGCGGCGAGTGGCGTAGCCCAGAAGAGCGCGGCTATGATATATAGAAATAGGTGTCTCATTTCCTGATGGGTATGGTGAACGTAAACGCAGTTCCTTGGCCGCAGGTAGAGGTGAACGACAGTTTGCCGCCATGTTTCTGTTCGATGATGTCGCGTGTGATGCTCATGCCAAGCCCCGTGCCGTGACCGACGGGCTTTGTCGTGAAGAAGTTCTCGAAGAGCCGCTGCTGCACCTCGTCGGTCATGCCCTCGCCGTTGTCGGCAATGGTGATGATGACGTTGCCCTCGGCGGTGCTCACGCTGATGCTGATCTCGGGTGCGTAGTCCTCGGGCGCCTTCTGTGCCTTGTCCCACACGGCGTAGCACGCGTTGTTCATCACGTTCAGCACGGCACGGCTCAGGTCCTGCGGGATGACCATGATGCGGGGTATGGTCGTGTCGTACGATTCGTGTATGCTGATGTTGAACCCCTTGTATTTGGCGCGCATGGCATGATAGGACAGCCAGACGTATTCCTTGACCAACTTGCTGATGTCGGTGGGGATAAACTCGTCCTCCTTGCCGCGCGATACCAGCAGGATGCCCTGTATGATGCTCGTCGCCCGCTCGCCGTGCTCAATGATCTTGGCCATGTTCTCTTTCAGGTCAGCCATGATGTCGGCCACCTCCTCGCGGTCTTCCTCGGCGATGCCGTCGCTGCTGTCTGCTATGATTTCTTCCAGGTCGTCGACGAGCTTTTCTGACATCTTGCTGAAGTTGATGACGAAGTTCAGGGGGTTCTGTAGCTCATGGGCTATGCCAGCGCTGAGAAGGCCGAGCGATGCCAGCTTCTCCTGATTCTTCAACTGTTCTTGGAGTTGCTCAATCTGTCCCATATGCTTTTTCTGTTAGTGCGGGTAGTGTAATGATAAACTCGCAGTATTCGTTCTTTATCGACTCCACGGTGATGGTGCCGCCGTGGTTCTGAATGGTTTCATGACTCAGATAGAGGCCCGTGCCCGCTGCCTCGCCGGTGGGCTTCGTCGTGAAGAAGGGGTCGAAGACCTTGTTGATGATGGTCTCCTCGATTCCGATACCGTTGTCGCGAATGCGCAGGACGTGGTGTTGGCCGTCGGTAGTGGCGGTGACGCTGATTTCGGGGGCAAACGCCACCTGGTGCTGCACCTTTCTGGTGATGGCATAGACGGCGTTGGCCAGAATGCTCATCATCGTCTTGCTCAGCAGTTCGCCGTTGCCGTGAACCATCAGCTTGCTCTCCGGCAATACGAAACGCACCTGTATGTGGTTGTCCTTCAGCTCCTTGGCATAATAGTTCTTCAGCAGTTCTTCATCGTTCTTCAGGATGGGCACCAGGTCGATGTCGGCATAACCGCCGCTACGGTCTCGCAGTATCTCCTCCATGGCCTTCAGCGTGCGCGTCGTGTTCTGTCCGTGCTCACCCACTTTCTGCAGGTTAGCCGTCAGCATGTCGAGAACGTCCATCGTGTCCTCGTAGTTGTCTGTTGCCATCGCGTCCTTGTCGTCCTCGATATTGGCCTTGATGTCCTTGACGAGCCCTTCTGAGAGTTTCGAGAAGTTGTTGATGTAGTTCAACGGATTCAGTATGCGGTCGATGAGACCCTGCGTCAGCTTACCGATGGTGGCCATCTTCTCCTGGCGGATGAGTTGGTTCTGGGCTTTCCCCAGGTCGTTGAGGGCTTTTTCAAGGGTCTTCGACTTCTCCTCGATCTCGTCTTTCTGCTTCACGACCTCCGACGTGCGCTCGCGGACAATTCTTTCCAGTTTCAGGTTGTTCTGCTTCAGTCGCCTCATGCGGTAGCGTACGAACAGATAGACGAGCAAGGCGATGAGGATGGCGTAGACGACCTGCATGTACCAGCTGACATAGAATGGTGCGGCAATGCTGAAGCCGATGGTCTCAATGTCCGACAACTCGCCGTTGCTCAGGTGTGCCTGCACCTCCAGCTTGTAGGAACCGGGATTCAGGTTGATGAACTCCACTTCCTGCGCCGTGCTCCAGGCGCTCCATTGTTCGCCGTTCAGTCTGTAGCGGTAGAGAACCTGTCCGGACAAGGGTGCGTAGTTCAGCGCATAGTAGAACTGCAGCGTACGCTTGTCGCTTGGCAGCTGCGGCAGCTCTTTGGGCATGTCGCCGTAGCCTCCCCACAACACGCTGTCGCCGCTGATGACGACGGAGCGGAACAGCAGCTTGGGGTTGACCGTCAGCTGCGACAGGTGCTTACGGTCCAGGTCGACGATGGTCAGTATCTCGTCGCCGCCTATCCACAGCTTGTTGCCCTGGCGGTAGAAGGCGCTGACAATCATGTCCTTGAGCGGATAGAGCAGGTGCTCCAGCTCTTCCTGCGGCTTGCCGCCGTTCCAGAGTCCGAACTGCTTGCCCTCGTTGTTGGTCAGCCAGGTGTTGCCGCTGTCGTCGGTGGCAGAGAACGTGGGGTAGGGGAACGGCTTGGTGCTGGTGGCCTTGACGACCTCCACCTTGTTGCCGACCTTCACGATGGCAGCCGCAACGTCTCCGTCATTGTCCGTGACGTGCTTGAACGTGGTCTCGTTCTGTGGCTTGCTATACACTTTGCCGTAGACGTTCTGCACCCAGAAGCATCCCTGATCGTCCTTCAGAATCTTGATGACACCCTCGATGTCGCTGATTTTGTGGCGTCCGCCGTCAGTCTGAATGGTATATACGCCGTCTATCTCGCCGGTGTATATCTGCTGCCCGTCGAGCAGCACATCTACCGTGAGGTTGGAGGTCAGCTGTCTGACGGCGCCGTTTGCCGTTATCAGATAGGTGCCGCTTGAGGTGGCAGCCAGCAGTCCATAGGGGCTGACGAGCAGTTTCCAGCAACAATGGCGGATATCGCCGAAGAGACTCAGGCTGTTTCCGTTTATCTGGAACAGTCCGTTGTTGGTGCCTACGAACATCTTGCCGTTGAACTCGGCAATGGTGTGGACCTCGCCTACAAGGCCTTCCTTCGACAGGAAGACGGAATAGACCGAGGGTATCTCCACGGCAAAGATACCGTGGTCGGTAGCTCCCCAGAGCACGCCGTGGCCGTCATAGGCTATATAGGCGACGTTGTCTGAGCAGAGCCCGTTCTCCTCCCTGAGTGTATAGAGTGGACGGTTGAGGTGGTCGGCGATGATGAGTCCCTTTTCGTTCTTCACGATGGCCTGGAGACCGTCCGACAGACTTTCCGTCTGCGTGACGTCGGTCAGCACATACGCGTCTTTTCCTTCCTTCAGGGCGCCTACTTCGATGATGGACGACTGGAGGTTGGACACGAAGGTGGTGTTGGTTCTGCGTTTCAGGAGTGCCTGGTCGCCTTTCACCTCGTAGATGTTACCGTCGCTGGCGAGGAACTGCAGGCTTCCGTTGTCCTCGTATATCTCCATGACCTCGCCGCGGAACAGGTCCTGTCGAGCTATGCGCTCAAAGTATGGCTCGCCGTTGCTCTTGTGCTCTATGCGTGCGAAGAAGTTGTAGCCGCCCACCCAGATGATGTCGGTCTTCTTCTCTCTGTACACCACGGTGAGGCGGTTCACGTCGGGCGTGTGGATGATGCGCCACCGGCTGCGGTCGTAGTAGAGCAGTCCTTCGAAGTTCGCTACGTAGACCGTACCGTCCTTGCCTATTTCTACGTCGAAGTTACGGTTGTGGGCACCGTATTCCTTCGCCGTGAAGTTACGGATGATGGGATAGCCTTGAGCCTTGGCCAACAGGGGAAGGAGCACGAGGCAAATCAGCAGGGCAGTTCTCTTCATAGGCTTCTGTTCCTTTCTATTGTTGGTTAATAATCGACTGGTAGGGAATGCCCTTGCCAACGTAGTAGTTCCATTCCTCCTTGGTGAAGTCGCGTTTCAGACTCTTGCGGATGCGGTCTTGTATCAGGTCGATGGAGATGAGACACTCCGACAGGATGCCCTTGGCCAGACCGGCCCAGATGAACTCCTTGGCAGAGTCGTAGTTGAAGTTTAGAATCCAGTTGTCGGTCTGGAACAGGGTGATGGGCTTGATGTGCTCGTCGTAGAGCGGCCAGAACAGCAGCTTGCCGTCGTAGCTTGACGAATAGAGGCGCTTGCCGTTGAACTTCATCTTGGTCACCTGCGAGAGGTGTCCCTTCAGCTGGTTCACCTGCCCGTTCTGTCCCACCAGGTAGATGTTGCCGTCCTGTGTGCCGTAGGCTGCCAGGTGCTCGTTCTTCGAGCTGGCAAACGCCGTGACGCGACCGGGTACGGGCACCTTGCTGGTCGTGAAGTCGTGCAGGCTGTTGACGACGTGCATCCGTCCTTTGTCGTCAAACAGCAATGGTTTGTAGTCGACCTTGCTGGCGCAGGTGATGCGGTAGTCCAGCTGTCTGACGTCCAGTAATTCGTCGGTATTGGCGTTGAACAGTCCCAGGCTGTGCTCGCCGACGATGTATAGCTGTGACTCGTCTTTGCCAAGGACAATCTTGAAGGGGCGGTCTATCTTGTCGAGCGTCACCACTTCCGACTTGGTGGGCTTGACAATGACCAGGTGGCCGGTCTTGCTGATGGCGTAGCACTTGTCATTGCTGCTGGGGTAGGCGTCTCTGAAGTCGTAGTTTCGGTCCACGAACAGCTGTTTCGTGTACAGCTGGTCGCCTTGTTTCTCATGACTGAAGATTTCGCCGTAGGTGCTGGTTGTCAGCATGCGCTTCTTGCCGGGGAAGTAGTTTACACACGAGATGTCGCCATTGTGGATGCTCCAGTCCTGCTTGCCTTTACTCGACTGCGACAGGGCCTGGAAGACGGAGGCGGCGTAGAGGTCGCCCTTGTAGTCTCTGGAGAAGAGGAACGACGTGTAAGCCAGCATGTTGCCTATCTCGGTGTCGCCGGTGCGGTAGAGGGTGTAGGCCTGGTTGCCCAGGGCGTGGCTCAGCGAGATGTAGTTCAGGGTGTCAGCCACACGCTTCGAGTACTCGGCCTGTGAGCGCTGCTGCTCGGCTATCTGGCGCTGGTTCTCTGCCAGCAGCTGTGCCGAGCGGGCCTCTTCCGCCGATGCCTCGGCGTACTTCTGGGCTTTCAGGGCGTTCTGGCTCTCTATCTCCGAGCGGCGGGTCATCTCCTGGGCTATCTGCGACTGTTCCACGGCCTCTATGCGGTGTTCTTCCGACAGGGCTTGCTGTGCGTAGGCAATCTCCTCCATCTGTTTGCTGACGCTGCGGTCCACGGCCGAGCGCTTCTCCTTGAGCTGCAGTTCCTTGATCTGCTGCTCAAGTTCCTGGGTGTGCCTGTCCCAGCTTCTCCATTTCAGGAAGCCGCCTGCCGCCGTACCTGCCAGCAGCAGTCCCAAGCATCCGATGACAACGTCTTTCCTGTCCATGACCCTTCGCTTATTATTTCACATATCTCGCCTCACGTCTCACGTCTCACGTCTCACGCCTCACGCTTAATCACCAGCATCGTGATGTCGTCGCTCTGTTCGGCCTCGCCGACGAAGTTGTCCACATCCTGCTTGACGGTATCGATGATTTGCTGGCAGCTGTACGTCGTGGTGCCCTTCAATACGGCTTCGAGACGGTCTGTGCCGTACTCTTCGTTCGCGGTGTTGAGGGCTTCGGTAACGCCGTCCGTAAACATCACCAGGGCGTCGCCCTTCTCCAGCTCCAGCGTCTCCTCATGGTACTGGATACCGTCCAAGGCTCCCACCATGAAGTCTTTCGACATGGGAAGCTCGGTTGTGGTGCCGTCCTTCTTTAATATGTACGGGGGGTTATGTCCGGCGTTGCAATAGACAACGTGGCCGGTCTTGATGTGGTAGATGCCGTAGAAGACGGTAACGAACATACTGTCGACCGAGTCCTCGGCCAGCAGCTTGTTCGAGTAGGTGATGCACTCCGCCGGACTGACGCCCCTGAGGCCGGTGGCACGGATGAGCGTGCGGCTGACAGCCATGAACAGGGCGGCGGGAATGCCCTTGCCGCAGACGTCGGCGATGACGAAGCCGATGCGGTCATCGTCCAGCCGGAAGAAGTCGTAGAAGTCGCCGCCAACGTCCTTCGCCGCGTGCATCATGGCGGCTATGTCCATCTTGTCCGAGTCCTCGGGGAACGGCGGGAAGATGCGCGGCAGTACCGACTGCTGAATCTCGCGGGCAATGGTCAGGTCGCCCTTCAGCGACTCCAGCTGCGCGTGCTCCTTCTGCGTCTGGTGCACAAAATCAATCTGCTGGATGGCCTTCTCGATGGTCAGGCTCAGGTCGTCCAGGTCGATGGGCTTCGTGGCGAAGTCGAAGGCGCCGTTGTTCATGGCCTGGCGGATGTTGCCCATGTCGCCGTAGGCGCTGACCATGATGCATCGCATGGCGGGGTTGCGCATCTCGTTGATCTTCGTCAGCAGGGTCAGTCCGTCCATCTCCGGCATGTTGATGTCGGAGAGGATGATTTCTATGTCGGGATGCTTGTACAGCATGGCCAGGGCCTCGAGTCCGTTGTGCGCAAAGTAGAACTCGTACTCTCCCTTACGGATCTTGCGTCTGAAATACTGGGTTATCAGCATCTCGAGATCCATCTCGTCGTCGACGCTCAATATCTTGATTGGCATAACTTCAACTTTTCAATTTCTCAATTTATTAATTTCTTAGCAAATCTCGCCTCACGTCTCACGCCTCACGTCTCACGTTCAACGTCTCTCGCCTCATGCCTTGATGTTCGGCAGCTCCAGTCCGAGGCCCTTCTTGCGGTCGACGGCCTTCAGCACGAAGCCCAGGATGAGGGCTGCGACGCCCAGGCAGGCCAGCATCACCAGCGGGGCGGTGTAGTCAAACTGCGTCGGGTCGGTCACGCCCGGGTTGGTCTTGTCGAGCACCTTGCCGATGAGCAGCGGGAACAGCCACAGACCGATGTTCTGAATCCAGAAAATCAGGGCGTAGGCCGAACCGATGACCTTCGCGTCCACCAGCTTGGGCACCGAGGGCCACAGCGAGGCGGGCACCAGCGAGAAGCTTGAGCCCAGCACCAGGATGGTGATGTAGGCGATGACGATGCCGCCGACGGCCGAGCCCTTGAACATGGGCAGGATGAAGGCGAACGTCAGGTGGCAGGCAATGAGCAGCAGCGAGCCCAGGATGAGCATCGAGGCGGCCTTGCCCTTGTGGTCCACGTAGCTGCCCAGAATCGGCGTGATGAGCACGGCCAGCAGGGGGAACACGGCGAAGATCGACTCAGCCGACTGGCGCATGTAGCCCATGTAGCAGTAGGTGATGAGGGCGGCTATCGACAGGCCCAGTAGGCCGTACTTCAGGTTGGCCTTCTTCTGGAAGTTGCTTGCGAAGCCGGCGGCTGCCACCACGAGCATGATGACGTACTGCACGATGGTCACGTCGGGCTGTGCCCAGAACGAGTCGGGGGCGGGAGCCGTCAGCGTCAGGTTGCATTGCAGCATGTTCACGGCATACTTCTGGAAGGGGAAGATGG
>CAZLPO010000024.1:0-23819 GCA_964561385.1 uncultured Prevotella sp.
GGCACCATCAAGGCAGCCGACAGCAAGACCGACCTCTACTACCGCATGGTGAAGCCTGCTGACTTCAATCCGGAGAAAAAGTATCCGACGGTGGTCTATGTCTATGGCGGGCCTCATGCCCATAATGTCGATGTGTCGTGGCATTACGGCAGTCGTTCGTGGGAGACCTACATGGCACAGAAAGGTTATATCGTCTTTATTCTTGACAACCGCGGCTCCGAGAACCGGGGCCGCGATTTCGAACAGGCCACGTTCCATCAGCTGGGACAGGTGGAGATGCAGGACCAGATGTGCGGTGTGGACTATCTGAAGACATTGCCCTATGTTGACATGAGCCGTCTTGGCGTTCACGGCTGGTCGTTTGGCGGCTTCATGACCATCACGCTCATGCTCAACCACCCCGACGTGTTCAAGGTGGGTGTGGCCGGCGGTCCTGTCATCGACTGGAAGTGGTATGAGGTGATGTACGGTGAGCGCTATATGGGTACGCCCCAGAACAATCCTGAGGGGTATGCCAAGAGCAGTCTCATTGACAAGGCGGGGAACCTGAAGGGCCGTCTTCAGATCATCACGGGCTACAACGACCAGACGGTCGTACCGCAGCACTGCCTCTCATTCCTTGACGCTTGCATCAAGGCGGGTACGCAACCCGACTTCTTTGCCTACCCGGGCGAAGAGCATAATATGCGTGGCCATGCCAGTGTCCATCTGCATGAGCGCATCACACGGTATTTTGAGGATTACCTGAAATAGTAAACCAATCAGAAATGTCAACCCTTAAAACAATACAACTATGAACAAGAACGAGAAATTTGTCATCACCATCAATCGTGAGTTGGGCAGTGGCGGTCGTACCGTCGGCCGTAAGTTGGCTGAAAAGCTGGGTGTTGAATTCTATGACAAGGCGCTCATCAAGGGCCTGCAGAAGAAATACCATCTCAGCGTGGAGGAAATCGAGAAACTGAAGGGCCGCAAGCAGGGCTGGTGGTCCGACTTCAAACGTACGATTGGCGGTAACGTCGTCATGTCCTCCAACTACTACATTCCCAGGTTGGGCGATGAGCCGGAACTGCTGGATACCGATGAAGTCTTCAAGGCTGAAACCGAGATTCTTCTGGGTATTGCTGCCGACGAGTCGTGTGTCGTTGCCGGCCGCAGTGGATTCTATGTGTTCCGCAAGCACCCCAACCATCTGAACATTCTGATCCAAGCCTCGATGCCTTTCCGCGTAGAGCGTGTGTCGCGCAAGCAGGATATGACTGTGGATGAGGCCCGTAAGGTTATCGACAAGGTTGACCAAATGCGTGAGAACTACGTGAACAAATACACCAAGTCGTCGCGCTATGACACCCGCAACTACGACCTCGTCATCAGTGCCGACGGCAAGACCGAGGACGAGATTGTGGAGATGATCCTCATGTATATCGGTTGATTAGGATAATCGTTGTAATCGTATGAAAATATTGTTGTTAGGCAGTGGCGGACGTGAGCATGCCCTGGCCTGGAAGATTGCCCAAAGCAGTCAATGTGAGAAACTCTTTATCGCTCCCGGCAATGCCGGAACGTGCACTGTCGGAGAAAACGTGGCCATGAAGGCTGACGATTTCGAGGCCGTCAAGACGTTTGTCGTCGAGAAAGGAATCGACATGGTGGTGGTAGGCCCGGAGGACCCGCTGGTAAAGGGCATCTACGACGACCTGAAGCAGGATGAACGCACCAAGGACGTGCCGGTCATCGGTCCTTCCAAGGCCGGTGCCGTGCTGGAGGGCTCGAAGGACTTCGCCAAGGGCTTCATGAAGCGCCACAACATCCCCACGGCCCGCTATGAGACGTTTGACGGCGAGCATCTTCAAGAAGGTCTGGAATTTCTAGAAACTCTAGAGCCACCCTATGTTCTCAAGGCCGACGGCTTGTGTGCCGGCAAGGGCGTGCTGATTCTGCCTACGCTGGACGAGGCGAAGAAAGAGCTGCAGGAGATGCTGGGCGGTATGTTCGGCAATGCCTCGAGCCGTGTCGTGATAGAAGAGTTCCTCAGCGGCATCGAGTGCTCGGTGTTTGTACTGACTGACGGGTGCCACTATCAAATTCTGCCTGAGGCCAAGGACTACAAGCGTATTGGTGAACACGACACAGGCTTGAATACCGGCGGTATGGGCTCTGTCTCTCCGGTTCCTTTTGCCACGAAGGAGTGGATGCAGAAGGTCGAAGACCGTATCATCCGTCCTACGGTGGAAGGTCTGGCGGCCGAGGGTATCGACTATAAAGGCTTCATCTTCTTTGGACTCATCAACGTGAAGGGTGAGCCGATGGTCATTGAATATAACTGCCGTATGGGCGATCCGGAGACGGAGAGCGTCATGTTGCGCCTGAAGAGCGATATCGTCGATCTTTTTGAGGGTGTGGCTGCCGGCGACCTCGACCAGCGTCCGATAGAGTTCGATGAGCGTGCTGCTGTCTGTGTCATGCTGGTCTCGGGCGGCTATCCTGAGGCTTACAAGAAAGGATACGAGATAACGGGTGTCGACAAGGTTGAGGGCAGCATTGTGTTCCATGCTGGTACCACCATGAAGGACGGCCGGGTCGTTACCAACGGCGGTCGTGTCATCGCTGTTTCATCCTATGGCAAGGACAAGGCTGAAGCTCTGCAGAAGTCGTTCGCTGAGGCTCAGAAGATTCAGTTCACGGATAAATATTTCCGTCGCGACATCGGTGCCGATCTATAGACATACGTACAGGCGTACAAGTGTTTAGGAATGAGGGAACTGGACAGTAAAAGGGGGAAGCGGACACAGAACCTGGTGGCTGAGAGCCGCTTGACGTTGCCTGTCGTGATTGTCTGGGCTGTCGCCGTATGGATTGCCTACGGGCTGCTGTCCAAACAGCTATGGATGCAGTTCGCGTGTTTTGGTGTGTCCTCTTTTCTGATGATGGTCCTGAACAATGTCAACGTCCTCATCAGGATCTACAGTCGCATGGTGTCATGCTCGTTTCTGGTGCTGTCATGTGCGGCCTGTTTCCTGTTCGACTCGATGGGCGACGGCATCGTCCAGCTATGTATCATTGCCTCCTATCTGACGCTGTTCCGCACCTACCAGGATAACCGTTCAGTCGGGTGGACGTTCTATGCCTTTCTGTGTATAGGCCTGGCCAGTCTGGTGTTTGTCCAGATTGTCTACTTCCTCCCGTTCCTATGGCTTCTGATGTCCATCCGACTGAATGCCCTGAGCTGGCGCACATGGGGCGCGTCGCTGTTGGGGTTGCTGACACCTTACTGGTTCGTGTCCTGTCTGCTGGTCTATCAGGGAGACTTCGATGTCCTGATAAATCATATCCTTGGCTTAGCGCAGTTTGCGTCATTAGGCGACTACAGCAGTGTCACCTTGTCACAGCTGTTGGCCTTTATACTCGTCGTTGCGCTGGCGTTGACGGGCGCAGTCCATTACTGGCGACAGAGCTATAACGACAAGATACGCGTCCGTCAACTGTATGGATTTTTCTTGTTCATGAATGTCTTGTCGGTCCTCTTCCTGATGCTCCAGCCCCAGCATTACGGCGTACTGCTGCGTCTGCTTATCGTCAACACAGCCCCCCTGATAGCACATTTCATTTCCCTGACACGTACCCGCGTGACTAACATCGCCTTCTATGTCATCGTGGTGGCGTGTTTTGCCCTCACGGCTTACCATCTATGGACGTCATCATTGAGTTTCTGACCGGCTATGGCTACTGGGGCATGCTGCTGGCGGCTTTCCTGGCCGGCAGTTTCTTTCCCTTCAGCAGCGAGGCGGTCATGGTGGGACTGATGGCGGCCGGTCTGGACCCTTGGCTGCTGATGGTCTATGGTACGGTGGGCAACGTGTTGGGGTCCGTCCTGAACTATGGCGTCGGTCGTCTGGGCAAGACGGAGTGGTTTGAGAAGTATCTTCATGTCAAACCGAAGGACATGCGGCGTGCTGAGCGCTTCATGCATGGTTATGGTGCCTGGATGGGCTTCTTCGCCTTCATACCGCTGTTAGGCTCTGCCATCACCATCCTTTTGGGGCTGATGCGTGCCAATGTCGTTATCACCTTTATTGCCATCACGTTGGGCAAATTGTTCCGTTATATTATCTTAATTTACGGTGTAGGCTTGTTCATTTAGAATCTTTTTGCTATCTTTGCAGTCAAATTTTAACGTTAAAAGATATTCTTAGGGAATGAAACAGTTTAGACTCGTGGACAATGTCCTTGGGTGGCTGACATTTTTCATAGCTGCCTTTGTGTATTGTTCTACTATCGAACCGACAGCCTCTTTCTGGGATTGTCCGGAATTTATCACGACAGGTTACAAACTTGAGATAGGCCATCCTCCTGGGGCACCATTCTTCATGCTCACGGCCAATCTGTTCTCGCAGTTCACCAGCGACCCGACACAGGTGGCCCGTATGGTCAACACCATGAGCGCCCTGTTGTCGGCCACGTGTATTCTCTTCCTGTTCTGGAGCATCACGCACCTGACACGGCGTCTGCTCATCGACCGCTGGGAAGAGCTGACCACCGCCAAGCTCATTGCCATCGAGGCTGCCGGCATGGTGGGTGCGCTCATCTACACGTTTAGTGACACGTTCTGGTTCTCGGCTGTCGAGGGCGAGGTTTATGCCTATTCTTCCGCCTTTACCGCCGTGGTCTTCTGGCTCATCCTGAAGTGGGAGGATCATGCCGACGAGCCTCACAGCGACCGCTGGCTGGTGCTCATCATGTATATGACGGGCCTCTCCATCGGCGTGCACCTGCTGAACCTGCTGTGTCTGCCTGCCATCGTGCTGGTGTACTATTATCGCCGTTTCCCGCAGGCCAACCTGAAAGGTTCGCTCATTGCCCTGCTCATCTCGTTTGCGCTGGTGGCCGTCGTCCTCTATGGCGTCGTGCCCGGCATCATCACCGTTGGCGGCTGGTTTGAGCTGCTGTTTGTCAACAGTCTTGGTATGCCGTTCAACACGGGACTCTATGTCTATATCCTTCTGCTGGCAGGTGTGGTCATCTGGGCTATCTACGAGACGCAGAATGCGACGGAAAAGAACTGGAAGCGTCAGAACTTGGCCTTTCTGCTCAGCGTCGCCCTGCTGGGTATTCCCTTCTATGGCTATGGCTGGTCGGCCGTTGTCATCGGCATCGTCGTGCTCGCTGTCCTGTGGTTTGTTTTGCACCGTCGTGTGGAAAAGCAGCCGCTGGTGTCGCCGCGCCTGAAGAATACTGCCCTGCTGTGTATGCTCATGCTGATGATCGGCTACTCCACGTATGCCGTCATCGTCATCCGCTCCGATGCCAACCCGCCCATGGACCAGAATTCGCCCGAGGACATCTTTACGCTGGGCGACTATCTGGGCCGCGACCAGTATGGTCAGCGTCCCTTGTTCTACGGACAAGCCTACACCTCACAGGTGGCTCTGGAGAGCGACGGTCGTGTCTGCCGTCCAGTCATGTCAACCGGAAAGCCCGTCTATCAGCGTAAGGAGAAGGCCTCGGCCGACGAGAAGGACTCCTACTTCATTGTCCGCACGAAGGACGAATACAAGTATGCGCAGAATATGCTGTTCCCACGTATGTACGATGCCGGACATGCGCAGTCGTACGAGTCGTGGATGGGTGGTGTCGACGGCACCGAGGTTCCCTACGACCGTTGTGGCGAGCCCATGACGGTGAAGGTGCCCTCGCAGTTCGAGAACCTGCGCTTCTTCCTCAGCTACCAGTGCAACTGGATGTATTGGCGCTACTTCATGTGGAATTTCGCCGGTCGTCAGAACGATATCCAGGGACATGGTGAACTGGAGCACGGCAACTGGCTCACCGGCTTCTCGTTCATTGACAACGCCCGACTGGGTGACCAGTCGCAGCTGCCCGACGAGCTGAAGGAGAACAAGGGACATAACGTGTTCTACTGCCTGCCGCTGCTGCTGGGTCTCATCGGACTCTTCTGGCAGTCGCTGAAGAAGGGGCAGAAGGGCATCCAGCAGTTCTGGGTCGTCTTCTTCCTGTTCTTCATGACTGGTCTGGCCATTGTGGTCTATCTGAACCAGACGCCCGTCCAGCCGCGTGAGCGTGACTACGCCTATGCCGGCTCGTTCTATGCCTTCGCCATCTGGTGTGGCATGGGTGTCGCAGCCATCTACGACCTGCTGGTCAGCCGCATCAAGAAGGAGTCGGCCGTACTCGCCGCTATCATCGGTGTGGCAGCCTTGCTTGTCCCCATCCAGATGGCTTCGCAGACGTGGGACGACCACGACCGCTCGGGCCGTTATACCTGCCGCGATTTCGGTCAGAACTACCTGATGTCGCTGCAGCAGACCGGTAACCCCATCATCTTCACCAACGGCGACAACGACACCTTCCCGCTTTGGTACAACCAGGATACCGAGGGCGTGCGCACCGATGCCCGTGTCTGCAACCTGTCATACCTGCAGACCGACTGGTATATCGACCAGATGGTGCGTCCGGCTTACGACTCCCCGTCGCTGCCCATCACGTGGAAGCGTTTGGAGTACTGTGCCGGCACCAATGAGTACGTGCAGATCGACCCGTCGGCAGAGGCAGAGATTCTGAAGTTCTATGAGGAGCAGCCCGAGCAGGCACGTGCACAGTTCGGCGACGAGCCCTTTGAGCTGAAGAACATCCTGAAGTACTGGGTACGCTCGACCAATCCCGACTTCCACGTTATTCCTACCGACACCGTCTTCGTGACTATTGACAAGGAGGCTGTCCGCAAGAGCGGCATGATGCTTCAGGGCGACACCATCCCCGACCGCATGGTCATCTCGCTGAAGGGCAAGGGTGCTCTCTATAAGGGCGACCTGATGATGCTCGAGATGATAGCCAACGCCAACTGGACACGTCCCATCTACGTGGCACTGACCGTGGGCCAGGAGAACTACATGAACCTCGGCGACAACTTCGTGCAGGAGGGCTTGGCCAACCGCATCACGCCGTTTACGACCAACATCGACGGTAAGCAGGTGGAGGGTATGAAGACCTTCGATACCGAGAAGACCTATGACAACGTGATGAACCGCTTCAAGTTCGGCGGTCTGAGCACCAAGGGCATCTATCTCGACGAGACCGTCATGCGTATGTGCTACACCCACCGCCGTCTGCTGTCACAGCTGGCCCTGAACCTCGCCAACGAGGGCAAGGACGACAAGGCTGCCAAGGTGCTGGCGCTCTGTGAGAAGGAGATACCAACCTATAACGTGCCTGTCGACTGCCAGAGCGGCTCACTGGATATGGCGCGTGTCTATGCGGCCATCGGACAGAAAGACAAGGCCAAGGACATCCTCGCACAGCTGTGGAAGAAGTCCAGTCAGTATATGAACTGGTACTGTCTGCTCGACGGCAATCGCTTCAGCTCTGCCCAGCGCGACTGTATGTATCACCTCTATCTGATGCAGCAGATGACGCAGTTGGCCATACAGGTCGATGAGGCTGAGGGCAAGAAGCTCGATACAGAGCTGCAGCAGATCTTCGGTCGCTATCATGGCAAGGGAGGAACTTTCGGATACGAATAAATGTTTATAGAACAACCAGCCGTTTACCTGCGCTGGCTCTATCCAAGGGCATTATGGCGTATGGACCGTCATCAGAAGGCCGTTTACCTGACCTTCGATGACGGCCCGATACCCGAGTCCACGCCTTTCATTCTCGAGACGTTGCGCCGCTATGACATCAGGGCTACCTTCTTCATGGTGGGCGACAATGTCAGGAAGTATCCTGAGCTCTATCAGCAGATCCTGGCCGACGGTCATCAGGTGGGCAACCATACCCATAACCACATCAGCGGCTTCCGTCACTCGCTCCATGAGTACAGCTATAATGTGGAGAAGGCCAATGCCTACATCAAGAGCCATTTGTTCCGTCCGCCCCACGGGTGGATGCGGCTGGCGCAGTATGCCCTTCTCTCGCGTAAGTACCGGGTTGTCATGTGGGATGTCGTGACACGCGACTACTCCAAGTGGATGACGGCGCCGGACGTCGTGAACAACGTTCGGCGGTATGTGCGTCCCGGCAGCATCGTCACCTTCCACGACTCGCTGAAGTCTATAGAAAAACTGCGGACGGCACTGCCCGAGAGCATTGA
The DNA here is from genome assembly GCA_964561385.1 of uncultured Prevotella sp. GTDB lineage: Bacteria > Bacteroidota > Bacteroidia > Bacteroidales > Bacteroidaceae > Prevotella. The sequence goes on from CAZLPO010000024.1 coordinate 8,108, forward strand.
GTGGCTGCGCAGCGAGGGTTATGAGTTCCGGCTGTTGGAATAAGACCAAAAACGAGAGACCTACGACTATGATAAAACGATTACTGACAATTCTTTCCTTTACGCTGGCTGTGTCCTCGGTGTCGGCGGCACTCCTGCCCGATGCCAAGTTCCGCCGTCTTGACACCCCCAACGGACTGTCCAATTCGCAGGTCAACTGCATCTTGCGCGATTCCAAGGGATACGTGTGGATGGGTACGGCCTACGGTTTGAACCGCTATGACGGCTACCGTTTTAAGACCTTCTACGCCAACGTACGCGATACAACGACGATTCGCGACAACTTTATCGACCGTATCTACGAGGCCTACGATGGCCGCCTGTGGTTGCGGACGGGCATGAACTACTGTATCTACGACCCGTCCACCGAGCAGTTCAACCGTAACGTCAGCGCCGAGCTTGCCCGTTTCGGCATTAAGGGTGGTATTGACCAGTTGTATATCGACGACCATCAGAATTTCTGGGTGAAGGTCTATGAGAAAGGACTCTACTACTACAACCCGCACTCCAAGCACCTTCACTTTTTCCGTCAAGGGTACGGTCCGCAGGAACTCCGTCCCGAATTTACCGTCTCGACTTTCGCTACGCTGGGCTCGTCCGTGGTCTTCGCTACCAATAATGGCGAGCTGGTGTGCCTCAACGGCGAGAAGGGACACATTTCATGGACTAACAGCTGGATGCGCCGTCACGGAGGTCCCGAGGGACAGGAGTACCGTGTGCGCATTGACCCTCAGGGCAACCTCTGGATTTCGACCGTTGACTACTGCTTCGTCTATATGCAGAAGCAGAAGCGGTGGTATCCCACGCTGACGCGCCTGCTCCAGGCTTACGGGTTCGAGAGCGTTCCCGACAACCTCATGATCTGGGATGTGCAGTTCGACCGTCACGGTCTGGTCTGGGTGGCTACCGACCATGAAGGTCTGTTTGCCATTGACATGAAGTCCCGTCAGTTGCACCAGTTCCTGCACGACAAGCTCGATGCCACGACCATTAGCGAGAATACCGTCAGGAATGTGTATGAGGACCGCGACGGACAAATCTGGGTGGGCACGTATAAGAATGGTGCCAACCAGTATCGTGCCGCTACGGCTTATGCCCACAGTTTCGAACTGGGCGACATCAATGCCGTCAGCGAGGACCGCTACGGCAACTACTGGCTGGGAACCAACGACAACGGAATCGTTGTCTATAACCCCGCTACGGGTGAGCAGCTGCAGCACTATACGACGGCCAACAGTCCTCTTAGTGGCAACATCATCGTGGGCTCGACGGTAGCCAGCGACGGCTCCATCTGGTTCGGCTCCTACAACGGCGGTCTCATTCACTGTATGCCTGTGGGCAACAAGTCTGCCGGTGAGGCCACCATCGTCAACTACCGCGTGACGGGCGAACCCGACGGACTGGCCAACAACAGCGTCTGGTCCATCGCCGAGGACAAGTGGCACCGCATCTGGCTGGGACTCCTTGGAGGCGGTGTGCAGATGCTCGACCTCAAGACGGGGAAGTTCCGCACGTGGGACACCTCCAACTCCGTCCTCTCCGGCAACTACATCTCCAGCTCGTGCTGGACCAAGAAGGGCTGGCTCATGGTGGGTACCGGCAACTACTACTCCATCATCAACCCCGTCAAGGGTAGGGTAGTCAACCAACCGTTCCCGGGCTCCGAGAACCTCTCCAGCTCGTCGGCCAGCACGGTGGCGGTCATGGAGGACAGCCGCGGACTGGTGTGGCAGGGGTCTGTGTCGGGACTGTGCATCTACGACCCGTCGACGGAGAAGCTGCAGGTGCTCGACATGACCAACGGCCTCTATGGCTCTACGGTCTGCTCCATCACCGAGGACCAGCTGCATGTCATGTGGGTGGTCACCGATCATGGCGTGTCGCGCATCATCCCCCAGCTCCAGCAGGACGGCACGTGGCAGTTCGTCATCCGCAGTTTCAACCACCGCGATGGCTTGCAGCAAGGTACCTATAACCAGCGTTCCACCTGTCTGACGCACGACGGGCGCCTGCTCATCGGCGGACAGAACGGACTCGACATCATCTTGCCGGCACAGGTCACCACCAGCATGCGCATTGAGCGTCCGCTGTTCAGCGGACTGCTGCTGTTCGACCAGGAAGTGCGGGTAGGCGAGAAGGTCGATGGGCGCATCATTCTCGACAAGGCCTTGGGCGAGACCGACGAGCTGCGTCTGCGCTACTCCGAGAACAACTTCACCATTCAGCTGGGCTCCGATGCTGGCTATGTCTCCAACGACAAGCGCTTCGTCTATAAGCTGGAGGGTTTCCGCGATACCTGGAGCAAGACAGGCGAGAACAATCCCAACATCACCTTCATGTCGCTGCGCTACGGCGACTACACCCTGCGTGTACGTATGCTCAACGACGACGGCACGATGGGCCATCAGGAGGCGAAGCTCCGCATCCATATCTCCGCCCCGTTCTGGCGTGCCCGCTGGGCCATCCTGCTCTATGTCGTTGCCGTTCTCCTCATTGCCTGGTGGTGGCGCCGCCGCTTCCTCAGCAAGCAGCGCGATCACATGCGCATGGAGCAGCTGCGGCGTGAGACTGAGAAGGACCAGTGGATGCACGAGACACTCGCCCGTATCCAACGCGAGCAGCAGACGGCCGACGGTGTGGCATCGCCTGCCGATGATGACACCTCGTCTCACGCCTCACGTCTCACGTCTCACGATGCCTCGGTGCTAACCGAGGGCAACCTCATCGACTTCCTTCGTCGTCTGTGCAACAGCTACGTCTTGCCAGCCGACAAGTCGTTGCGTCTCTCGTTCCTCCCCCTGGTCGACAAGATTGTCATGACCTTCGACCCGAAGCTGCTGGAGGAGACCATGCGCATCCTCATAGATAATTCCATTGACTTCTCGCCCTCCGACGGCCGCATCAAGGTGATGGCCGACCTGGTGGGCGGACAGGCCGAGATACGTGTGGCCGACAACGGACTCGGCATCCCCGAGGAAGCCAAGCCCCATATGTTCGCACCGCCGTTGGCCAACGAGAACACCATCAGCCTGCATGTGGTGAAGGAGAACATCGAGCGCATGGGCGGGCAGGTACGTGTGAACGACAACACCCCCACCGGCACGGTCTTCTTCATCACCCTCCCAGTAGGTGTCACAGGTTCCGAGCCTGTCGAGAATGCTGTCATCATTGAGTAAAAACTTATAACTATCATCCATTATGAAACACTTAACGTCGCGCCTTTCGCAGCTGCTGGCTCTCTCCCTATTCTGCATCACAGCGTCTGCTGCTGATGTCAGGGTGAAGGGCAACTGTGTGACCATCAAGACCGATGGCGGTGAGGCAAAGACCATTTGCCTCCAGGTAATCAACGAGAACATTGTCCGCGTACGGGCAACACCCGACGACACGCTGCCTCAGAAGCAGCCCAGTCTGATGATTGTGCCTCAGGACAACAGTTTTAAGAACTTTACCGTCAACCGTCCGGCACCCTACTATGTCGGTGTCAGGACCATGAAGATGTCGGTGCTGGTCAACACGGGCAATGGCCGCGTGCAGTTCTTCGACCATGACAACAACCCCCTGCTTCGCGAAAAAGTGGGCGGCAAGCATTTCAGCCGTTTCATTGTTCCCGAGCGCGAGTATGGCATGAAGGGCGGCGCCCCGCTGACCGATGCCATGAAGGAGGGCCTGCAGTGGCAGATGACATTCGAGTCGCCTGCCGACGAAGCCTTCTACGGTCTGGGGCAGCACCAGTCCGAGGAGTTCAACATGAAGGGCAAGAACGAGGACCTGTTCCAGTACAACACGAAGGTGAGCATTCCCTTTGTGCTGTCCAGCAAGCACTACGGTCTGCTGTGGGACTCGTACAGCTACTGCCGTTTCGGCAATCCTAACGACTACCTGCAGCTGAACCGTGCCTTCAAGCTCTACGACAAGGACGGCAACGCGGGTCACCTCACCGGTACCTATACCGACAGCAACGGTCGCCAGATTGTGCGCGACGAGGACTCCATCTATTACGAGTATGGTACGCCCGCGAAGTCGGCCATCGCCCTGAAGACCGACAAGGGTGGCATCCAGAACCTGCCGCAGGGCTTCTCGCTGGCTGGTGCCAATGTTGTCTATGAGGGTTTCATCGAGCCCCTCACGTCGCCCGCCTCACGCCTCACGTCTAATGCCTCCGACCTCTACCAGTTTATCCTCTATTATGCCGGTTACATCAAGGTGTTTATCGATAATCAGGAGGTGGTGGCCGAGCGCTGGCGCACAGCCTGGAACCCCAACGCCTATAAGTTCAGCTGCGAGCTGAAGCGCGGACAGAAGGTGCCGCTGCGCATCGAGTGGCGCCCCGACGGCGGCGAGTCCTATTGCGGACTGCGTGTGGCCGAGCCGCGCAGTGCTGAGGAGCGTGGCGAGCTCTCCATCTGGAGCGAGATGGCCCGCGACCTCGACTACTACTTCATTGCCGGTCAGAGCTTCGACGACGTCATCAGTGGCTACCGCACGCTGACTGGTAAGGCCAGCCTCTACCCGAAGTGGGTGCTGGGCTTTTGGCAGAGCCGTGAGCGCTACAAGACCTCCGAGGAGATCGAGGGTACGCTCGCTGAGTTCCGCAAGCGTCAGATCCCCATCGACAACATTGTGCAGGACTGGAACTACTGGCCCGAGGACCAGTGGGGCAGTCATGAGTTCGAGGCTTCGCGCTATCCTGATCCGAAGCAGATGCTCAAGAACGTCCACAAGATGCACGGCCGCTTCATGATTTCCGTCTGGCCGAAGTTCTACTGCAATACCGACAACTACAAGGCGCTCGACGCGAAAGGCTGGATGTACACACAGTCGTCCAACGATGACATCCACGACTGGGTGGGTCCCGGCTACAAGAACGGCTTCTACGATGCCTACGACCCGGGAGCACGCAAGCTCTTCTGGCGTCAGATGGACAAGAAGCTCTACTCGGGTCTCGGCCGTAAGATTGATGCCTGGTGGATGGACGCCTCCGAGCCCAACGTGCGCGACTGCACGCCCATGTGGTACCGTAAGGCACTCTGTGGTCCGACGGCCCTGGGCACCTCGACCGAATACTTCAACGCCTACTCGACGGTCAATGCTGACGCCATCTACAACGGTCAGCGCTCGGCGTGGAAGAGCCGTCACAACCAGCCGCGCGTCTTCCTGCTCACCCGTAGCGGCTTTGCTGGCGAGCAGCGCTACTCCACGGCCACGTGGAGCGGCGATATCGGCACACGCTGGGAGGATATGCGTGCCCAGATGACGGCCGGTCTCAACTACTGCATGTCGGGCATCCCCTTCTGGGGCATGGACCAGGGCGGTTTCTGTGTTGAGGACCGCTACGTGAAGGCTCAGCAGCTGTTCGACAAGACCGGTCAGGAGAACGACGACCTGAAGGAGTGGCGCGAGCTGCAGACGCGCTGGAACCAGTTCGGTGCCTTCATTCCCCTCTTCCGCAGTCACGGCCAGTGGCCTCTGCGCGAAATCTGGAACATTGCGCCCGACAGTCATCCCGCCTACCAGTCGTTCGTCTATTACGACCGTCTGCGCTACCGCCTCATGCCTTATCTCTACAGTCTGGCCGGCTGGGCCCACTTCCGCGACTACACGCTCATGCGTGCGCTGGTGATGGACTTCGGTTGCGACCGCGCGGTCGAGAACATCGGCAACCAGTGGATGCTCGGTCCTGCCCTGATGGCCTGTCCCGTAGGCTACTACCAGGCCCGCAGCCGCGAGGTCTACTTCCCCCGTCAGTGTGGCTGGTACGACCTCTACACCGGCAAGAAAATCATAGAGAAAGGTAGCGGCAGCCAAATCGTAAATAGTCAATCGTCAAATCGTAAATTAACTGTCTCTGCCCCCTACGAGCGCATTCCCGTCTTCGTACGCGAGGGTGCCATCATCCCCTTCGGTCCCGACATGCAGTGGAGCGACGAGAAAGCTCCTGAGCTCATCAACCTCTATGTCTATGCCGGCCATGATGGCGAGTTCCAGCTCTACGAGGACGAGGGCACCAACTACAACTACGAGCGCGGCAAGTATGCCACCATCGACATCCGCTACGACGATGCTGCGCGCACCGTCACCTTCTCTGCCCGTCAAGGCAAGTTCCGCCACATGCTGAAGAAGCGCCGCTTCAACGTGGTGCTCGTCACTGGCGATAGTCCGAAGCCCCTGAATCTCGACAATCCTCAGGGCACGATGGTCAGCTACGATGGTCATGCCGTAAGTGTCAAGTTATGATGAATCGCCTCACACATCTCGTCTCACGCCTCACGCCTCACGTCTTACGTGTCCTTATCCTTCTGGGACTAACCACCATGGAAGCCCGTCAGCGTCAGTGTTTCGACGCTGACTGGCTTTTCCTCTTGGCCGACTCTGCCCAGATGTCGGGGGTGAACTACGACGACAGCCACTGGCGTCGTCTCAACGTGCCCCACGACTGGGCCATCGAGGGTGACTTCTATGCCGGCAACCCCAGTGGTGCCAGCGGCGGAGCCCTGCCCGGCGGCATCGGCTGGTACCGTAAGCACTTCGCCGTACCCCGTACCTCGTACCTCGTACCTCGTACCTCGTACCTCTCCTTCGACGGCGTCTATATGAACGCCACCGTCTATGTCAACGGCCAGAAGGTGGGCTTCCGTCCCTACGGCTACTCCAGCTTCGAGTACGACATTACGCCCTACCTCTGCGAGGGCGACAATGTGGTGGCCGTCCGCGTCGACAACAGCGACCAGCCCAACTCGCGCTGGTACTCCGGCTGCGGCATCTACCGCCATGTCTGGCTCACCGAGACCGCTCCCGTCCATGTGGCCCAGTGGGGTGTCTATGCCAACAGCAGTGTGGTGAAGGGCAAGGGGCGTCTCGAGCTCGAGGTGACGCTCTGCGGTCAGGGCTCGGTCGAGAACACGCTCATCGACCCGCTTGGCCGCGTCGTCGGCAGGTCCCGTGGCCTCAAGTCTGTCATCACCGTTGCCAAGCCCATGCTCTGGTCGTGTGAGACGCCCAATATATATAAGGTACGCACGCAGGTGAAGGTTGGCGGCCAGGTGGTCGATACCTACGAGACCACCACGGGCTTCCGCAGCTTCCGCTTCGACGCCCAGACAGGCTTCTGGCTCAACGGCCGCAATATGAAGATCAACGGCGTCTGCGAGCACCACGACTTCGGCTGTCTCGGTGCTGCCCTCAACGAGGATGCGCTGCACCGCAAGTTGCTGAAGCTCAAGCAGATGGGCGTCAACGCCATTCGCTCCAGTCATAACCCGCCGGCACCCGAGCTGCTGGCTATGTGCGACACCATGGGACTGATTGTTATGGACGAGTCGTTCGACATGTGGCGACGCCGCAAGACGCAGAACGACTACGCCCGCTTCTTCGACGAGTGGCACGAGCGCGATCTCACCGACCTCGTCCTGCGCGACCGCAACCACCCCTGCATCCTCATGTGGTCGATAGGCAACGAGGTGCTGGAACAATGGTCCTCGGCTGAGGCTGATACACTGACGCTGGAACAGGCGAACCTGATTCTGAACGCGGGGCACGATGCGTCGACGTTAGCCAAGGACGGCGAGCTGTCCGTGCAGAGTCTGTTGACGCAGCACTTAGCCGACATCGTGCGTCGTTACGACACCTCGCGTCCTATCACGGCGGGCTGCAATGAGCCCTCGCCCGGCAACCACCTTTTCAAGAGCGGTGCCCTCGACCTGATAGGGTTCAACTATCACCACCAGTGGGTGAAGGATGTGCCCGAGAACTTCCCCGGCAAGCCCTTCCTCTTCTCCGAGAGTGTGTCGGCGCTGCAGACGCGCGGCTACTACATGATGCCTTCGGATAGCATCTTCAAGGCACCCAAGGAGTGGTGGCTGCCCTATACCGACCCCTCGTTCATGTGCTCCGCTTACGACAACATGCATGCCTCGTGGAGCTCCACCCATGAGGAGACGTGGGATGTCGTGAAGCACACACCCTACGTCGCCGGACAGTTCATCTGGACCGGCTTCGACTACATCGGCGAGCCCACGCCCTACGGATTCCCCGCCCGTAGCTCTTACTTCGGACTCATCGACCTGGCAGGCTTCCCCAAGGACACCTACTACATGTACCAGAGCGAGTGGACCGACAAGCCCATGCTCCACCTCTTCCCACACTGGAACTGGGTGCCCGGCGACTCTATCGATGTCTGGTGCTACTACAACCAGGCCGACGAGGTCGAGCTCTTCGTCAACGGCGTCAGCCAGGGCGTCCGGAAGAAAGGGGCCGAGTACCACGTCGCCTGGCGTGTCACCTTCGACCCGGGCGAGTTGCGCGCCGTCTCGCGCAAGGACGGCAAGGTCGTCTGTTCGCAGGTCATCCGCACCGCCGGCGCCCCCGACCACATCCGCCTTTCCGTGGACTATCAGGGGCGGCAGACCACCTTCATCACAGCCGAAGTCGTCGATAAGGACGGTAACCTCTGTCCCTGGGCCGACGACCAGATATATTTCATCTACGAGGGCGACGGCACCGTGCTCGGCACCGATAACGGCTGTCAGACCTCCATGGAGCGCTTCCAGTCGCCCCAGCGCCGGGCCTTCCACGGCAAGTGCCTCGTCGTTGTCTCCGGCAACGGCTCCGTCACCGCCAAGTCGCCCACGCTGAAGCCCGCCGTCCAGCAGTTCACCGTCCATCCGTAACACAATTCTCGCTTCACGTCTCACGTCTCACGAAAAATATGTTCATCGTCCGTCGAATGGAAGTCCTGGTCCTGCTGGTGGCCATCGTGGCGCTGCTGGTACCCGCATCGTTTGCGTGGATCGACACGTGGGCTATCAACCCCATGCTCGGCGCCATCATGTTCGGCATGGGTCTGACGCTCTCGCCCCAGGACTTCAAGGTGGTGCTGACGCGTCCCAAGGACATTCTCGTCGGCTGCCTCACCCAGTTCACCGTCATGCCGCTGCTGGCGCTGGCGCTCACGTGGGCGTTCGCCCTGCCCCAGGAGCTGGCCATAGGCGTCATCCTCGTCGGCTGCTGTCCTGGTGGCACCGCGTCCAACGTCATCACCTATCTGGCCAAGGGCGACCTCGCCCTCTCCGTGGGCATGACCGCCGCCTCCACGCTCCTCGCGCCGCTGCTCACACCCCTGCTCGTATGGCTGCTGGCGGGCACTATGGTCCATGTCGATACCCTGGGCATGCTCATGAGCATCGTCTATGTCGTCATCGCCCCCATCGCACTTGGCCTGCTCTGCCAGCACCTGATGTCCCGTATATCTCGCCTCACGGCTTTTCTTCCCGTTTTCTCGGCCATTGTCATCGCCATGGTGGTGGGCATCGTCGTGTCCCACAATGCCGATCGGCTGCTGACTGCCGGTCTGCTGGTGGTCCTTGTCGTTGTGCTCCACAATCTGCTCGGTCTCGCCGTCGGCTTCACCGTCGGCCGCCTGCTGCGTCTGCCTAAACCCAAGCGCGTGGCGCTCAGCATCGAGGTGGGCATGCAGAACTCCGGTCTTGCCTCGTCGCTCGCCGTGCTCCACTTCGCTGCCTATCCGCTGGCCGCCATCCCCGGTGCTGTCTTCAGCGTGTGGCACAACATCAGTGGCGCCCTCGCGGCGAAATTCTATTCGCGTCATTAACAACGCATCCATTGCGTAAAAAGTATGGTGGGAAACTGGGAGAAAATACGGAGGGGACTGGATGTTCCCACCGTGGGAACATCCAGTCCGCTCGGAGCAGAGTAGCTGTCCCCTCGGAGCAGAGTAGCAGTCTGCTCCGAGCTTTGTATGGAATACAAATGATTTTATGTTACTGGTAGTCGCGAATCATGACCTTGATGCCACTGCCTGCCAGACGCAGCACGAGCTGGTTGACGGGCGTCTGGGAGTAATGGTAGGGGAAGAGGACCTTGGGCTTGACGGTCTGGGCGGCGCGCACGAGCTGGTCGATGGTCATGGTGTAGGGCTGGTTGCAGGGCAGGAAGGCGATGTCGATGTCGTGGATGTCGGCCATCTCGGGAATGTCCTCGGTGTCACCTGCAATGTAGATGCGCAGTCCGTCGAGCGTCAGTATGTATCCGTTGTCGCGTCCCTTGGGGTGGAACTGCTCATGTCCTTCTGTGTAGTTGTAGGCAGGCACGGCCTTCAGGGTAATGTCGCTGCGGTAGGCGATGCTATCGCCGTTGGCCATGGAGAAGCCGTTGTGGAACATGTTATAGACGGCCTGGTTGGTGTAGATGGTGGTGGCGGGTGTGCGCAGGCAGTGGATGGCCTCGCGGTCGAAGTGGTCGTGGTGCTCGTGGGTGACGAGGATGATGTTGGCCTTGGGGAACTGGGCGTAGTCGGTGACGGGCTTCACGGCGTCGGAGACGGGATCGACCTGTATCTCGAGGCCGTCGTACTGTATCTGCAGGCTGGCATGCTTGATGCAGGTAATCTTCACCTCCTTTCCGCTCTTGGTGGTGAACACGTCGGTCTTCTGTGCAGCGCAGGCGACGGAGAGTGAAAGGCTGAGCACGGTCAGCAGCGTCAGGGTAGTCTTCTTTATCATAGTTTCAAGTTACAAGTTTCAAGTTACAAGTTACAAGTTTCACGACTCACTCCACTGGCAGCTCGACGACGAAGCGGGCACCTTGCTGCTGATAGCTGGTGTCGAGGGTGATGGTGCCGCCGAGGTGTGTGACCATCATGCGGCAGAGCGAGAGTCCCAGACCGATTCCCTCCTTGAACTTGTCGAGCTTGACGAAGCGCTCGAAGATGTGCTCGGCTTTCTCGGCGGGAACGCCGCAGCCGGTGTCCTCGACGGCGAGAACGAGGGTACGAGGGTACGGGGGTACGGGGGTACGAGGCGAGGTGTCTGAGGTGTGGGCTTTGAGGGTGATGGTGCCCTGCTCGGTGTACTTGATGGCGTTGTCGATGAGTGCGTTGATGACGCGCTTGAGCAGGTCGCGGTTGGTGCGCAGGGTGAAGTCGGCGGACAGGGAGCTGTCGTAGCTGAGCGTCACGCCCGGCTGGAGGTTCGGCTGATTCTCCTGCAGGAGGTCTGCCAGCAGGTCGTTGACGACGACCTGGTCGTCCTTCTTGACTTCGGTGGTGGACTCGCCGAGCGAGAGTGCGAGCATCTCGTCGATGAGGTTGGTGATGATGTCGGTGTTCTTGCGCACCATGTCGGCTATCTCCTTGCGCTCGTTCATGTCGGCGCTGAGCTCGGGGTTGGCGATGACCTGTGCGAAGCCTGAGATGATGTTCAGGGGCGTGCGCACCTCGTGGCTCATGTTGTGGATGAAGGCGGTCTTCATGCGGTCGGACTCGAGGGCACGCTGGTAGGCCGTGCTGAGCTCCTTCATGTGGCGTCGGCGCGAGATGGCGATGTAGGAGAGGGCTGCCACGAGCAGACCGAGCAGGACGACGCCGACGGAGAGTCCGATGATGCGGTTGCGTGCCGACGTGCGCTCGAGGTCGTACATGGACAGTTGGTCGCGGATGCCCATCATGCTGTTCGACAGCACCACGTTGTTGATGGAGTCGTTGGCGGCGGCCGACATCTTCTGTGACTCGTAGGCCTCCTTCCACAGGCCGGCGCGCTCGTAGATCATGGTCATGGCGTCGTAGCTGTCCTCGCCCAGCTCGTCCTTGGCCAGACAGATGGCCTCGGCGGTCTTGCCGAGACTGGCCAGATGGTAGACCTCTGCCATGCGGCCGTGTACGGACGACTTGCCTTCGGCGACGCCCTGGCGGTAGGCCTTGTAGCCCTCGAGGAAACTGGGTATGTCGCCGGCGTTGAAGTAGCTGATGGTGCGGCGTGTCTCGATGTCAAACACGCGCTCGGGTGCATATTTCTGAGCAATCTCGAGTGCCTTGTCGAGTAGGCGCATGGCCTCGTCGTGGTCGTCGTCGATGGCGACGTTGACAATGTTCATGTAGATGGGCGGCATACTTTCGTAGTAGCCGTACTTCTCCATGAGGCTGATGACCTGGTAGAAGTTCTGCTTGGCCGTCTCCTTGTTACCGCAGTAGCGGTTGATGTGGCCCAGCATGTTGTAGGCCATGTACATCTCGCTCTCGAGCTTCTTCTCGCGGAGCTCGCTGGAGAGCTGTCGGGCCAGCTTGTAGGCCTCGAAGATGTGCTGGCGGTTCATCTCGAAGATGATCTCGTTGCACCGCTGGGTGTAGTAGCCGTGCAGGTCGTCGCGTCCGAGGAGATAGTCCTCGAACCGTTGCAGGGCAGGGTAGAACTGGGTGCTGTCGCCGGAGTTGAAGGCGTGGTTCATGTCGGCGCGCAGCCGCTGGTAGGTGGTGTCGTTGTCGTAGGCCGCCTTGGCCTGTGCCGCCACCGCTGCGAGCATGAACAGGATGATATATGTCAGTCGCTTGATATGCATAGGTTAGTAGGCTGTTGATGATTTGTCTGCAAATTTACTAAAGTTTTTTGTTCCCTCCAAATTTTTTATGTATTTTTGCAGCATGATAATCGAACCCGTTGCTTTTTATCACGGTGTGCTGCCCACGAAGTTCGGCATTCCGAGGCAGAGCGGACTGGCGGCGTCGCTGCCGGGACGCATCGTCCTCGAGCCGGAGTACCGTCACGAGGAGGCCGTCCGCGGTCTCGACGGCTTCGACTACCTGTGGCTCATCTGGGAGTTCAGCGCTTCACACCTCACGTCTCACGCCCCTAAGCTCACTGTGCGTCCGCCGCGTCTTGGCGGCAATGAGCGGGTGGGGGTGTTTGCCTCGCGCTCGCCTTTCCGTCCCAACCGCCTGGGACTGTCGTGCGTCAGGCTGGAGCGGGTGGAGCTGACACAGCGTGAGGGACCGGTCATCCATGTGCTGGGAGCCGACCTGATGGACGGTACACCCATCTACGACATCAAGCCCTACGTGCCCTATGCCGATGCCCATACGGAGGCGCGCGGCGGGTTTGTGGACCAGCGGGTGTGGCAGCCGCTGGAGGTGGTGCTGCCCGAGCAGCTGGCCCAGGTGTTCACCCCGACGGAGCTGCAGGCGCTGCGCGAGGTGCTGGCGCAGGATCCGCGGCCCCAATACCAGGACGATGCCGCGCGTGTCTATGGCATGACGTTTGCCGGCCGCGAGGTCCGATTCCGTGTTGCCGGCGGCGTGGTCCAGGTGCTTGGCTGACGTTTTTTTTCTGTTTTTCTTGATTTTTTTTCGTTGTCGATTAAACCTTTTGGCGCTGCCTGCGTCAAATGGATAGTTGCAACTCATAAACAATAGAATCGTTTAACTCAAAAAAATCAACACAGAATGAAACAAATAGTTATTTCAATAGCCGCCATGATGCTGCTTTCGACAGCTGCAATGGCTCAGGATGACCAGAAACAGCGCCCCCAGGGCCAGCGTCCCGACCGCACGGAAATGATCCAGAAGCGTACCGACGATGTCGTAAAGAAATATGGACTAAACGATAAGCAAGCAAAAGAACTGCTCTCACTCAACACAAAATTCGCTGACAAGATGCGTGGACCGCGCGGCATGCGCCCAGAAGGAAAGGGCAAGCGTCCGGAAGGAAAGGACGTAAGGCAGGGCGGTCCACGTCCGGAAGGCAAGCAGATGCCCGACTCACTCCGTATGCGTCGTCCCGACGGACAGCGCCCCGGACGCGGAGCCATGGACAAGAACATGAAGGAGTACGAACAGGAGCTTCAGAAGATTATGACGCCCGAACAGTACAAGGCCTACACCGCCGACAGGGACGACCGCGCCAAGCGCATGCGGGAAGCTCGCCAGAATCGCAGACAATAACATCATAGTGATTTAGGTTAACATAGTGTTTTCAATGGCGAGCGCGCCATCATCTTTAGTAGATAAAAGTACAGGTAATTGATTACGGATAACGGGTCCGTCATGAAAATGGCGGGCTTTTTTTATGGCGGTGTCAGTTTTTCTTCGTACTTTTGCAGACGAATCAATAAAAAAAGACCACAGACTATGACAAAGAAGCAGTTGGCGTTCGTCCTGATGGCCGGTGTGCTGGCAGTGGCGGGATGTAAAGACAAGAAACAGACTACCGACATTATCACCACCAAGGTGGAGACACCTAAGCCCACGGGACCCATCCGCATGCAACCCTATAAAGACTCTGCCGACGTGCAGTGGCTCGGCAAGAACTACCGCGTGGTGTTCAGCCGTACGCCCAGCGACAGTCTGCCCATGGTGAAGGACGAGTCGGGACAGCTGTTCGTGGACAACCGCATCAGCCTGGTCGTCCGCCGGCAGGACGGCAGCGTGGCCATCAGCAAGACCTTCACCAAGGCCGCCTTCAACAACTATCTTGACAATGAATACAAGCGCTCGGGTATTCTCGAGGGCTTCGTCTTCGACGAGGTGGACGGCTCCCAGCTGGAGTTTGCCGCCAGCGTCTGTCTGCCGCAGACCGACGAGTACATTCCGCTGGAAGTGAAGATAGACAACTTTGGCAATCTGAAGATTCAGCGCGACTCGGAAATGGACACCAGTGGTGACAATGACGAAGACGATGAAGTATGACGGTCGGCCAAGCTGCTGACCATCTTGGCAGTCAGCCAAGCTGCTGACAGAGTTCGTGCATGTCGTGACACAGCAGGTCGGCTCCCGCGTCGAGCAATGACGTATCGGGGAGAGGACCCGTGTTGACGGCAATGGTGAACGCCTGTGCGGCGGCGCCGGCACGCACCCCCAGCGGCGCATTCTCAATGACAATGGTTTGCCAGGGACTGACGTGTCCCGCCTTCTCCATCCCCATCAGGTAAGGATCGGGGTTGGGCTTGCCGCGTGTGACGTCGTAGGCGGTGACGATGCGACCTTCGTCCAGATAGTCGCCGAAGTCGGAGAGCAGGCGGTTGATGAGCGGACGCTGGCCGCTGCCCGTGACGACGCCGATGGTGCAGCCCATCGCGCGGAAACGGTCCATGACGCTGCGGACGCCCGGCATGACGGGTGCCTCGGGCATGCTGTGGAAGATGCGTGTCTTCTCGTCGTACATCTTCTGTGCCTCGTCGAGCGTGATGACCCGTCCCTGCTGGCGCTGCACCATGTTGCGGATGGTATCGATGCCGCGTGCCCCCTCGGTGGCATAGGCGTCGTTGGCCGTCATGTGGATGCTGAACGATGCCATTGACTGCTGCCAGGCGACTGCGTGGTTGGGCATGGAGTCGTAGAGCACGCCGTCCATGTCGAAGAGCACGGCTTTGGGCTCAAATGTCCCAAAGCCGTGCTT
Organism: uncultured Prevotella sp.; assembly: GCA_964561385.1. Taxonomy (GTDB): domain Bacteria; phylum Bacteroidota; class Bacteroidia; order Bacteroidales; family Bacteroidaceae; genus Prevotella. The sequence goes on from CAZLPO010000024.1 coordinate 23,329, forward strand.
CTCAAGGTAATGGATTATAGTACTGGGCGTCATGGGCTATTATGCCTCAGCGGCCAGGCGCTCTTTGATAGCCTTTGAGTCGGCCTCATAGCCGGGCTTGTCGAGCAGGGCAAACATATTCTTCTTGTAGGCCTCGACGCCGGGCTGGTTGAACGGGTTCACGCCGAGCACGTTGCCGCTGATGCCGCAGCCGATCTCGAAGAAGTAGATGAGCTGTCCGATGTAGTACTCGTTGAGCTTGGGCACGCTGATGCGGATGTTGGGCACGCCACCGTCGACGTGGGCCAGACGGGTACCCAGTTCGGCCATCTTGTTGACCTCGTCCACGCGCTTGCCGGCAAGGAAGTTCAGACCGTCGAGGTTCTCCTCGTCCTCGGGGAACAGCAGCTTCTTCTCGGGCTCCTCAATGGAGATGACCGTCTCGAAGATGGTGCGTTCGCCGTCCTGAATCCACTGACCCATGGAGTGCAGGTCGGTGGTGAAGTCAACGC
>CAZLPO010000025.1:0-23314 GCA_964561385.1 uncultured Prevotella sp.
CGAGGTGTACATACTCGTAACCGCAAACCTCGTTGTTGGCATCGAGATACATCTTAGTGATGTAACCCTCGGTGAGCTCGAGGTAGCGGGTACCCTTGGCAACAGTACCATAAAGTGTACCAGTCTGTGAGCGAAGACCCTTACCCAAGTCCTCAAGACCAGCACCGATAGCCAGACCGCCCTCAGAGAATGCACTCTGTGTACGACCATAGACAATCTGCAGGAAGAGCTCGCGCATGGCGGTGTTGATGGCATCGCAAACGAGGTCAGTGTTCAGAGCCTCGAGGATGGTCTTGCCAGGCAGAATCTCGCTGGCCATAGCAGCTGAGTGGGTCATACCCGTGCAACCGATGGTCTCGACGAGAGCCTCCTGAATGACGCCGTCCTTGACGTTGAGCGACAGCTTGCAAGCACCCTGCTGAGGTGCGCACCAGCCGATGCCATGCGTGTAGCCGGAGATTTCCTTGATTTCCTTCACAGCCACCCATTTGCCCTCCTCGGGGATGGGAGCGGGTCCATGATAGGCGCCCTTGCAGACGCTACACATGTTTTCTACTTCTTTTGAATAAATCATTGATAATAACCTATTTAGTGAGTTAAACAATATATTGTGCTCTTTTAGCCCACAAAATTACCAAGATTTTTTCAGTTTGCCAAGCCGCAGGACGTGCAATTAAGAATAATTAATACTTAGAAACGCCTACCGCCGGGGAAGCCGCCACCCGGGAAGCCGCCGCCACGACCGCCACGGTTGCCACCGCGGTCGGGACGGCCCTCGCCACGCTCGCCCCCACCCCAGCCGCCGCCGCGACCTCCGAAGAAGTTCATGCGGTAGCTGACGTGCAGCATGGCATAGCTGGTAATGGCGTTGGTCTCTTGGTCGCGCCAGCCGTTGGCGTTGACGGTACGTGAAAAATTGGTCTGCTGGCTCAGGATATCGTACCACTGGAGCATGACGGTGAGCTTCTTGCCACGCAGAAAACTGTGCGAGAGCTGGGCGTTCCAGATGAGCTCGTCGGTGTTCAGCGTCTGGTCGCTGTAGCCGCGCTTGCTGTAGCAATGGAAGTCAGTGTTCAGGCGCGTGCCCCAGGAGAAGGTGACGCCGCAGTTGCCGCCGTAGTTGTAGTTCCAGGTGGAGAGGTTGCGCGAAGCCTGCAGTTCGTTCTCGGTATGTGCGTAGTTGGCGCGGAAGTTGATGGAGAAGTTGAGCCCGCTGTTGCGGTAGCTCAGCGACACGTCGGGCGACAGGTTGTAGGTATGCGTCACGTTGCGGTCGGGGACAGCCGTGTGGTTCTGGTTGACATAGCCCACCTGGTGGCGGTAGCTGCCGCTAATGCCGCCGCTGAAGTCCCAGCGGTTCAGCGTATCGAGGCCGATGTTGAACGAGCCGCCGCCGTTGACACTCCAGTTGCCGTTGATGTTCTCAGGGCGCGAGATGCGTCCGCCGGTGGTCTCGTTGTAGGTCACGACGTTGCCGATGGAGTTACGAGTGTTCTGCAGGCTGGCGTTGGTTGAGAAGCTCCAGTTGCGCACGTTCTTGGGCACCATGAAGCCGAGGCTGTCCTCGACGAGCTTCGGCGTTCGCATCTTCTGGAAGTTCACGCCGAGGTTGGTGGTGAACGCGGGCTTCAGGCCAGCGTTACCCATCGAGATATTCAGGGGGTTGGTGTCATCGTAGATCTCGAGCAGCTGGGTGATGCTGGGCTGCTGTGTCTGTCCGCGGAAGTTCACCTGCAGGTTGGTCTGCTGGTTGAAGCGGTAACGCAGGTTCAGCGTCGGCGAGACGTTGACGACGCTGCGCACGGTGTCGACGGGCTGTCCCAGGTACTGCTGGACGAAGTGTGAGCGCTCGGGCTGTGCCTGCACGCCGATGTTCATGTTGTATTTCTGTCGCACCAGCCGCAGCTGTACATCGGTCTGGTGGCGGTACTCGGTGCGCTCGGAGTAGCGGCTCAGGGCACGCGACAGGTACTGCTCGTAGTCGTCAGGCAGGAAGCCAAAGTCGCGGTAGTCGTTGAGCGCAGCCTGGAACAGCTCGTCGCTCATGTCGAGCAGGTCGTAGGTCGAGGGGTCGCTCTTCTGGTAGCTGTAGTTGTAGCTGTAGTTCAGCTGCAGAAAGAGTCCCTGTTGGCCCGTCAGACGCCGCATGTTCTGATTACCGAAGGGACCGCGACCGCGCTGCGCCGTCTGCAGCGTGTCCTCGGGCTGGGGCTTGGTCTTGATGATGAAGAGCGGCTCGGTATAGGTAAAGCCGAGGCTGTAGCCGAGGTTGTCGCTGGGCGACACGGTATAGCGGTTGGTTTGGTAGGTGGAGTCGTTGCCGTACTGGTCCTTCTGCTGGTAGAGATGTACGCCCGAGAGGTTGGCATTCTTGCTGGTGCCGTCGCGGTAGCTGAAGCTGCCCGTCAGGGCGACGTTGCGACCCTTGTTGTTCAGGCGTCGATGCAGTTGGAAGTTCGTACGGAGGTTGGCGTTCGTGCCGTAGTTCATCGACTTGTTCTGACGGTCGTTGACAATCAGTCCCAGTGCACTCATGGTGCTAAACCCCTCACGGCTCATCGGGTCGTTCACATAGTCGTAGGGATCGGCATTAAACGAGGCATTGGTGGAGTAACCGCGGCCGTCGTTGCTCGAGATACTGAGGTCGGGACGCAGCGAGAGCGTCGTCACGGAGTCTAGCTGCCACTGCAGGTTCATGTTGCCCGTCCAAGAGTTGTTGCGCGAATAGTTCTGGCTGATGCTGTTGGAGAAGGCACCGCCACGGGTGTTGACAAAGTTCTCAGACCCCGTTCGGCTCCAGTTGTCTGCATCCTGGCGGTTCCAGGTGACACGCCCGTTCCAGCGCAGGCTGCCGCCGTTGGCCTTGCGACCGCTCTCGTAGCTGGCATCGAGGGCTGCCGTCTTCGACTCCCGCTGGCCGTTGCCATTGCCACGACCACGTCCGCCCCGTCCGGAGAAGTTGCGGTCATTCACGTTGTTGGCGTTGCCCATGAACGTGTAGCGCATGGCACCTAAGGGCTTCATCGCCGTCAGACGAATGCCATAGCGGTCGTCGGTGCCATAGCCGACGTCGGGGTTGGCTTGTATGCCGTTGCGGGCGCTGCGCTTGGTGGTGAACTCCAGCACGAAGTCGTCGTTGCCGTCGTCGATGCCCGTCAGACGGCTCTGGTCACTCTTCTCGTCGTAGGCCTTCACCTTATCGACAACATACGAGGGAAGGTTCTTCATCACAGCATCGTTGTTGCCAGTCATGAAGTCGCGGCCGTCGAGTTTGAACCGCTTCACGTCCTTGCCGTTAATGCTGATCTTGCCGCTGTCGTCAATCTTGGCACCTGGCAGCGCCTCAACCAGAGCCTCGATGACCGAACCCTCGGGCACGCGGAAGGCATCGGCGTTATAGACTACCGTATCGTCCTTGATGACCATCTTGGGAAGATTGGCTGTGACGACCGCCTCTCTCAGCTCAACAGCCTCCGACGCCAGCACAATGTCCGACAGGTTAACGGCAGAACCAGAGACGGCGAATGACGAGAGTTTTGTCTTATATCCTAAGTAACTGGTTTTCAAATAATAGTTCCCGTTTCTTAAAGTATTGAAAGAGAACTGTCCGCGCCCGTCAGACAGGGCACCACTGACAAAGGTTGTGTCGCGACGGCCACCCCTGCCCTGCCCTATGCGGTACAACTGAAGCGTAGCCTTCACCAGCGGCTGGTGATCCTCCGAATCGACAACACGACCCCTGACGGACTGCCCCTGAGCCACCGCAGCGAGGCTCGTCAACAGCACGACAAGGAGAAAGCGAAAACGCCGGTAAACGACCATCATGTCACAATTTTGCTGGTTTAGTTGCTATTTTGACGAAAAAAGAGCCGATAGGTTTAATTCCAGCTACGATTTTAACATTTCCCCTTAGCTCCTCAAAAGTACGTGCGCGAACTTTTTTTATAAAAAAGGTGGGAAAAATTTGTCTATTTGAGAAAATTTTTATATCTTTGCACCCAATCAACGAAACAAACATTCTAAAATCTTTTATTCTATGGTTAAAAAGTATTTATTTGGTAGTTTAGCTGCACTCACCGTAGCCTGCTGTACCATCAGTTGTGGCGACGAGGACGTCTATGATCCCTCAATGAACACGGACGTCCTGAAGTATGAGGCAGCCTTCATGAAGGCCTTTAACGTCAGCTCCATCCCCGCAAATCAGACATGGGGTTTCGGAACCTCTTATGCCGCCCGTGGCACACGTGCCATCTCGGCTACGCCCGACCTCGAGACCGGTAACATCCCCTCGAAGCCGACATCGACGGACTTCGTCGCATCGAACTTCCCCGCCACAACCGATGCTGACTTTTACGGTGATGTCAATGGGGGCAACGGTTACGCATCAGGCACCAGCTATATCAATTCGACTATTAAAAAAGTCAACATCTGGGGCAGCAACAATTGGAACGACGGCATCCTCTACGTCAGCGGCAACTGTACGTCGTTCGATAGTTTTTACGCTGCCAACGGCACGACCTTCGTCCTGCTGAAGGATGCCAAGCTGACCATCTCTGGTCCCATCCAGTCTGGCTGTAAGGTCTTCGTCGGCGAGGGAGCCGAGCTGACCATCAATGGCAACAGCCCCAACCCCAACGTCAGCTACTACGTCAAGGGCGGTACCATCACCGTCAATGGCAATGTCTATGTCGGCGGCGGTGCTGACTTCTTCATCGAGAACGGCGACTTCAACGTGACCGGCAACCTGGAGATCCAGAGCAAGAACGCAAATGACGACGTCACCAACTTCTGCGCTACTAACGCCAACATCAACATTGGCGGCAACCTGACGCTGAGCCCCGAGGCACCTGCAACCGTTTACTATCAGGAGAGCGGTACACTCGTCTGCGGCGGCGCCCTGAATGTCAACAGCAGTTACTTCTATTCAGCTGTTAATACTGATTTCGCCAGCATCCTCGCAACTGGTTCAGGTAAGATCATCAACCAGGCTAAGATGAACTCGCAGAGCACCATCATCATGAGCAACGGCGAGTCGCTGCTCATCAACTATGGTGAGCTGACTGGTAAGAATCTCCGCACGGAGGGTAGCGGCGACTTCCTGAACGCTTCTGGCGCTACCACCACCATCTCGGGCTACACCGTCATCGACAGCAACGGTAACGGCTGGGTGAACGAGGGTACCTACAACACCGTCGACTTCCAGTACTGCGCAGGTAGCGTCAACGTGTTCAACAACTGCCGCATGAACGTCAGCAATAAATTCTATTTCGCCCTGGGCGACACCAACACCAACTCTTTCCAGATGAACGGTGACGCCAGCGTCGTGACGAAGTATTTCGAGGGCACAGGTCCCTTCATCGTACGTCTGGGCAGCAACTCGGTGTTCAAGGTGACCGACACAGCCACGATGAACGCCACAAAGGCTGGATACGGCTTCTTCGGCGAGGGTGACGACTATGCTGTCATCGATGCCAAGAACATTGTCAAGGGTGCTGAAGGCCAGGGCTTCGAGGTGACCTACGGCGGCAAGCTGTATGTCTATGCTTCTGACTTCCACTTCGCACAGGGCAACGACGGTGCCGAGAACCATCCGTTCATCGCCTTCGAGGACGACTGCTCTATCGCCAACATCTATGCTCCCGGCGACGACTTCAAGGACGGCAAGCCCAGCATCACCATCGCTGGCTCGGAGACCGGCTGTAACATCGGCTTCCAGGGTGACGAGAAGAAGTACACCATCCGTATCATGGGTGAGGACCTGAGCACTACCGACGATACCAACGACGTGGAGAAGCTAAAGGCCGACTTCGACTTCAACGACGTGGTGTTCGACGTGATGTGGCTCGACAACGGCGACGCTCAGATTCGTCTGTGTGCTGCCGGTGGTACGCTGCCTCTGTACGTAGGTAACGACGGCACCAACGAGGAGTACGAGATTCACCATCGCTTCGCTGTTGCCAACCCCGGCAAGAGCATCAGCACCAAGACCGTCATCAACGCTACCAACAAGAACGAGTTCACGAAGCCCGTCTTCACGCTGACCGGTCCGTTCAAGAATGCTGATGGTGACAACGACGCCAGCCTGATTCCTGTCTATGTCAAGAAGAACAACCAGACCGTCCAGCTGACAGCCATCCGCGGTAAGGTGGCCAGCAAGATCGGTGTCGATCCGAAGGTGATGTGGCCCGATGAGAAACAGTGCATCGACAAGCCCTACCCGAAGTTCGAGCAGTGGGTGAAGATGGAGGTGGAGAAGTTCTACTAAACCACACATTCACAACATAAAGAATCGGGGTGTCTGCATTTGCAGGCACCCCGAATTATTTTGTGTGGTTGTTACCGTTTGTCAGCTAATAGAAGCCATCAACTCTCCAGATCCTTCAGCCATAGCGACGACGAGGCATCGCTCGGCATACGCCAGTCGCCACGCGGCGAGAGACTGATGGAGCCCACCTTCGGACCGTCGGGCAGACAGGAGCGTTTGAACTGCTGACTAAAGAAACGACGGCAGAAGATGGTGAGCCACTTCTTGATGACGGCGTCGTCGTAGCTATCGGCAAAGGCCTTATTGGCCAGCAACAGGATCTTTGACGGACGGAAGCCGTAGCGCAGGAAGTAGTAGAGGAAGAAGTCGTGCAGCTCGTAGGGCCCCACTAGGTCCTCGGTCTTCTGACGGATATTTCCTTTTTCGTCGGCAGGAATCAGCTCGGGCGAGATAGGCGTATCGACGATGTCGAGCAGAATCTTCTGTGCGGGTTTTCCTGCTACGACGCGATTGGCGTAGTAACGGACCAGGTACTGAATGAGCGTCTTGGGCACACCGGCATTCACGCCGTACATCGACATGTGGTCGCCGTTGTACGTGGCCCATCCGAGAGCAAGCTCCGACAGGTCGCCCGTACCCACGACGATGGCGTTTTGTTGGTTGGCCACGTCCATCAGTATCTGTGTGCGCTCGCGTGCCTGTGAGTTCTCATAGGTGATGTCGTGCTTCTTCGGGTCTTGGCCAATGTCCTCGAAATGCTGCATGACCGCCTTCGAAATGCTGATCTCACGCACGGTGACGCCAAGGCTCTTCATGAGATCGACGGCATTCGTGTGCGTGCGGTCGGTAGTGCCAAAGCCAGGCATGGTGATGCCGATGATGCCCTTACGGTCCAGTCCCAGTTTGTCGAAGGCACGGACGGCAACCAGCAGTGCAAGCGTCGAGTCGAGACCGCCGCTGATACCGATGACAGCCTTCTGGCCGTTGATGTGATAGAGACGCTTGGCCAGTCCTGCCACCTGGATATTAAAGATCTCCTCACAGTGGTTCTCCATCTGAGCATCGTTATCGGGAATGAACGGATGGGGCTTGACATCGCGCATGAGTTCGAACTCGCGCGACGTGACGGGCTTGCACGACAGCGTGACCACCGACTGGCGCATACGTGCCTGGGCAGTGATGAACGTGGAATTCATGCGACGCTCCGTGCGCAACCGCTCAACGTCTATCTGCGTAATCTTGATCTGTGGCTGGAACGAGAAGCGGTCGCCCTCGACCAGCAGTTTGCCGTTCTCGAAGATCATGGCGTTGCCACCATAGACAACATCCTGCGTGGACTCGCCGAAGCCGCAGCTGGCATAGACATAGCCCGACATGGTACGTGCACTCTGCTGGCTGACCAGCGACATGAGGTACTGGTGCTTGCCGACGAGCTCGTCGCTGGCCGACAGGTTCAGGATGATGTCAGCACCTGCCAGCGACAGACGGTTGCTGGGAGGCGTGGGGGCCCACACGTCCTCACAGATCTCGATGCCGAAGTTCACGCCGTCGGTGGTCGTGAAGATCTGGGGATCGGGGGTGATGTGAATAGGGCTGCCAGCCAGATAGATATCGGTATCGCTCAGCTCGTGGGCAGAAGCAAACCAGCGCTTCTCGTAGAACTCACCGTAGTTGGGCAGGTAGGTCTTCGGCACAACACCCAGCAGCGAACCGCCCTGGATGACGGCCGCACAGTTATAGAGCAGACCACCCACCTGCACAGGCAGTCCGACGACGCTGATGACGTCGAGCTTCCGCGTGAAGTCGAGCAGCACGAGGAGGGCCTCCTCGGCCTTGTCTATCAGCAACTGCTCCTTGAACAGGTCCTGACAGCTGTAGCCCGTCAGACACAGTTCTGGGAAGACCATGAGCTCCACGCCCTGCCCTTCGGCCTGGGCGATGAGACTCTCTATTTGCGCTACGTTATAGTCCGTGTCGGCCACCTTGACGGCAGGGACGGCCGCAGCCACCTTGATAAAACCGTATTTCATAGCTTGACGAATTGTCTGTCGTTCTCGATGATGGTGTAGATGAGTGCCGGCTGCTCAAAATAGTCGTTCTCCTGGAACGTGTGCAGCTTGTAGAACTTCACGCCGTCCACGTGTATCAGGGCATCGACGGCCGGCTTGCGCATGAAGAACTTGTCCTTCTTGTAGGCCAGCAGCTGTATGCAGCTGTGCTCCAGCTGGTTCAGCTCCTCACGTCCGAACTCCTCGATAAAGTACTTGGTGTTGGGCTCGATGACGCCTGTCGAACGCACACGCCAGCTGTTACCTTCGGCCGTCATATAGACATAGCGCAGATAGTAGTTGCAGTCGTTGATGATGTACGACTCAAAACGGGTATCCGACAGCTCCTTCAAGTCCAGCGGCACGAAGGCGAGATAGGCCGACAGCTTGTCGCCGCCACGACGCTCCTCGACAGGCATGCTGAAGGTGACAGGCCTGTCGGCCGGCTCCACCTCCTGCTCCTCTGTGGGTTCCTCACTGGTCTCGCGCGCTCTGTCGCGTATCTCGATGACATGTTTCGTGTCATAGTCTTCCTCGCCGATGACAACGACCTCATTGACGCGCATGGGCACGTCGAAGCCGTCCTCGTCCTCCACAAGGACAATGTCTTTTCCCTGGAAGCCTGAGACGCGACCGCCTCCTACCTCGTTCAGGAATCTTACCTTATCTCCTATTTTCATGGGTGATTCATGTTATTAACGATGCAAAGATAGTGCTATTTGGGAAATAATCCAAAATAAATTTGGATTTTTACATACTTAATCGTATCTTTGCAGCACATAATCGGCTAACCTATGGAAAAACTCAAGTTTACATCAACGATAAGCGTCTGTCAGATGGACGAGCTGACCGACGAGGAGAAGCATCTCGTGGAACTGGCTATCGAGGCCACCAGCCGCAGCTATGCTCCCTACTCTCATTTCAGTGTCGGCGCTGCCGTCAGACTGGCTAACGGGGTGGAGATTATAGGCTGTAACCAGGAAAACGCGGCCTATCCCTCCGGTCTCTGTGCCGAGCGTACGGCTCTCTTTGCCGCCGGTGCCCAGTATCCTGATGTGCCGGTAACGATGCTGGCCATTGCCGCACGCGGTACCAATGGTGAACTTGAGGAGATGCCCGTAGGGCCCTGCGGCTCCTGCCGTCAGGTCATCATCGAGAGCGAGACACGTGCCAAGCAGAAGATACGTATGCTGCTCTATGGCCGCCGCCATGTCTATGTCGTCGATGGCATTGCCCAGCTCATGCCCCTTGCCTTCATCGACTTCTGAAACCGTTCCACTTAATAGCAACCCTTACCTTGCGCCGTCGACAATGAGTCGAGGTGGAAGTCGTAGTACAGGTTCTTCTCGTCGATGACGACGAAGTGCTGTGTGCCCTGTATGGAGTCGTCGGGGGTCTCCCACATGATATTCCTGAAACTGACGCTGTCGCCCTCAACCTTGGGCGTCCGCATCAAACAGTTCTCAAACTCATAGGCATAGACGAAGGTGGTTGTCGAGTCGGTATCAGCTGTCTCGCCAAACACCACATCATCGGCATAGCCCGTGATGATGGAGTTCGTGCACAGCAGTTCCAGATGGTCGAAGAACCGCTCACCATAGCTGTTGGCGAAGCGCAAGGCTGCACCACGCTCGGCAGAGAAAGGATAGAACTGTGCCAGCGTGCAGTGGTCTATGTCGCACAGTCCGCCATAGACGGCCAGACAGTCGCCCTGCGTGTTCGTCAGCTGACAGTAGTACAGGCCGATAAAGCTGTTGTAACTCACGATGCCGTGGCCCTTGGCGTTATGGACGACACAGCGGGTCATCGTCAGACGCTTCTGGGGCGGTGCCAGCAGGGCCGAGTCCTCGAGCAGCACGCCGCACATGGCGTTGCGCACCTCGCTGTCGGTCATCTCGTTGCCGGTCGATGTACGCCCGAAGGTGATGCCGCGCCACTGGCCGCTGATACGGTCATAGGGCAGGTAGTCGAACATGTGGTCGAGTCGGTCGCCACGCATCACACAGTTCTCAGCCACCAGTCGGCCGTCCACTTGCAGTCCGGCGCCGTCGTGGAAGTAGAGGGTCGTGTTCCTGAGGGTCAGGACAGCACCGCTGTCCACACGGATGCCATCGCCATAAATAATAATAGGTACGCGCGTGTCAATGAGCGTATCATGGCTGACAACCAGGTTGGTCAACTTCTCGGCATCCCACACCCACGCCTCTAAGCGCACACGCTGCTCTACCCCACTCTCGAGGGCAAAGACCAGCTCGTCGCTAACCAGCTGGGGCTCGAGCTGTCGCGTCTCGGGTGCCGTCAGCTCCACAAACACACGCAGCGAGTCGCCCTTGCGTACCTCCAGTCCCGTTGCCACCGCTCCTGTCGTGTTGTCCAAGTAGGTGCCGTCGACATTCACGCGAAAACCCGTCTGATTGCCGTTAGCCAGTCTGACGGTGTTCAGCCGCACACCACCGCCCGCATGGTTATACACCCAGAAGGAATAGGTGGACGAGGCGACATGCGCGAAGACTGTATCCATCTTCACCGTATCAACCGAGAACGTCAGCGTATCAGCCTGACTCGTCGAGAACGAGTCATCGTCTGAACAGGCTGCCAAGACACAGGCCGTCAGTATGGTCAGAAAAAAAAGAATCCGTTTCATCCTAAGATAAAACGGAATTCTCCTTGAATTATTGTAGCTCACGCTAAGAAACACGCAGGCTATTCTCGTTACTCCAGTCCGAAGAGCACCTTCAGACCACCGTCGACACCCGAGAAGCCCATGAACGCAAGACTCAGCAGACCAGCCGACAGCATGACGATGGCCATGCCCTGCATGCCCTTGGGAATCTTGACAAGTTCCAGCTGCTCGCGCATACCGGCAAACACGGTCAGCGCCAGTCCGAAGCCAATGGCCGTGGAGAAGGCATAGACGACGCTCTGCAGCAGGTTGAAGTCTTTCTGGATAACCAGAATAGCGACACCCAGCACGGCACAGTTGGTCGTGATCAGCGGCAGGAAAATGCCCAGAGCCTGATAGAGGGCGGGCGACACCTTCTTCAGCACAATCTCCACCATCTGCACCAGCGAGGCTATGACAAGGATGAAGGCGATGGTCTGCAGATACTGCAAACCGAAAGCATCGAGCACATATTTCTGGACCAGCCAGGTAACGATGGTGGCGAGCGTCAGCACGAAGGCGACGGCGGCCGACATACCCAGCGAGGTGTCGATCTTCTTCGATACACCAAGGAACGGACAGATGCCAAGGAACTGTGACAACACGATGTTGTTCACGAAAATGGCAGAGATGAATATAAGGATGTATTCCATAATTCTTTCGTTATTACGTTATTACGAGATTTCGTGATTACGACTGGCTGCGCAGCTTGTTCACAATCGCGATGAGATAGCCGAGGGTGATGAAGGCACCCGGAGGCAACACAAAGAGCAGGATGTTCGTGGTCTCAGGCAGCAGCGTCAGTCCGAAGATGCTGCCGTTACCAAGGAGCTCACGGCAGATACCGAGGAGCGTCAGACCAAGCGTAAAGCCAAGACCGATGCCGATACCGTCGAACAGCGAGGCTACGGGCGACTGCTTGGCAGCAAAGGCCTCAGCACGACCGAGGATGATGCAGTTGACGACAATCAGCGGGATGAAGAGTCCCAGCGAGGCATCGATGTCGGGCAGAAAGGCCTTGATGACCATCTGAAGGATGGTGACAAAGGCGGCAATGACGACAATAAACACAGGGATGCGCACCTTGTCGGGCGTGATGCTTTTCAGGCACGAGATGACGACATTGGTGCAGATAAGTACGGCCATCGTGGCCAGTCCCATCGACATGCCGTTCATGGCCGAGGTGGTGGTGGCCAGCGTGGGACACATACCGAGCATCAGGACGAACGTGGGGTTCTCCTTAACGATGCCATTCTTGATGATATTTATATAACTCATAAATTTTCGTTATTTCGTTATTTCGTTATAACGAGATTACTCTTGTTTCGTTGCTCCAGTCTCACCGTCAACCGGCGTAGCCTTGTAAGCATTATAGGCATTGTTCACGGCCAGCAGGAAGGCGCGGCTGGTGATGGTCGAAGCCGTGATGGCATCAACCTGTCCACCGTCTTTCGAGACCGTTAGGGGCTCTGACGGCGACTTGCCGATGATGTCACCCTTCTCGCCTTTCTGGAACCACTTGTCGGCCTTGGCACCCAGTCCCGGGGTCTCCGCATGCTCCAGCAGGGTGTAACCCAGGATCGTGCCCTCGGGATCGAAACCGACAAGTACTTTCAAGTCTCCGCCAAAGCCGCCAGTCGTACTCTCCACAGCCGCACCGAGGTCCTCGTTCTGTGCGTTCTGTATCTGATAGATGACATAGGTGAGCTCCTTGCCATCGGCATTCTGCCTGACGGTGTCGGTCTTGGCCACTTTCAGGTCATCAACACACATCACGGTCTTGATGCCGTCGGACAGTGCTTTCTCCTTCTGCTGGGCGATGGGCCCTTCCGTCAGGTGGTTGACGTAGGCCAGCACACCGCCCATGACGATGGCCACTCCAGTGAGCACCAGCACCATATTTAATAATGTAGATTCAAGCTTCTTCATTTTACTACCTCCCCGAATCGTTTTGGTTTCACATAGTTGTTAATCAGCGGCGTGAACGCATTCATGATGAGAATGGCGAACGACATACCTTCAGGATAGGCTCCCCAGTTACGGATGACAACAGTAAGGAATCCGATGGCCACGCCATAGATAATCTGTCCTTTCGGGGTCATGGGCGATGTCACATAGTCGGTAGCCATGAAGATGGCACCAAGCATCAAGCCACCGGAGAGAATGACACTCACGGGGTCGGCATAGATGGGATTAACAAGGTGCATCAGACCGGCAAACACGAACACCGTAGCTATGATGCTGACAGGGATGTGCCAGGTAATGATCTTCTTCCACAGCATATAGGCCAGACCAATCAACAGGGCCAGTGCACAGATTTCACCAAGGGCTCCGGCGCCGTCGGGATGATTGCCAAGGAAGAGGTCGAGCGACGAGGGCAGCTCATTGAGCACGCTGGCATCGCCACTCTTGATGGCCCACTTCATGACAGAAAGTGGTGTGGCGCCTGTCTCGGCATCAATGTAACACCCCCACTGCCCTACCTTCGGCCAGGTGGTCATCTGTGCGGGGAAGGCCACAAGCAGGGCGGCACGACCGACAAGCGCGGGGTTGAAGAGGTTATTGCCCAGACCACCGAACGACATCTTGGCCACACCGATGGCAAAGAGCGCACCGATGAGGATAATCCAAAGCGGAAGGTTCGACGGCAGGTTGAAGGCCAGGAGCAGACCGGTGAGGATGGCTGAGCCATCGAGCACACTGTTGCGCTCCTGCTTCAGGATATACTTGCTGATAGCCCACTCGAAGAAGACGCAGGCTGCCACACTCGTTGCCGTGACAACAACAGAGCCCAGTCCGAAGAAGTAGAACGACACGAGCAGCGCAGGCATCAGTGCGATGATGACACCGTACATGTTGCGCTCCACCGAGTCCGTACCGTGGGCATGTGGCGATAATGATACAATTAACTTACCCATTGTTTTATTTCACAATTTGACTATTTCACAATTTGACTATTTCTTAGCCGCACGAGCACGGATGATTCCCATGACGGTCGATTTTCCCTGACGGATGTTGTCGAGCAGCGGACGATGGGCCGGACAGGTGAACTGGCACGAGCCACACTCAATGCAGCTGACAATGTCCTCATGCTCGGCACGCTCCCAGTTCTTCACCTCCGAGAGCTTGGCCAGCAGATAGGGCTCAAGGCCCATCGGGCAAGCCGACACGCACTTGGCGCAGCGGATACAGGGCTGCGGCTCCTTGCGGCGGGCCTCGTCATCGCTGATGATGGTCACCGAGTTGGTACCCTTGCAGATGGGCACCTCAACACTGGTCAGTGCCTTACCCATCATCGGACCGCCGGCCAGCAGCTTGTTGTCGCCCTCGGGCATACCGCCACAGGCGTCAATCAAGTCCTTCATCGGCGTACCCATGCGCACCAGGAAGTTACCAGGATTCTGCAGACGCTTACCCGTCACCGTGGTATATCGCTCAAACAGGGGCTTGTGCTTCATCACGGCCTCATAGACAGCGAAAGCCGTACCGACGTTCTGCACGATGGCACCCACATTCACTGGAATGGCGGGAGGTGCAGGCACCTGACGGCGGATGACGGCGTCAACCAGCTGTTTCTCACCGCCTTGCGGGTAGCGCTGCTTCAGGGGAACCACCTCTACGCTGTATTCCGAGGTGCCGAACACCTCGGCACACTTCTGTGTCAGCAGCTCAATAGCCGCCGGCTTATTGGTCTCAATACCGATATAGCCCTTCGTCACCTTCGCTGCCTTCATCAGCAACTCCAAGCCCACGAGAATCTCGTCGGCATGCTCCATCATCAGACGGTAGTCGGCGGTGATATAGGGTTCACACTCCACAGCGTTGATGATCACACACTCGGCCTTGGCGGTCGGCGGAGGGGTCAGCTTGATGAAGGTGGGGAAACAGGCACCGCCCATACCGACGACACCGGCGTTCTTCACACGATTGATAATCTCCTCAGGCGTCAGCTCAGGATGGTCCTTTACCGTCTCCAGCTTGTCCGAGCGGTCAATGGTATCCTCCCACTCGTCACCTTCCACATTAATAATAATAACGGGCTTGCGGTAGCCAGTGGCGTCAATGGCTGTGTCGATCTTGAACACAGTACCGCTGACACTCGAGAAAATGGGGGCTGACACAAAGCCTCCAGCCTCGGCTATCATCGTGCCGACCTTCACCTTGTCGCCCTTCTGTACGACAGGCTTGGCTGGTGCACCGATATGCTGTCCCAACGGGAAAATGGCCTGCTTAGGCAGGGCGGCTACCTGGGTAGCAACCTCGTGGGTCAGTTTGTTCTCTTCGGGGTGGATACCACCTATTCTAAATGTTCTTGCGTTCATACGGCTTCCTCCTTTCTTTCGTTGTTAACCGGAGTTTCCGGACTAACCGGTTTTTCCGGAGTTTCCTGAGTCTCCGGCTTGGGCTTGGGGGCCGGGAAGTTCACGGCGACAATGGCGTGCGTCGGGCACACCTTCTCACACTTACGGCACAGACGGCACTTCGTGAAGTCGATATACGAGCAGTTGCCCTCGACGGTGATAGCCCCGAAAGCACACTCCTTCTCACACTTGCCACAACCGATGCAACTGACCTTACAAGCCTTCATGGAGACGGCACCCTTGTCCTTGTTCACACACGACACATACACGCGACGGCCCTTCGGACCCTTCTTGCGAAGCTCGATGATGTTGCGCGGACAAGCTTTCACACAGGCACCGCACGAGGTGCACTTCTCCTCATCGACTTCGGGAATACCGGTCTCGGGGTTAATCACGATGGCACCAAACTGACAAGCGGCAACACAGTCGCCACAGCCAAGACAACCAAAGCCACAACCAGTCTCACCAGCACCACAGGCATGCATGGCGGCACAGGTACGCAAACCGGCATACTCGGCAATGCGAGGACGATGCTCACATGTGCCCTGACATCTCACGACGGCCACCATCGGCTCGGAGTTAGCTATCGCCATCCCCAGAAGGTCGGCCACCTTTTCCATCACCTCAGCACCACCGACAGGACAGGACAGTCCGTCGAGACTGCCGGCGTCAGCCCCTTTCACCAGGGCATCGGCCATTCCGCTACAGCCGGGGAAACCACATCCGCCACAGTTGGCACCGGGCAGAATCTCACCCACCTGTGCGATGCGAGGATCCTCATAAACAGCGAACTTCTTGGAGGCGGCAAACAGCACGACAGCTGCAATCAGGCCGATAGCTCCAAGGACTATCACTGCAATCAAGATGAAATTCATAAGTACTTTAATTTGTTTTAGTTATGTTATATTTGTTAATCTTCCAGTTGAAAACTGATTTGCCGACCAATACGCTCCTTGAAGAGCCACAGGCCAGCATAGTATGGCACCAGGATACCCAGTGCCAACAGACCGCTCAACCCCTCGTCGCCCGTCAGCAACAACGTTGATAGCAGCGTGACGACAAGCAGCCCTAACGGCAGGGCGAAAGCCAGAGTCATGGCACGCGAAATGACGTTTCGTGAGGCACAGACGGTCACCTCATCGCCCACCTTCAGACCATTGGCAGGACGGTACACATCCACAAACTTCACCTTCGACTCGGCAGCATTACAATGGCCGGCCACCTTACAGCTGGCACACGCTGATGTCTGGAGGATACGCACCTTGACGATGGCGTCCTCCACACTGTCAACAATACCGCGATGGGTGATTTTTTGATTCATTCGTTTTGCTAACTCGGGTTTGCAAATGCAAAGATACATTAATCTCCCCAAATAACAAGCAAAAACAACTTATTTTTCAGAAAAATAATCGTAATCGTTTGCAGATACGAATCTTTTTTATACTTTTGTGCCGTAATACAGACAGACTATGCATATCAACGAACAGACACAACAGATGATTGACCGTGCAATCCGCAAGATTGCCGACAAGTTTCCGGCATCGCAGGAGGCCGACATCATGACCGATATTCACATCCGCGTCACGCAGGAGTCAGGAGAGCTCATGGCCTTCGACGACGATGACAACGAGATAACGCGCTGTGTCATCGAGCAATGGATAGACAACAAGGACGATGACTTTTATAACGAGGTGGCCGAGGTGCTGCGCAAGCGCCTTGAGAAGAATCGCCAGACCATCGACGCCATGTCCATCCTAAAGCCCTTCTCCTTCGTCCTCGAGGATGATGACAAGGAGAGCGTGGGCGAACTCTACCTAGCCGACGACGAGACAGTCATCATCAGCTCCGAGCTGATGGAAGGTCTTGACGACGACCTCGACAACTTCCTCGCCGACCTGCTAAAAGACTGACGATTGCTTATTGCCACTCCACGAAGTGCAGGCTTTCATCAATCACGTAAAGCCGCTGTTCCTTCTGCCGGTGGTCCGTTGTATAGGTAGTCACGCAAATCTCATAGTCACTTGTGATGGAGAACTCCATCGTCTGTATCCTCCCGTCAGGCAACATCCTCTCCGGTCTGTAGACACACAGCTTGTCCACAGGCAGGCAGTCGGAGTCCAGTGTGTACAGCCACAGTGAGTGCTGACCGTCCTGGGCATCTGCAGCCAACAGCATCAAGCGAACACTCGACGTCTCCGGCAGTGCAACGGCCGACGGACTCACACGTCCCTCGAAGTTCATCAGCTCCGCCAACAACTGCGGTATCGGGGTGTAGTTAGGTAGTATGGCCACATAGGTCTCTGACGATGACAGGGGCAGCGGTTCAATAGCCAGGCTGTCGTAGAACTCCCGCATGGGACTCACCTCCTCCACCTTGATGCCCTGTGCCCTCAGCATCTCGGCTTTCTCCAGTGCATGGACGCTGTCCAACTTCTCCTGCAGATTGGCCGGAATCCTGTTGTTACCGCAAGCTGCCAGCAGTCCTGCGACCAACACCACCCATATCATCACTCCACCTTTCAACTCTTAACTCTTAATTCTTAACTTTTAACTCCCTACAGTCCCTCCAGTCCATCAGCATAGACGGCGATGGCAGCATCGTCACGCTCGTCATCGCCCATCTCCACATACGGATGGACATCAGTCTGCTCGATGTTGATGCCCAACCGGTGCATGTTCTGGTTCGTGTACGTCAGCTCCGCACCAAACAGACAGATGGTCCACGACATCTGCACCCACAGCATGAACAGCGGCAGGGCGGCAAACGAGCCGTAGATGGCGTTGTAGCCCGTCACCCATAACTGCGAATGGACGTAGAACAGCTGCAGCCACTGCATAGCCGTTCCTGCCACAATGCCTGGAACAATGGCGTAGCGCCACTTCACATGGGTGTTCGGCATCGACACATACAGACCGATGAAGAAGGCCGACAGCAGGAAATAGGGCGTCAGGTCTATCAGCGTCCTCACCAGTGAGCTCAGCATCAGAATGTCGGGAATGCTGTTAGCGAAGGTCGTCATGAAGATGGAGAGACCCGTGGTCACGACGATGAAGATGGGGAACAGGAAAAAGGCCGCCAAGTAGTTCGTGAACGAGCGATAGATGCTGCGCGAGCTGCCCACCTGCCATATCTCGTTGAACGACTGCTCGATGTTGTTCACCAGCATCAGCACCGTGTAAAGCATGAACAACAGGCCGATACCGAGGAAGATGCCGCTCTTCGTGTGAACCAAGTAGCTGTTCACCCACCCGATGATGACCTCTGCCGCCTGAGGCTGTGAGCTCAGTGCATCGCGAAACCACGTCTCAATGTATTTGTTATAGCCGAAGCCGCGGGCAATGGCGAACACCACGGCCATAATGGGAACGATGGCCAGCAGCGTGCTGTAGGTCAAGGCTGATGCCTTGGCCATCACCCGCTCTGCCGTAAAAAACTTCACGGTCAGCACAAGCGTCTTCCACACACGTTGCAACACCTCTTAAATCTTAACTTTTAACTCTTAATTCTAAATTAAAAAAGCACTGCTCCTGTAAGCCGGGTTCTGTTCCAGCACCGAAACGCTGGTGTCTGCCATTTATCTACTCCATGGGTCACCCCATGTCTCTAGCATTCTACCCTCCATCGTGACCGTGAGGTCGTCGGACGGACAGCCCTCTGACGATGGTTTACATGAACTTGCAGCCCCCAGATGGAACAGCCCGACTGTCACCAGCCGGCTGGTGGTCTCTTACACCACCTTCTCACCCTTACCAATGAACGATAACGTAAACGCTAACGAAAACCACTGGCGGTCATTCTCTTCTCCCATATCCAGCCGTCACCGACTGCTTGTATTTTCGCAAGTGGGGTGTCCTGCGCTGCCCGGACTTTCCTCTCGTGTTACCACCAGCGGCAGACCGGAGCAGTGCTTTTATGGTATTCTTTCTCTCTATGTCACTTCCTCCAGACCATACGGTTGACGATTCCCGTGTAACTCTGGATAATCTTCACCACCTTGGTAGAAACGTTCTCCTCGATGTAGTCAGGCACGGGAATGCCGTAGTCCCCGTTCCTGTTCAACGTCACAGCCGTGTCCACTGCCTGCAGGAGCGACTGCTCGTCAATGCCGGCAACGATGAAGCATGCCTTGTCCAACGCCTCCGGACGCTCTGTCGATGTGCGTATGCAGATGGCTGGGAACGGATGACCGACACTGGTGAAGAAACTGCTCTCCTCGGGCAGTGTCCCAGAGTCCGACACCACGGCAAAGGCGTTCATCTGCAGACAGTTATAGTCATGGAATCCCAGCGGCTCATGCTGAATTACCCTGGAATCCAACTTGAAACCTGAATCCTGAATTCTTTTCCTGCTCCTGGGATGGCAGCTGTACAGTATCGGCATGTCATACTTTTCTGCCATCTTGTTGATAGCCGTGAACAACGACATGAAGTTCTTCTCCGTGTCAATATTCTCTTCTCTATGAGCAGAAAGCAGAATATACTTCCCCTTCTGCAAGCCCAGACGCTTGTGAATATCGCTGGCCTCAATCTCCGCCAGATTCTGGTGCAGCACCTCTGCCATGGGCGAGCCCGTCACATACGTACGCTCCTTCGGCAGTCCGCAGTCAGCCAGATATCTCCTGGCATGCTCCGAATACGCCATGTTCACGTCAGAGATGATGTCCACGATTCGGCGGTTCGTCTCCTCGGGCAGACACTCGTCCTTGCAGCGGTTACCTGCCTCCATGTGGAAGATTGGTATGTGCAGTCGCTTGGCACCGATGACGCTCAGACACGAGTTCGTGTCGCCCAGCACCAGCACGGCATCAGGCCTGGTTTCCACCATCACCTTATAACTCTTGTCGATGATGTTGCCCATGGTCTCACCAAGGTCATTGCCCACCGCTTCCATATAGATGTCGGGCGCCTCCAGTTTCAGATCCTTGAAGAACACCCCGTTCAGGTTATAGTCGTAGTTCTGACCTGTGTGTGCCAGCAGACAGTCGAAGTACTGCCGGCATTTGCTGATGACTGCAGCGAGACGGATGATCTCGGGTCGCGTGCCCACGATAATTAACAACTTTAATTTACCGTTATCTTTAAACTTTGCCATATCTATATCATTTCAACATTAATTGTCGTTAATTAGCCATATAATTATTCATTAATTTTTTTTTAGGCGAAGCCATTTAATGATAATTAATGGACAATTCATGGTAATTATATGTTTTAAACCTTCTCAAAGTATGTGTCGGGCTTATTCGGGTTGAAAACCTCATTGCAGTACATCACCGTCACAAGGTCTTCGGTATCGCTCAGATTGATGATGTTATGCGTATAACCAGGCAACATATGTACCGCCTCAATCTTCTCACCGGACACCTCCCACTCCAACACCTGGCCATCCGGATCATTGAGGTTGCGCTGCTGAATCAGCCCATGGCCTTTCACCACGATGAACTGTTCCCACTTCGTGTGGTGCCAGTGCTGGCCCTTCGTAATGCCCGGCTTTGAGATGTTGACAGACACCTGCCCGCAGCCATGCGTATGCATCAGTTCCGTGAATGACCCACGCTCGTCCACGTTCATCTTCAACGCGAAGGCGGTCTTTTCGTAGGGCAGATAGCTGAGGTAGGTGCTATACAGCTTCTTGGCAAACGAGCCCTCAGGTATCTCGGGAATCATCAAGGTCTTGGGCTGCTCGGCAAAGCGCTTCAGCAGTTCCACAATCTCTCCCAACGTCACGTGATGGGTCACCGGGCAGTGGCAATAGCGGCCATCTGCTTTCAGTATCACTTCGAGTCCATTAAACTCGCAGCGGTGTTCCTTGCCTTGGAGGGCGGCAATCATCTCATCCACGAGGTCATCGATATATAGCAGTTCCAACTCCACGGAGGGGTCGTTAACCGTATAAGGCAGGTCATTGGCGATAGCGTTACAGAACGTGGCCACGGCCGAGTTGTAGTTTGGTCGGCACCACTTGCCAAAGAGGTTCGGGAAGCGATAAATCAGAACACGAGGCTTTTGTTTTGAACACGGATTGTCTTTGTATTCTGAACACGAATGGCACGAATCACACGAATATTCGTTAGATTCGATAGATTCGTGTTCGTTAAAAAAGTGATCCGTGGTCGCTTTCAGAAAGTCGCGTTCGTAGTCGAGGAAGAGATCCTCGCCGGCTTTTTTGCTGCGACCGTATTCGCTGTTGCCGAAGCGGCCGGTCAGCGAAGCCTGCTGACTTGACGAAAGCATCACCGGACAACGGTTGCCGTGCTTCTTCAGCGTCTCTAACAGGGTACTGGCAAACCCGAAGTTGCCTGTCATGAACTCATGCTCGTCCTTCGGCCTGTTCACACCTGCCAGGTTGAACACGAAGTCGCACTCGCGGCACCAAGCATCCAGCTGCTCCGGCGTCGAGTCCAGGTCGTACTCAAAGATTTCCTCAATCTTCAAGTCTGGCTTGGTTCTGTCCTTCCCATCCCGAATGTTTCGCAGGGTCGCACATAAGTTCTTCCCCACAAACCCCTTCGCTCCTGTGACTAATACTTTCATTCTCTTTTTTGTCTGGAATTTGAGAATAGGATGACTACACCAGGTTCGGAATGCCATTAAGCTCATTCTGGATATACTCCAGTGCCGCTATCTTGGCTTTCGTCTCTTCAAGGTTAAGCCGATACGTGTTATCGCTATTGAACTCCTCGATGGTCACTTGTTTCACGTCACCGTCGCTGAAGTACTTGTCGTAGTTCAGGTCGCGGTTGTCAGCAGGCACACGGTAGAAGTTCCCCATGTCCTGAGCCTTGGCACACTCCTCCTTTGTCAGAAGCGTCTCGTACATCTTCTCACCATGACGGATGCCAATCACCTTGATGTCTTCCTTCCGGCCGCCAAACAGCTCGCACACAGCCTCCGCCTGCGTCTGTATCGTACAGGCCGGTGCCTTCTGCACCAGGATGTCGCCGTTCTGGCCGTGTTCGAAGGCGAAGAGCACCAGGTCCACAGCTTCCTCTAACGACATGATGAAACGCGTCATACGCGGCTCCGTCAGCGTGATAGGGTTGCCGTGACGTATCTGCTCTATCCATAGCGGTATGACAGAGCCACGCGAGCACATCACATTACCATAGCGCGTGCAGCAGATCTTCGTAGCTCCCGAGTAGCGGCTCTTGGCCACGGCTATCTTCTCCTCGATGGCCTTGGTGATGCCCATAGCGTTAATGGGGTATGCTGCCTTGTCGGTCGACAGACAGATCACACTCTTCACACCAGCTTCGATAGCAGCGTCCAGGGTGTTGTCCGTACCAATGACATTCGTCTTTACGGCCTCCATCGGGAAGAACTCGCACGACGGCACCTGCTTCAAAGCAGCGGCATGGAACACATAGTCCACGCCCTGCATCGCGTACTTCAGCGTCGATCGGTTGCGGACGTCGCCAATATAGAACTTGATCTTTCCGGCAACCTCAGGCATACGGGCCTGAAAGTCATGACGCATGTCGTCTTGCTTTTTCTCGTCGCGCGAAAAAATGCGTATCTCACCGATATCAGTCCTTAGGAAGCGGTTCAGTACCGCATTGCCGAAGCTGCCCGTGCCACCAGTTATCAGCAGCACTTTGTCCTTGAATACACTCATTGTCTCCTATCTGTTTTCTTGTTTCTCGTGTCGTGACACACGATTCAGCCTGCAAAGTTACGAAAAAAACTTGTAAAAGCGAAGCGATTTTGGAAATTCTTTGCAAGCAAAGCGTCCTTTTGGGCCGAGCGAACGCAATTCGGCCTGAAATAAAGGCAAGACGGGGATTAAAAGCTATTAAAGCTCGTTAGCAGTTCTTCGACGAGCGAAGCGTCAAGCCGATTACCTCGTAGGTACTGCGCTCAATTGATATAACTTCCATGTCTGTTTGGTTTTTGTAATTTGCGGGCAAAGGTATATCATAATCTCCAGACAGTCCCTTGTCACATAAGTAGTCACTCTCACAACCCCTGTTTTTATCAAAAA
>CAZLPO010000026.1:0-4877 GCA_964561385.1 uncultured Prevotella sp.
ATACGTGGCACTATAAGTTCGCTCAGAAATATGGCATGCAGTATTACAACTACGGCAAGAACGGCAATTGTATTGCCCTCGACCTGCAGCAGTGGGGCAATGGCATGTATAAGCGTTACGCTTATATGAATGATTCTTTAGATTATGTGGTCATCATTGCTGGTCATAACGATGCCAGTCAGGGACGACTGGACAGCATCGGTGTCGATACCTTCAAGGAGCGTCTCGAACAGATGCTCATGGGCATGCGTAAGAAATATCCAAAGGGACAGTTCTTCTTCGTCACTCCCTGGCGCTGCGAGAACTTTATCGGTAGTCCACGCCAGCGCACCATCGAAGCCATCAAGGAGGTATGTGCCAAGTATGATGTTCCCGTATTCGATGCATCACGCGATAGCAATATCGAGGCCGACAGCGAGCCTTTCCGTAAGAAGTATTTCCAGGGTGGCAAGGGCACCGACACCGCTCACCTCAATGCCAAGGGCCATGATCTGTTCCTGCCAGTGGTCGAACAATTCCTGTTGCAACACATCAAGTAACGAAAACTTATGATACGTCTGCTGATAACATCCTTCTGTCTGCTGTCTGTCACCATTTGTCAGGCACGCCGCGCCGTACCAGTCATACTGACAGCGGGACAGTCGAATGCCGACGGGCGTGTGCCGATGGCCGACTTTCCTGGGGATATCACTTATCGGTACTGTCAGTGGAGCTACGGCAGTGGCGATTTCGAGACTGCTACGGGTCAGTTCGTACCTTATGTGCCTCGTGTGGCCAAACCGAAAATCCAGCAGAGCTGGGGATTCGATGCTGTTCTCTATCATCTGTTAGAACAGTTCTGGCAGCGACCATTCTATGTAATCAAGCATACCGATGGCGGCACCGCCATCGATACCTCCTGCAAACGAAGTACTCATGGTCTCTACTGGAGTGCCGATGTGGCCTTTCTCGACTCTACTGCTTCGGCCAGTCATGGAGGTCACTCGCTGCTGAAGGCCTTCGAGCGACAGATTGACGACTGTCTGACGAACCTGCCTGAGAAATACGATATCAAGTGCCTCATCTGGCACCAGGGCGAGAGCGACAACGAGGTCCCCGAGCACTACTATGAGAATCTGAAGGCCGTCGTCGCTCACATCCGACATCACCTCGTCACGAAGACTGGCCGCCGCCGCTATGCACGACTGCCCGTTGTCTGCGGCACCTTTGCCAAGAATAGTCGTCAGCGTAGTCAGCAAGTAGTCGATGCCCTTCACCGTTTGGCTCGTGAGGACCGTCACTTTTACGTCGTTGATGCCAGCGACCTCTCGCTATTGCATGACCACCTGCACTTCGATGCTCAGGGCGCCCAGATGCTCGGCCAGCGTTTTTTTGAAACAATGAAAGACAAAAGGATTATCAAATGAAACATCTGCGAATAATTTTATTCATTATTTATTATTCATTATTCATTAGCGTTAGCGCGCAGATAGGCGATGCTTTCAAAGGCGTTTGGCCCGTAACGGACAAGGCATTTGTCAAGAGCCTCAATGGTGAGTGGCAGTTGAAAGTCGTCGATGGAATCGACGACCACTCTCAGAGCGTTCCTGCTGCCGATGAATCATGGGGAAATATTCCTGTGCCGGGATGCTGGGAGCCTTATGGCTTCAGCAAGCCAACGTATAACTATCCCGATTCGCTGACGGGCTATTACCGCACGGTGTTTACTGTGCCGGCTGAATGGCGCGGACAGCAGGTGTGGATACGGCTCGACGGTGTGTTGCGTGGTTACGACCTGTGGCTCAACGACCAGTTTGTAGGTAATTGGGAGAGTGGCTACAATACCTGTCTCTTCGACCTGACGCCCTACCTGACGAAGCGAGCCTTCAAGGGCGAATCGCAGCGATTGGCCATGCGTGTCTATAGTCATTTCAAGGGCTATGAGTTCGACTGTTTTGATGATTGGGCCACGATGGGCATCTTCCGTGACGTCACGTTGATGGCCGTGCCGAAGACGCACCTCAGTGACCTTAGTATCATCACGAAGATGAATGGTGAGGTGACGGTGAAAACCGCGGTGGCTAATGCGACCAAGCACACCAAAACGAGCTATGAGATACTTGATGCTGATGGTAAGACAGTAGCAAATTCTTCACTCTTCACTCTTCACACTTCACTTAAATCCCCGAAACTTTGGACGGCCGAGACACCTTATCTATATACGTTGCGCGTTTACGTGAAAGAGAAGGACAAGACGCTACAGACCTTTACACAGAAGATAGGCATTCGTGAGGTTTCCATTGACGGAAACATCTTGAAGGTTAACGGACAGCCGGTGAAGCTGCGTGGTGTCAATGCCCACAGTACCGACCCTTATAGTGTGAAGGTTATTTCCGATGACCTCACCCTCAAGGATATGCGGATGATGAAGGAGGCATCGGTGAACTATATGCGTCTGTCACACTATCCCCGTGAGCCGCGCTTCTATGAACTGGCCGACTCCTTGGGCTTCTATCTCGTTGACGAGGTGCCCTTTGGTTATGGCGACAAGCATCTGAGCAGCCGTAAGTATCAGGACATCCTGAAGACCCGTGCCTTGGCTACTGTCAGTCGCGATAAGAACCACCCCTCTGTCATTGTCTGGAGCGTGGGCAACGAGAACCCTCTGCCACAGACCTGTGTCGAGGTAGGTGACTACGTGGGCAGTCTCGACCCGTCACGACCGTACTGTTTCCCGCAGGTGGGCTCATACTTCCGCAAGTTCTGGGAAAAAGCTAATGCCAATGGAACCAATGGACATCCGTTCCCATCGAAGGCGCCCGTCTATGCTCCTCACTATCCGACGACGGGGCAGATAGGCGGCTTCTACCAGCATCTGGACCGTCCTGTCATCTTCACCGAGTATTGCCACACGCTGGGCATCTCGTTCGAGGATCACGACCGCCAATGGGAGATTATCGAGCGTACGCCCGGCATCGCCGGTGGTAGCGTCTGGGAGTGGGCCGATCAGGGCATGCCGTTTGGGAGTGAAGAGTTTAGAGTGAAGAGTGAAGAATTTGCTACTGCACATGTTGAGTTCTCGCGTTGGCGCACGGATGGTAGTGAGCGTGACCAGCAAGTGTATACAACAAAGAGCGGTGGCTTCGAGATGAAGGGCAACTTTGGGACTGACGGTCTGCTCTATGCCGATCGCACGCCCCTGCCCAATTACTACGAACTGCAGCATAACTACGCCCGAGCATTTGTCAGCATGCAGAACTGCGGTTCCTTGGCAGCTAATCTGTCAATAACCAATCGTTTTGACTTTATTGACTTGAAGGACCATGTTACCTTCAACTGGGCTTTGACACTTGATCGCGACACCGTGGAAAAGGGTTCTTTCAGTCCTGACTGTCCCCCCCACGCCACCATTCCATATCGCTTTCCGTTGCCAATGATTCCAAATGAGGTGATAAACAATGCGCTCTACATTCTCCACTTTTCACTCACAGATGCCGATGGCCAAACTTTCCTTCGTCAGTCATTCGTTTTGAATAAGCCACAGACAGAATGGACCGGACACGGGAGTGGAGCTGTTATGGCGCAAGACACCACGATCCGTACTGGCCGCAAAGCCACAATGGCCGAGCGTATCACGCAAAAGGGAAGACTGCCTCAGCGTTACCTGCTGCCCATCGACAACAATCAGGTGAAGGCTCACATCAACAGTCGCTGTATTGATGGCGGTGAGGAGATAGCCTTCACGCTCACGCCCGACACGGCCGATGTGTTCCGCTCGGAGCTTGGACTGGCCTATCTGCTTGCCCCAGAAATCGACCGCGTGCAATGGATTGGACAGGGCCCCTTTGCATCTTATCCCGGCCGTCACCAGGCCTGCCGCTACGGCCTTTGGGCCAAGCACAAGGACGACCTCTACTTCGAGGGTAACCACAGCGGCATCGATGCTGCCCTGCTCACCGACAGCCTGGGCAACGGCGTGCTCGTCACGGGCGATTCCCTTAACCTGAACTTTGAGCAGACCGACCGCGGTATCGTGCTGACGGTCAATGCCGCCGTCAGCGGTCAGGGACCGAAGTTCGCCAAGACCGCCTTCCCTGGCTGGACGCCCGGCGACGGTCCTGTTGGTGCTACGTTCTGCTTCTATTACATCAAGGGCGATGTGTGGCCCGACGTGCTGAAGCGTCTCTTTGCACCAGCTGCCGACGTGCCTGCTCCCTTCCAGCCGTTCCTGACGCAATACGATACTTATTTGCTGAAATATAATGATATCATAGCGCCATGAAACGATATTTTCTCTTATAAGCGTACGATTCTACCGACATGCGGACAATAGTCACGCTTCGCGTATCGCGTATCACGCTACCTTTGCGCCAAAATAACGACTAAAACGACAAGAGAAATGAAAAAACAACTACTGACTATCGTAATGGCTGCCACAACGGCCTCTCTCCTCTCTCTCCACGCTCATGCGCAGACGGCTGACATGCAGCAGCGCGCACTTTGGGGGTCCATTGCTACTCCACCCAGCAGCGGCTCCATCAACCTCGGCGACTACCAGCAGGCCAATGGCAAGCTGTTGCTCACCTGGCGCATGCTTCCAACCGACACGGACGAGACGGCTTTTAACCTCTGGAGCCGAATGGGCGACAACGGCTCTTGGTCGTGTGTCAACGATGCCTTGAAGCGGGGCAATAAGGGCATCAAGGCTTATAATTACCAGCCAAGTGTGCCCTCCTCAATCACAGGCGATATGCACTACCGCCTCACCTATGCCGACCCAACGAAGACGGGAGCTAACA
Source organism: uncultured Prevotella sp. (assembly GCA_964561385.1). GTDB lineage: Bacteria > Bacteroidota > Bacteroidia > Bacteroidales > Bacteroidaceae > Prevotella. Next base: position 4,779 of record CAZLPO010000026.1, read on the forward strand.
TGACCGCCGACGACTACATAGCCGAATACACGATCAGCGCCGATCAACTCAAGGCCAAGATCCCCTATATCTCCATACCGCTGCGGACTACTGAGGATG
>CAZLPO010000026.1:4977-22168 GCA_964561385.1 uncultured Prevotella sp.
AACCATGCCTTCAACGTGGCCGACCTCGATGGCGACGGACTGGATGAGGTGATGTACGGCTCATGCGCGTTCGACAACGACGGTACCGGCCTGTGGACGACAGGCCTCGGTCATGGCGATGCCAACCACGTCGGCGTGTTCCAAAAGGGCTACGACGGTCTGCAGGTGTACCATTGTCTGGAAAGCGGCAAGACCGAGGTGGCCTTGCACGATGCCAAGACGGGCAGCGTCATCTGGGACATCGTGGCTGCTACGGCTGGCGATCAGGGACGCTGTATGGTGGCCGACGTTGATCCTACGTCGCCTGGCTGTGAGTTCTGGAAGTACGGTAATGAGCTTTACAATCAGAATGGTAAGGAACTGATGAACAGCGACGGCACAGCTCGCGCTAAAGAGTCGTCTTGCAATGCCGGCATCTGGTTTGACGGCTATCTCAACCGTCAGATGATTGACGGCGGCATTATCAACAGCTACGCACACGGCCGCACCTTCACCATGTATCGCTACGACATCTCGTTCAACAACTCCACCAAGTCCAATCCAGGTTGGTACGGCGACTTCCTCGGCGACTGGCGCGAGGAGGTGATTGTCCCTGATGCTACCAAACTCAAGGACATCAAGATATTCTCCACCTGGTATCCCACGGAACATCGCATTCCCTGGCTCATGACAGACCACACCTACTACATGCAGGCCATCCATGAGAACGTGGGTTACAACCAGCCGACGAACGTGGGCTACTACCTTGGTAGCGACCAGACGGACGCTGATATCGTCGCTGCCGCACGCAAGGCTGAGGCCGACCGCCTCGCAGCACGCGACATCACCCTCGGACTCTCGTTACCCCGTACCTCGCACCTCGTACCTCGTACCTCCGATGCTTGGTACTCGCTGACAGGACAGCGCGTCACGAATCCTCGTCCTGGTACACTCTATATCCATCAAGGGCGCAAGATCATCTTCAAGTAACAATCAGCCACCCAAAACGGCATTTCGACTTTGGTCGGAGGAGACTGGATGTTCCCACCGTGGGAACATCCAGTTTGCTCGGAGCGGACTGCCACTTTGCTCGGAGCAAACTCTTAGTCTGCTCCGAGCCTGTTTTTTGTACGGATGAACAGAATTCCGTACGATTATCGCAGGCGCTAAGTCGCTTTTTCTCCTAATTTTGCGGTTAGAGCGAAAAACTAGAGACGTAAAGTTATGAAAAGACTACTTTCAACAATCATTTTGATGCTGGGGATGGCTGTCCTCACGACAAGTATGGCTGCCACAAAAGCGCTGTTCCTGACAGGCGGACAGTCCAACACCGACGGGCGACTCTATGCCAACACGCTGCCCAGCTATCTCCAGTCAGCCAACCAAAACGCATTGGTGTCGTACCACGCACCTTACTCCGAGGGCCGCTTAGGTGTGTTCTATCCCTACTTCCCCACCAGCGAGACTACTGGCCAGCCTGGTCGCTGGGCTTACGATGCCGTCACCTATTATTATATAGGTCAGGCCTTGCAGGAGTCATTCTATGTGGCGAAGACAAGCTACGGCGGTACGAGCATCGACCCTGGCGTAGATAATTCACCTTCCGGCCATGACAATGCATGGCTCAGCGGTTATGGCGCTGGCTACCATTGGAGTGCCGACCCAACATTTCTTGCTGCTACGGCTATTGCAGGTACGACATTCGTGAAAGACGATGTCACTTACGATGGTCAGTCGATACTCCTCTCGTGGATAGCCAATATCGATGCAGCTATAGATGCTATCATCGCCAACGGCGACACTCCAGACATCAAGGCCATCATCTGGCACCAAGGCGAGAGCGACAAGAATGCTGCTGGCAGCTACTATAATAACCTGAAGGCAATGGTGGCATACCTGCGCCAGCATTTGGTGACGAAGACGGGGGAATCGAAATATGCCACGCTGCCTTTCTTCTGCGGCACCATCCCCCACGCCTCTTCGCTTTGTAACTCGACAGTTGAGAAGGCCTTCTTCACGCTTGAGGACGAAGATCCCAACTTCCATGTTATCGACCTGCGCGACCTGGCGATGCTTAGCGATGCCAAGCACTTCGATGCTCCCTCTGCAGAACTCTTTGGCAAGCGCCTCTACAACCGCATGATTGATGAGGGTGTCATCAGCGGCACACGTCTCGACGATGTAGAGTATGCACAGGTGGACTACTCGGATTTCGGCACCGACGAGTTCTTCGGAGAGACCAAGACCGTCACCTTTGAGCAGATTACCAGCGACCTGAAGATGACTACCTACTGTCATGACAATCTATACCTGCATTCCAACAATACGAACAGCCGTGCCTTTGTCTCGGCATCGACAAGCGTCGGTAGCGTAACCTTTGCCGATGGCACAGAACAGACTGTTACGCGAACATTGACTCCAAAGACGGGTGCCAATGGGTGGACTGTGGACAACATTGCGAAAGAAACCAACGCTTCGAGCAATAAGCAAGTGGCCGTAGCTGCCAATGTGCTGTATCCAGGTCGATTCAGCATGATGATAAGTGCGCCTGACGCGACGGCTGAAAGTCCCATCACTATGCAGCTTATCTTCAATGGCTCTATTGTTGCTGAGAAGGCGTTTACTTCAGGTAGTGAAATTTATGAGCTTCGTTACGATGCTCCTCAGGCTGGTACGTTCTTCATGCATCCAGGGGGGCGTTGCACGCTCTATGCTGTACGTTATAAGACTACTACTGACCGCACTTGGCAGCGTCAGGTGACCACCGACGCAGACGGCTATGCAACGTTTGGTAACATCACAGGTGCCAACCTCGGACTGCCCACAGGACTGACCGCCTGGGCGGTGGCTCCGTCGGCAGAGAGCAACACGATGGTGGAGATGACGCAACTCCTGGGCGTGGACAAGAATACTGGTGTCATCCTGCAGGGAGAGCCCAGTACTACATACACGCTGCCCTTCGCGTGGACAGCACAGAACTATGAGGGCGAGAACGCCATGACGGCACAGCAGACCACAGGGAATGTCGAAGAAACCTCTGGTGAGGACTTTATTAACTATACCTTCGCCAATAAGAAGTTCACAAAGGTTACCACCCCCGTCAGCGTGGCTGCTGGCAAGGCCTACCTATCCATCAGCAACGGCTATGCCCATACCGCCAACAATGAGCTCACGTTCGATGAGCCAGAGGCCGATGCTGCAACAGACTGTGGACGAGACTTCCTGCAAGAAAAAGTGGTTTATGATGCTACAACATGGAACATGGAGGATTGTACATTGGGAAATGTTCAGGGCGTTTTTGAGAAAGAAGGTATGTACTATCGTTCGCAACCAGGTTCTGAAGGCCGAAGCTTCTATAGTACGAGCAATTCTATGACAGTAACGTTTGCTGATGGAACGACACTGACTCCAAACAAAAAGGCAGGATTGAACAATGAGCCTAATGGAGCGACAACTATAACAGAGAGTTCGACCGCTGTAAATGAAAACTTCTGTGATTATTTCGCCATCAATGCTCTCTATCCTGGAAAATTCTCTGTGCTGGTTAGCACAAATACTGTTAAGAGCGCTGAAACGAGAGGTGCTATTTATGTGAATGGCGCTCCTACTAATTTTACGGATAACGGAACGGATGTCGTTGAGTGGAGCGTGACAACAACAGAGCCTGCAACGATACTCTTCCATCCCGCGTATCCTATATATATTTATGCTCTGCGCTTTGTGCCCACAGAGGACAAGACATCTCTTCGTCAGGCTACGATGAGCAGCGCTGGCTATGCTGTATTTACAAACTTAGCATTGGCTCCGCTGACGCTGCCTGAAGGTCTTTCGGCCTACGCACTACAGGCTGGCGACGTCGATGATGATGCCACAAAGAAGGTGTCCGCTACTGTGATTGGTAAAGGCGAGGCTGTGCTGCTGAAGGGCGATGCTAACGAGACCTATACCATGACTATTGATAACACGCAGACCAGCGACGTTGCTACCGAGAACTACCTACAGCCCGTGCTTGCTTGGCAGAAGCCGCTGGCCAACGACACGGAGACGGGTAATGCCCAGTATATCTTTGCTGGAGATAAGTTTACCAAGGCCGACGGCACAACGAAGGTGTACAAGGGTGAGGCTATCCTCAGTGTGCCTGCTGGTGACGCGATGGCTGCCTACAGCATCGTGAAGCTCACACCCGCAGCCGTGACCTACGACTTCGCGGATGTCTACACCCTTTTCGGCAACGATGAGGCCGTCACTCAGGAGACTACCTGGCTCACGGGTGACATGACCACTCCTGGCAGCGACGGCACCGTGCAGCAGCTCAACGGTCTCTACGGTCGCGGACAGAGCGGGTCTAATAACCGTTCGTTCTTCAAGAACAGCGCTTCTGGCAGCGCCACCTTCTCTGACGGTACGCCTGTCAGCTGGAGCAGCTACCTCTACATCAACGCCGACTATAACGGCGGTTGGTCGCTCTCGGCTTCTACCACAGCCAACAATACCACCTGTGGCGACTACCTTGCCTTCAATGCCGCCGTACCAGGCACCGTCTATGTGCTCTTCAGTTCGAAAGATGCCAGCCAGGAGCGCACCCTCGACCTCTACTATAAAGGTTCGAAGGCTGCCTCTGCCACCTCGACAGGCAATACGGATATCAAGGAGATCAAATACAATGTGACTACTGCTGGCACCCTGCTGCTCGACTGTCGCAAGACCTGTCGCGTCTATGCCTTGCGTTTTGTTCCTGATGAGGCTGGTATCTATACCCGTGTCACTCCCATCGGCTGGGGCTCGATGTCGCTGCCTTATCCTGCTGTTGTTCCTGAGGGCACCTGCGTTTACTACGTCAGCGACTATACCGATGATGCTGAGACAGGCACGCTGACGATGACCAAGGTCGATGCTGGCGACATCATCCCCGCCAAGGCCGGTTTCCTGTTCAACGGCGTGAAGGGACTCTACCGCTTTGAGAAGTCGATGACCGCCGCTTCGTGGACTGACAATATGCTTGTGGGTACTGCCGATGGCCCCTTGACCGACTACGACAAGGACAATGCCACCGACCCCATCTATGTGTTGGCTCAGTTTAGTGACAATGCTGTGGGCTTTAAAAAATTCTCTGGCACGAGCATCGCCCAGTATAAGGCCTATCTACAATTAGGTACGACGCCTACGGCTCGTGAGTTCCGTTTCGCAATAGACGGAGATACAGGCATTGGCGCTTCGCTCATAAATGGTGAAGAATTAATAATCAATAGTTCCTACGACTTGCAGGGACGCAAGCTGTCGTCTATGCGTAGAGGACTGAATATCGTGAAATATACTGACGGCACCGTGCGTAAGGTGATGAAGAGATAATCCCATCCCGAAAGAAGAGTACCAATGAAAAGTTTTAGTTAGTAGTATTTATGTGCAGTAGGATTGTTTTCTTGATGACAACACTCCTTGGCTTTTCGCTGGGAGTGAAAGCTCAGTCGTCGAGCGGCGAGGCTCAGCAACCGCAGGTCGGCATTGCGCCCTTCTACGGCGGACGGCAGGCTGCGCTGAGTCTCACCTTCGATGACGGACTGATGGACCAATACACGTTGGCCTTCCCTGAACTGAAACATCGCGGACTGAAGGCCACGTTTGCCATTATCGGCTCGAAGGTGGGTGGCGTGATGCGTTCCAAGCAAGACCGTCGTGACGGCACTGAGGGCACACCCTGCATGTCGTGGAATCAGCTGCGCGAGATGGCAGCCGACGGACAGGAGATAGCCTCTCATGGTTGGGAACACCGTGCTGTCACACGACTGAGCGACGACGAACTGACGCAGGAGCTTTGTAAGAACGACAGCGCGATTGAGACAGAGATTGGACAGCGGCCTCTGACTTTCGTCTATCCAGGCAACAGTCAATCAGCAGAGACGGTAGCACGCTGCGAACAGGGCAGGGTGGGGAGCCGCACGTTCCAAATGTCGCTCGGTTCGAAGCGCACCACGCCGTTCCTCCGAGAATATATTGACGACTTGATCAGTAAGGGCGAGTGGGGTGTCACCATGACCCACGGCATCCTTCAGGGCTACGACCACTTCCAGAACCCACAGGTGCTGTGGAACTTCCTTGATGATGTCTGTGCTCGTCAAGACCAGCTGTGGGTAGCCCCTCTGCGTGATGTGACTGCCTACGTGAAAGAGCGTGAGGCGGCAATATTGTCTGTTGAGAGCGTTGCTCAGGGACTACTGGTTGGCATTCGCACTGGACTTGATGCAAAACTGTTCCGTCATCAGCTGACGCTTGCGGTGAAGACCAGCATCGCAAGCGCCGAGCAGGACGGCGTCAAACTATCCGTTAGCCGGAGAAACGGGGTGGCCTATGTCAACGTGAACCCTAACGGCGGCAAGGTGCTGCTGAGAACGAAGATGATACCATCGCATCTGACTGTGGAAGGACGTGAAAACCCAATGGGACTGGATGAACAGTGTCCTCGTCTGGGGTGGCAGATAGATACCGACAAGAATAACGTGGTGCAGACGGGCTACCGCATCCAGATAGCCACATTGAAGGATGCACGTGCTGTGGTATGGGACAGCGGCGACGTGAAATCCGACCAGTCGCAATGGGTAGCTACTACACATCAGCCAACACCAAACACTCAATACTTCTGGCGCGTGAAGGTGACAACGAATAAGGGCGACTCAGACTGGAGCGACTGGAATCACTGGAGTACGGGTCTTTTTTCAGAACAGAACTGGCAGGGGCAGTGGATTGGCTACGACTCGCTGACGGCCGATGTCCGCATGGAGCGTCACAGCCGTATTGCCGCACGTCATTTGCGTAAATCGTTCGCGCTGACAAAACCCGTTAAAAGGGCTACGGCGCATATCTGCGGACTGGGCTACTATATCTTGAATGTCAACGGTCAGCGCATTGGCGACTACTTGTTGGCACCTGCGCCCACGCAGTACAACAAGGCCGTCTGCTACGACACCTACGATGTAACTAGAGTGCTCAGTGCTTTTGGCACTGAGACTAGCATCGACGTCGTCCTTGGTGGCGGCTACTTCTTCCCCATGACGCAGAACTACCAGACCAATGTACGTACTGCTTTCGGTATGCCAAAGTTACGCTTGAACCTGATTGTTGAGTATGAGGACGGAACCAGCGAGACCATTGCTACCGACAGCACTTGGCAGGTGGCTGTCGATGGTCCTATACGCTATGCCAACCTCTATGACGGCACGCTCATCGACTATCGCATGACGCCCACGGAGTGGATGCCCGTGCAGGTGGTTGAGGCTCCCTGTCAGCCGATGCGTGGTGGACTGCTCAGTGGCGTGAAGGCTTATGCCGAGGAGCGTCCCGTCAACATTAGCAAGGCCGGCGACAGACGTTTCATCCTGGATTTCGGCACCAACAACACAGGACGCATCTGTCTGCCGAAGGTCACCATTGCCCCTGGCGATACCGTCTGTGTGCGCTACGCTGAGACGCTGAAAGATAATGGAAAGGAGCTCTATACCGCCAACCTCCGCAGTGCCGAGAATACCGATTATTTCGTGGGTAACGGTTCCCCTGTTACTATGACCACCGAGTTCCTGTGGCACGGCTTTCGCTACATGGAGGTGACGGGACTCGACGAACAGGATGTGCGTCGCCTGCAGCGACAGCTGATGACTGACGACCTGTTGTCCTCAGCCGCGATAAGCATTGACGAGGGTGACGGAATGATTAACCGTATACTTGCCAACGCACGTCGTGGCATCCTCTCCAACTACAAGGGTATGCCGATGGACTGTCCGCAGCGCGATGAACGTATGCCGTGGTTGGGCGACCGCACGATGGGCTGCTTTGGCGAGAGTTATTTGGCCAACAACCACACCCTCTACAGCAAGTGGCTTCAGGATATCTGTGATGCCCAGCGCGCTGACGGCAATATCAGCGACGTCTGTCCGGCCTATTGGCGACTCTACAATGGTAACATCACCTGGCCGGCAGCCCTGCCCTTCGGACTTGAGATGCTACGCCTGCAGTACGGTGACGAGCGTCCTTGGCAGAAGATGGCTGACAACGTGCGTCGTTTCCTCGCCTTTGCCAAGAAGAAGTCGGGCAAGGACGGACTCATCACCTACGACCGTTACGGCGACTGGTGCGTGCCACCTGCTACGCTCGATGAGGTGGTGACGAAAGACTCGACGCGCATGACCGATGGTGCCCTACTGTCATCGTGCTATTATTACTATATCTGTAAGCAGGTGGGCATGGACGAAGAGGCTGCCATAACGCGCGATGCCATCAACCGCACCTTCCTCAAGGATGGCTGTTATGCCAATGGCACAGTAACGGCTAATCTGCTCCCATTGGCAATGGATATCGTGCCGAGCGACCAGCGCGACAGCGTGATGGCGAATTTCGTTCGTCGCGTGAAGGGGCAGTCTGGCGAACCGCATATCGACTGCGGTGTTATTGGCATCTCATGGATCATGCGTTACCTCTCGAGGGTTGGTTTGGGCAATGTGGCCTATCAGATTGCTTCCACCAAGACCTACCCAGGCTGGGGCTATATGGTAGAAAACGGGGCCACCACCATCTGGGAGCTGTGGAACGGCAACACCGCCAACCCGTCGATGAACTCCGGCAACCATGTGATGATGCTGGGCGACCTCATCCCCTGGACATACGAGTGCGTAGCGGGCATCGCTCCCGATCCCGCGAAGCCAGGCTTCAAGCATATCGTGATGCGCCCCGACTTCAGCATCAAGGATGTCCGTGGTGCCCGAGCTACCTACCCGTCACTCTATGGCGACATCAGCAGCCATTGGTGGCGTGAGGACCAGAAGGTCTTCTGGCAAGTGACTATTCCTGCCAATACCACTGCTACGCTTTATTTGCCCGATGGCAAGACAATAAATGTGGGCTCTGGCAGTTATACTTATAAAGTAGAAGACTGAAATAATGAAAAGGACGACATTCGTATTTTTGTGGCTGGTCTCGCTGGTGGCGTATACACAGCTACCCATGCGGACATGGTATCAACAGCCGGCAGCGCATTTCGAGGAGTCGATGCCCTTGGGCAACGGACGATTGGGAGCATTGGTCTATGGCGACCCAATCAGTGACATGATACAGCTGAACGACATCACGCTGTGGTCGGGCTCGCCTATTGACCGCAATGAGGATGCAGGTGCCAGCCGCTGGCTGCCCGAGGTGCGGAAGGCACTCTTTGCCGAGAACTATGCGCTGGCCGACTCCCTGCAGTTGCACATGCAGGGCCATAACTCCAGCTACTACCAGCCATTGGCGACATTGCATATTGTTGACAAAGACGATAATACGGCTTATATAGGCTATCACCGTGAACTGAGTCTCGACTCAGCGGTAGCCTCTGTAGAATATCAAAAAGGGAAAACTGTCTTCCATCGTGAGTACTTCGTGTCGGCTCCTGACCAGGTGGTGACTGTGCGTCTGACGGCATCACACAAGAAGCAAATCAATGCCGAGCTCCAGCTCTCATCGCTCCTTCCTCATAAAGTGACGACCGAAGGCGGCAAGCTGACCATCACAGGCCATGCAAATGGCAAGGAGAAGGAGAGTACCCACTTCTGCGGCATACTGACGGTGAACCATCGCGATGGTAAGGTAACAGCCACCGACTCGTCGCTCATCCTGAGGGACGTGACAGAGGCTGTGCTCTATTATGTCAACGAGACCAGCTTCAACGGCTTCGACCATCATCCCGTTACCGATGGCAAGTCCTATTGTGAGCTCGCTGAGCAGGCTGCTGCCCACACGGCCTCCCTTGTCTTTAACGAGGTGAAGGCCCGCCATGTGGCTGACTACCGCCAGTTCTTCTCCCGTGTGTCGTTACGCCTGTCGAGTGAGTCGTCATGGCATGACGACATACTCGACATTCCTACCGACTCACTTCTCGAGGGCTATGGCAAGGGTTCAGCCAGTCACGACCGTCATCTGGAAGAACTCTATTTCCAGTTCGGCCGCTATCTGCTTATCGGCTGTTCGCGCACGCCTGCCGTCCCTGCCAACCTCCAGGGACTGTGGAATCCGCATCTGAGGGCTCCTTGGCGCGGCAACTACACCATGAATATCAACCTCGAGGAGAACTACTGGCCCGCCTTCGTGGCTAACCTCGCCGAGATGGCGATGCCGCTCGATGGCTTTGTGAAGGCACTTTCTGAAAACGGCAAACATACGGCTCACCATTACTACGGGATAGACAGCGGCTGGTGTGCTCACCACAACAGCGACATCTGGGCGATGACCAACCCTGTTGGCGAGAAGCGCGAGAAACCAGAATGGGCCAACTGGCCACTGGGCGGAGCCTGGCTGGTGCAGACATTGTGGGAACGCTACCTGTTTACGTGTGACGAGGTTTACCTTCGTCAAACCGCCTTCCCCCTGATGCGCGGCGCAGCCGAGTTCTGTCTGGAGTGGCTTGTGGAGAAAGACGGGGAGCTGATTACGGCTCCCAGCACGTCGCCAGAGAATGAATACGTCACCGATGACGGCTACCACGGTATGACCTGCTATGGCGGCACAGCCGACATGGCCATTATCCGCGAGCTGCTGCAAAACACCCTTCAGGCCGCCCGTATCGTGGGCGATGGCTCTGTCATCGCCAAGATTGAAGCTGTCCTCCCACGTCTGCATCCCTACACCGTAGGCAAGGACGGCGACCTGAACGAGTGGTTCTACGACTGGCGTGACTACGACCCGCTGCACCGTCATCAGAGCCATCTCTTCGGTCTTTATCCAGGCACGAACCTCCCTGCCAGTTTCTATGAAGCTGCCGAGAAGACGCTGGTACAGAAGGGCGAGAAGAGCACTGGCTGGAGCACCGGCTGGCGCATCAACCTCTGGGCGCGTCTGCACAAGGGCGACCAGGCCTACAACGTCTATCGCAACCTGCTGTCGTTTATTCCTGCCGGCAGGCACACTAACTATAACAGCGGCGGCACCTATCCGAACCTCTTCGATGCCCATCCGCCTTTCCAGATTGACGGCAACTTCGGCGGTACGGCTGGTGTCTGCGAGATGCTACTGCAGAGTCATGGCGACGCTATAGAGCTGTTGCCTGCACTGCCGCAGGCATGGTCCGACGGCGAGGTGCGCGGCCTCTGTGCCCGTGGTGGCGTCACCGTCGACATGACGTGGAAGGACGGTCGTCTGGTATGCTATAAGCTGTCCAACCGACTCAACCGTCCCATTGATGTCGTAGTGGGCTATCGCCAACAAACGTCGAAGATACATTTGAACAGTAAAGACTCAAAGACCGTATATCCATGAAGCGACTCATTTCCCTCACTCTCCTCCTTGCGACTTTCGTGTCGTCTCACGCCTCACATCTCACGCCTCACGTTTCATACGCCGATGGCGCCATCACCATCGATGGCGACCCGATGGTGTGGACACTGAAGACCGACGGCTCACAGTATGCCTGGGTCACTGACCGCTATGCCTGGGGACAGGTCTATTACGACCCAGCGCCCGTCACAGTCAACGTTGACCGGCGGCAGCAGGACGACGACCTCGTGGAGACCTACACCTTCACCAACAGCTCCACAGAGAAGGTGACGCTGAAGAACGTCGGCATCTACACACCTTTCAACGATAACTACCCCAATGCCAAGACCTGCATGACCTCGCGTTGCAACGCACACATCTGGCCAGGCGGTCGGGCGGCTTGGGTCAATGCCCTGCGCATGAGCGGCAAGGGACCGCATCTGGGACTGATGGTCACTGAGGGTGAGATAACCGACTACGACGTGTGGGAGCGCGGCAGCGACAAGGGTATGTCCAACTTCCGTGGCGTGCTGGCGCTCTGTCCGCCCGACATGACGCTGGCCCCAGGCAAGAGCTACCGGCTCACGTGGCGTCTCTTTGCCCATAATGGCGATGACTTCGAAAAACAGTTGCTCCGTCGAGGCGGAACGGTCGTCACAAGCGATAAGTATGTCTATGCCCTGGGCGAGACGGCACGCGTCAGCTTCACCACCGCCAAGGGCACCAAGACCATCAGCCGCAAGCTGACACAGACGGGCGAGGTGCGTGTTGACTATAAAGGGGCACATGCACTCCTGCTTGCCATCAGCAGCGAGCGCGAGCTCATGGACAAGCGCGTACGCTTCATCCTCGACCACCAGCAATTCAGCCGACCTGGCGATCCACGCGACGGTGCCTTCATGATCTACGACAACGAGGGCGACTCCATACTGACCAGTGCCGGACGTCGCAGCGACCTGTCAGAGGGCCGCGAGCGCATAGGTATGGGCATCATGTTGGCGGCCTACGCCTTGAGGGAAAGAGGAGAGAGGAGAGAGGAGAGAGGAGAGAGAGTTGTCGAGGGTACGAGGTACGGGGGTACGGAGGTACGAGAATTGACAGCCGCGCTGCACCGCTATGCCCAGTTCGTCCGCAAGCAGCTGCAGACTAACGACTACTACACCAAGTCCGACGTCAAAGGCGGCAAGGACCGCGGCTACAACTACGCCTGGGTGGCCGACTTCTACTTCCGCATGGCTCTGCTCACCCTCGACAGCGACGCTACCCTCGCACGTCAGTATGCACTCGACGGCTACGGTACGCTCCGCGCGCTCTACCGACACTTCGGCTATGGGTTCTACTGCATCGACTACCCCGTGCTGACAGGACTCGATGCGCTCGCCAAGACGGGCCTGCTCAACGAGATGCAGTTCCTGCTCTACGACTTCCAGCAGACGGGTGACATCTTCGTGAAGAACGGACTCAACTTCCCTGCATTCGAGGTCAACTACGAGCAGTCCATCATCGCCCCTGCCGTACAGTTCCTCTGCGAGCTCTACCTGGTGACAGGCAACAAACGCTACCTCCAGGGCGCCCAGCTGATGATGCCTGCACTCGAGGCACTTGGCGGACAGCAGCCCAGCTACCGCATGCACGAGATAGCCATACGCCACTGGGACGGCTACTGGTTTGGCAAGCGCCAGACTTATGGCGACGTCTTTCCGCACTACTGGAGCTGCATCACGGCGGCCGCCTACCACCGCTACGCACAGGCAACAGAACGCAGCGACTACCAGCAGCGCGCCGAGCAGATTGTACGCGGCAACCTGTCGCTCTTCTTTGAGGACGGACGCGCCACCTGTGCCTTTGTCAGTCCACGGCGGGTCAACGGTGAGACGGCCCACTATGCCGACGTGCTGGCCAATGACCAGGACTGGGCCCTCATGTGGTATCTCCTGGTCAACGACCGTACTTACTCGGTACCACGCCGTACTTCGCCTTGAACACCTTGTTGAAGTACGAGGGGTCTTGGATGCCCACCTTGTAGCTCACTTCGCTCACCGTCAGCTCGCCTTCTAACAGCAGCTGGGCAGCACGCTCCATGCGTGCCTCCTGCAGGTACTTGTTGGGCGACTGGCCCGTCAGCTCCTTCACCTTGCCGTAGAACTTCGTGCGCCCCATCTTCATGATTTCTGCCAGACGGTCCACTGAGAAGGTCGGGTCGGCGAGATGTTGTGCGGTGATGGTCTGTAGCTTCTGTAGGAACAGCTTGTCTAAGGGGCTGTCAAGGAGGGGCTCATGGGACTCATAGGACCTATGGGACTCATGGGACTCATGGGGCTCATGGGACTCATAGGACCTATGGGACTCATGGGACTCATGGGACTCATGGGACTCATGGGCAGTGCTCCACTTAATGAGTTGGAGCGCTCGTGCAATAAGCAGCCTGAAGTTGCAGGGCTTCACCATATAGTCGTCGGCACCTGCTTTGTATGCCCGTATCTGATGGTTCTCGTCGTCGAGCGAGGTGAGCATGATGATTGGCATACGGACAGTGTCGGCCTTCTCCTTTAGCTTTGTCACGATTTCGTATCCGCTGATGTCGGGCAGCATCACGTCGCAGATGAGCAGCGACGGAGGCGAGGACAGTACGGCGTCGAGTCCTGCTTGTCCGGTACTGTAGCCGGCTACCTTGAAGTATGTGCCCACCTCAGCCTTTATCTGCTGCAACATGTCGGGATTATCCTCGATGATGGCTACTGTGATGTCGTTGATGGGCTTACCTAACATCTCATGGGCAATGGTGCCCTCCACATTGCTCAGCCCCTTGGGATCATCGTCGGTGAGTCCTGCGGTGGGCTTGCTTATCTCGTCAGGGGCGTAGGCGTCGGCGGCCGTTGGCAGTGTCAGCGTAAACCGTGAGCCGCCCTGCGGCGTTAGGCGCTGGTAGGTCAGCGTGCCGTGATGTGCCATCGCCATCTGGTGGGCGGTGTGCAGTCCGATGCCCATACCCCCGCGACTGACGTGTCCGTGCATGAATGGACGGAAGAGTGCGGCCTGCTGCTCGTCGCTGATGCCTGGGCCGTTGTCTTCAACCACCACGCTCAGCTCGCCTCCACTTGCTCCTTCCTCTTCCCTGTCCTCTCTTCCCTTCTCACTGATCTTCACGCTGACGGTTCCTCGCTCAGGGGTGTACTTGATGGCGTTCGACAGCAGGTTGTACACAATCATCTCCAGCTTCTCCTGGTCAAAGAGCATCTGGTAGTGTTTGGCGAACGGCGTGAAGGTGAATGTCTGCTCCTTCTGCAGTGCCATTGGCCGCAGGTCGTCAGCCAGGTTGCGTATGAATGGTACAACATCTCCGCTCTCCACCTGCAGCCGCACGTTGCCGGTGCTGAGCTTTCTGTATTCCATAAACTGGTTCACCATCCTGAGCATACGGTTCGTGGCTCGTTGTGCCGTCTGCTGTGCAGCGTGGTTGTTGCCGTCGGCAGCCAGTTTGTCCACAGCTCCCTTGATGATGGCCAGCGGCGTGCGGAACTCGTGGGTGATGTTAGTAAATATGCTGGTGCGGAACTCTGCAAGCTGCCGCTCCATCTTCATCTGCTGGTGCAGACGGAAACGCTCGCGCCAGTTGCGGTAGACATAGAAGCCGACGGCTGCCAGCACCAGCAGGTAGACGGCCCATGCCCACCACGTGTTCCACCAGGGCTCGCTGATGGTCACCTGCAGCACGGTCTCCTCGCCCCACTCGTTGTTGTCGTCGAGCGTGCGCAGGTGGAACGTGTAGCGGCCTGGCGGCAGCTCACTGTAGTCGGCGTGGTTGCTCGTGGTCATCGGGCGCCAGCCGTGCTCGTGACCTTCCAGCCAGTACTGGTACACGGCACTGCGGTAGCTGTCGTACTGGAAGTCGGAGAAGTAGAACGCCAGGCTGTTCTGGTCGTGTCTCAGCGTGATGGCGTCGGAGAGTGTTCCTATGAGTCCGCTCTCGTAGCCCGATGTGCCGTTGATGCGGAGGTCCGTCAGTCTCACGCCTTGTCTCACGTCTCGTACCTCCGACATACCTCTCTCCTCTCTCCTCTCTCCTCTCTCATCTTTCCTTACGTCTAAAAGCCTCTTCGGGTCAACCACCAGCAGTCCATCGGCAGTGCCGAAGAGCAGTCGGTCGTCGTCGGTCAGCAGTGCACAGTTGTTCGCGATGACGTTGCCCTGCAGCGTCTTCGAGAATCGGTAGGTGCTGACGGTGTTGTCCTGGGTGTTGATGCGCGAGATGCCGTCCTCCGTGCCTACCCACAGGTAGCCGTCGGCGTCGCAGACCATCGACGAGGCGTTGTTGTTGCTCAGTCCCTCGCGTGTTGTGATGACTTCCGTCTGTGCGATGTGTGCATCCTTGTCGAGCGTGCACTTCACGACACCTCCGCCGGCGGTGCCTGCCCACAGGCGGCCTTTCATGTCGAGACACAGCGTGTGGATCTCGTCGTGGGGGAACAGTCCGTTCTGGGTGTTATAGACGTCAAACTGCTGTCCGTTCCAGCGATAGACACCGTTGTTCGATGCTGCCCAGAGTGTGCCGTCGTCGGTCAGCAGCAGGTCGTTGACGCGGCTGGCATTGATGCCCTCGGCCATATACTGACGCCCGTCGCAAAAGATGCCGCGTCCGTAGGTGGCCGTCCAGGTGCGTCCCTGTCGGTCGGTGATGCGGCAGGTGGCGCTGTCGGTGTAGCTGCCCGCGGCCTTCATGCTTGTCATGCCGTCGGTCTCGTAGAGTCGCCCGTCGCGTGTCACCACCTCGTACCTCGCACCTCGTACCCCAGACATATCTCTCTCCTCTCTCCTCTCTCCACTCTCCTCTTTCCTCACGTCAACAATACTGTTCTCCCAGCCGCCGCGGCGATCGGGCTGTGGCAGCAGGTACCTGACGGCCTCGCGGTCTTCTGTTGTCAGACAGTAGGCACCCGTTGTCTCGCTGCCCACCCAGATGTTGCCGTGATGGTCGGTGATAGCCCATGTCAGGTAGTTGCTGTCGATGACGGGTTGTGCATCGTTGGCCGTGTAGTGGCTCAGTGTGCCCGTTGTCGGCTCGTAGACAAACAGGCCGTTGCCGTAGGTGGCAATGAACAGACGGCCCTGCCTGTCGGGCGTGACGTGGAACAGCCAGCCCCTGTTCATCGACAGCGGGGCATTGGGGATGAGCTGCAGCTTGCGGGCCTCGCCGCTGTCAGGGAACAGCCAGAGCTCGCCCGTGCGCGTTCCTATGAAATGATAGCCTGGACATGTGCCCTGGTTCAAGCCGTCCTTCACCTCGTACCTCATATCTCGTACCCCCGTACCTCCGTACCCTCGTACCCCCGAACCTCTCACGTCTAACGCAATGGTGCCCTCGGGTGTGAACAGCATCCACTGCCCTTGCCACATGAAGTTCGCGTTCACCCGCTCTGGACGTCTTATCTGTGGCGGCAGTGCCGTCTGGCGTACCTTGCGCCCTTGGCTGTCGTAGGTCAGCACCTGTCCGCTGGCCGTCAGGAAGTAGGTCATGACTCTCTCCTCTTTCCTCTCTCCTCTCTCTTCTCTCCTCGAGGTCGCTGCCGCAATGATGGTCTGCCCCTTCTCCAACTGTCGGCACTCGTCCTGTGGCGTCACCAGCGTGATGCCCTTGTCTGTGGGCAGCCACAGGTTGCCTGTGCTGTCTTCCACCACCGTCAGCACGCGGTTCGACATGAGCCGTCCGTTCTCCTTGGTGAAGTCAGTGGTGTGGAACTGTCCGTCGCGGTAGGTGCTACGGCGCACACCGAAGTCCATACCGTAGAACACCATCGAGCCGCGCGTCGCCATCACCTTGTTCAGCTGGCGGTTGTTGTCGCCCGTGCCCGTCCAGTCCACAAAACGTGCCCGCCCCAGATCGTAGCACGCTATCTGGTAGGTGGCGGTGCTCAGCCACAACAGCCCGTTTGCCTCGTCGTGG
>CAZLPO010000027.1:0-22026 GCA_964561385.1 uncultured Prevotella sp.
CTTGTAGTTCTCGTTGAGGACGCGGCGCTTGATCTTGAGGGTGTTCGTCAGTTCTCCCCGCTCCATAGAGAAAGCATGTGGCAGGAGGGTGAAGCGTTTTATCTGCTCGTAGTGAGCCAGCTGCTGCTGAAGGGTATCTATACGCTCCGTCATCATCTCGACAATCTGCGGGTTCTGGCAGAGGTCCTCACGGCCCTCGAAGGCGATGCCGTGGGCACGCGCATACTCCTCGAGCAGGGAGTAGACGGGAATGATGAGTGCGGAGACGAACTTACGCTGGTCGGCGATGATGGCTATCTGGTCGACATACTTATCGACCAGGATCTTCGACTCGATCATCTGTGGGGCAATGTACTTGCCATTGGAGGTCTTGAACAGGTCCTTGATGCGCTCCTTGAGGAACAACTCGCCGTCCTTCAGATAGCCGGAGTCGCCTGTACGGAAGTAGCCGTCGTCGGTAAATGCCTGACGCGTCAGGTCGTCGCGGTTGTAGTAGCCACGGGTGATGGTGGGACCTTTCAGGAGCACCTCACCTTCGTCGCTGATGCGCACGGAGAGGCCCTCGATGGGGATACCGACGGAGCCGACAGTCCAAGGCTCACCAAGGTGGTTACAGGAGACGGTGGCCAGCGACTCGGTGAGACCGTAGCCGACAACCATGTTAAGACCGATAGCGTGGACGAACTCCTCGACCTGAGGATTGACGGTGGCACCTGCCGTGGGGAAGAAATGCGCATTCTCGAGACCCAGCTCCTTGCGAACCAGCGAGAAGACGGTCTTGTTGATCATCTCGTACTCCAGATGGAGTGCCACGGGCGGCCGACGGCCCTTTGACAGGTACTCGATATTGTGGCGGCGCCCTACCTCAAAGGCATGGCGGAAAATCTTGCGCTGCACGGGACCGGAAGACTCTATCTTCTCCTCGACACCCATGTAGACCTTCTCCCAGAAGCGGGGAACGGAGGACATACAGGTGGGGTGCGTCTGCTTCATGGTCTGTTGTACCTCCTGCGGGTAGGTGTTGACGATGAGCCGTGCGCCTTCCGTCAGACAGAGAATCTTCCAGCCTTTCTCAAAGATATGCGTAAAGGGCAGGAAGTTGAGGACACGGTCGTCCTCGCCGACAGGCACACATTTGTCGTTGGCTTCCACGGCAGCATAATACTGTCCGCAGGTAAGGATGACACCCTTGGAGTCGCCCGTGGTGCCGCTGGTATAGAGGATATTGGCAATATCGTCCATCGACGCCTCGTGCTGACGTCCCTCGACCTCCGACTGTCGCGGCAGTTGGTCGCCAAGCTTGAGGAAGTCGTCGAAGTACATGGCAGATTGGTCGCCCTCAGCGAAACGCACCGAGCGGTCGAAGACGATGATGCGCTCCAGCGTGCTGCACATGGGGAACACGCGGTGAGCCTTGTCGTACTGGTCCTGCTCGCCGACAAACAGCAGCCGCATCTTGGCATCGGCCAGCATGAACTGAATCTGCTGTTCAGAGGAGGTGGCATAGAACGGAATGGTGACCGCACGCACACCCCAGGCGCCGAAGTCGCAGAACAGATACTGCACGGAGTTCTGCGAGAACACGCCGATGTTCTCCTGCACGCGAACGCCGAGGTTGAGCAGGGCGTTGGAGACAATCTTCACGGTTTCGGAGAACTGGTTCCACGACATGGACTTCCACTCCTGTCCGCCGAAGTCCCGATAGATGAGCACTTCACGGTCGCCGTACTTGGCGGCTTGGTCGTGGATAAGTCTGGAAAGATGGCTGTTTGTCTGCATGGCTTTCTTCAAATTTTCTGCAAAAGTACGCAAAAAGGCCGAAAGCACCAAACTTTCGGCCGATTTTCATAACATACAATAATTATCAGACAAAGCTGATGATACCTTGTTGCGGCTCTGGCGGCGTATCGTTCTTACTGTCGCTGATGATTTCGCCAGTGGCCTGCGAGTGGATACTGTCCAGTATCTCACGTGTGCGTTTATACGTGGGTGTCGACTCGACGGCTGAGATGACATCGTCGTTGTCGAGATCCTCGGGACGGAACAGATAGATGTGGGGACGACGCTTATAGCGCTTGCTAGTGCCCTGATCCTTATAGAAGCGACCGCGACGCTCCTCACGGGCGGCTGCACGCTCCTGCTCCTCGGCAATGCGGTTGGCCTCCTCCTGCGAGTGCTTACGCAGACGGGCGTCCATACCGTCGACATTGGAGATGCCGAAGCCTGTAGCGAGGATGGTTACCTTAACCTTCTTACCCAGCTCGGGATCAATGGCAACACCCCACTTGATTTCGAAGTCGCCGAACTTGTCCATGAAGTCGTTGACGTAGTTCATCTCCTCCATCATGAAGTTGTCGCCAGCACCCTTCTCCTCGTTGAAGGCAATGGAGAGCAGGATCTTCTTGGAGTTGAACACGTCGTTATCATTGAGCAGCGGTGAGTTAAGCGCATCGTCGATAGCCTTCTGCACACGGTCCTCGCCCTCGCCGTAACCCGTTGACATGATAGCGACGCCACCATCCTTGAGCACGGTTTTCACATCGTTGAAGTCGAGATTGATGAGTCCATGGACGGTGATGATCTCGGCGATGGACTTAGCTGCCACCGACAGTGTGTCGTCGGCCTTGCCGAAGGCAGCCGTCAGCGAGAGGTCAGGATAAATCTCGCGCAGGCGCTCGTTATTGATGACCAGTAGAGCATCGACGTGCTTGGCCATCTCCTCAACGCCATCAAGGGCCTGGTCAATCTTCTTGGCTCCCTCGAAGCGGAAAGGTATGGTCACGATACCGACGGTAAGAATACCCAGTTCCTTCGACACCTTGGCAATGACAGGGGCGGCACCGGTACCCGTTCCGCCACCCATGCCAGCGGTGATGAAGGCCATTCGTGTGCCGTCGCTCAACATATTCTTGATATCATCCAAGCTCTCCTCGGCAGCCAGTCGGGCACGCTCGGGCTTGTTGCCGGCGCCGAGGCCTTCCTTGCCCAGCTGCAGATGGACGGGCACAGGCGAGTCGTTGAGTGCCTGCGCGTCGGTGTTACAGAGTACAAACGTGACGTCGTGGATACCTTCGCGGTACATGTGGTTGACGGCGTTGCCGCCACCGCCACCGACGCCGATGACCTTGATGATGCTGTGCTCCCGCTCCGGCTCGCCGAAGTCAAGGATGTTCATTGTATTATTATTGTCTTCCATATTCGTTTCGTTGTTTTTATTGGGTGAATGGGGCTTCTGTGGCCACTGGGGCTACTGAGACGTTTAGTCTTCTTCCTTAATAATGTCCTCACCAAACTTCTTGAACTTCCTGAATGCCTTGTTCCAGAAGCTGTTCTCTCGGCGGATGCGCTCGCGCTCAGCCTCCTCGGCCTCCTCTTTCTCACGTTGCAGGCGCTCCTCTTCCTCACGTTTCAAACGGGCCTCCTCTTCAGCCTTCTGTTTCTCGGCCTCAGTACGGACGACACCTGTAGGAATCTCACTGGGACGGCGGGCCGGCCGCTGTTCGTTGGTCTCAGCAACGACTGATGGCTTAGGAGTGTCAAAGAGGTTACCATTGGGATCGATTTCCGCACCCGCACAGTTGACATCGCCCTTCAGCAGCAGACCAAGCACCGTGTTCATCATGGCATTCTTTGACTTGATATCCTCATTGCCTCCAGAAACGGTATGCACAGGAGCCTTTGCCACACGTATCTTGTCGATGTGGGTGTGGTTCTGGAACGCACGCTCAATGTTGGGCATGTTAGCGCCACCGCCCGTGAGGATAATACCGCCGAGGAGCTTGTCGCAATACTCGTTGGGAACCTGGTACCAGGCATTCTCGACAATCTCCTCAAGACGGCCCTCGACAATCTCAATGAAGCGGCGGCTCTCCACCTGACGTTCGCTGTCGATGGAGTACTTTAGGTTATTGTCAATATCATTGTTATCGGTATAGGCAGAGCCATACTTCAGCTTCATCTTCTCGGCATCGCTCTCCTCCATCTGCAGGGTAGCGATATCCTTGGTGATGTTGGCACCACCAAGAGGGATAACGGCCAGATGGCGCAGGATGTTCTTCGAATAGACAGAAACGGTGGTGGTATCAGCACCAAGGTCGATGAGGGCACAACCCGAACGGCGTTCCTGTTCGGTCAGCACGGCATCGGCCAAGGCCAGCGGAGCGTTGAGCATCTCGGCGATGGGGATGCCGGCGGTCTCGAAGCACTTGTTAAAGTTACGATAAAAAGCCTTACGCTGCAGGATGTTCAGGTAGTTGCCTTCCAGACGCGTACACTGAATACCCACAGGATCCTGCTGGTACTGAGAGTCTACCTTATACTCCTGAACGGAGGTATCGAGAATCTCCTGGTCTGGGTAGTCCATGTTGCGATTGGCATCAACCAGTTCATCGACCATTGCCTCGGTGACAATGGTTCCCGCAGGCAAATCCTTGGTAATGGTATTGCGGACGCCACGGATGGACTGTCCGCTGACTCCGACATAGACTTGTCGAACCTGCTGTTTGAGCTGGTTCTCAAGTTTCTTGACGATAGACTGCAGGCACTGCGCCGTTTTGTCGATGTTATAGACCACACCCTTCCGGATGAAGGGCGAAGACTCTTCCTTGACGACTGCAAGCACCGTGATGCTGCCATCAAGATTTTTCTGTCCCGCAATACCGGTTACCTTCGATGAACCGAGTTCAATTGCTACGATGAATTCCTTTGCCATATTCTTAACTTCTTTAACTTCGTTCTATTAACTTCTTACTTCGTTCTCTTCTTACAGATAATCTGATTACCAAACTCGACACTGATACGCTCGTAACGGTTCCATCCAGCCTGACTGAGTCCGTACTTATAGAACTTACGCAGACGGGAGAGTTTCTGCGGAATATCCGTCGGAGCACCGAGATAGACGACATGATCGCCCACGCGCGGCACCAACTCAACCGTACCGTCGGCAAGAACATTCAATTGTACAACCTCGTTCTGCCAGAACTTGTCGCCCTGTAGCTGGTTGGCCAACGGTGCCAAAACCTGACGGGCATACTTACGGGTAATATTACCCGTCGCCACGATGAGGTCGTTCGTCAGGTTTGTACTGGGCAGAATCTCACCATAATCGTCCAGATAGTAGCACTCGCCATTGGCCGCCATGACGTGGAGCACGGGCAGACGCTGACGCAGCTGAATGCAGATGTGTCCGCTCTGGGTCTTGTAGCACTCGGCATCGTCGACAAAGGGACTCTTCTCCAGCGTCTCCTCAATCTTGCGGGTACTGACGAACTGCATCGGCTGAGCCAGAGGATAGAGGTGCTGATTCTCGAGCATACGCTTCACCTCCGTCGGATTGAGGAAACCCGTCTGGTCTTCCTCTCCGTTCTGGCTGATGTCAATCTTGACTTCCGAGCAGACCGTAGCTTTCTCGTCAGGGCGGTTGAAGGCCGTGACGGCAAGCACGAGATAGACCGCAATGGCTATATCGAAGATGATGACTACTATGCGCTTCCAGTTCTGCATCATGCTTTATTCTGTAATCGTTTTGTCATTTCAGGAACCATATTGTCAAGATCGCCGGCACCGAGTACGATGAGCACGTCGAACGAACGGCTGTCGACCAGTTGGAGCACCTCGTCCTTACGGATGAGCTGTTTCTCTACACCAGGAGCCAGATTATCGTAGATGAGTTGCGAGGTAACGCCCTCGATGGGCAACTCGCGAGCAGGATATATCTCGGTGAGAATGACCTCGTCGAGCTGACTCAATGCCTCGGCGAACTCACGGTAGAAGTCGCGAGTACGGGTATAAAGGTGAGGCTGGAAGATGGCCGTGATGTGGCGGTTCTTATACAGCTCACGGATGCTACGGGCACTCTGGAATATCTCCTTGGGATGGTGAGCGTAGTCGCTGAGGAACACCAGACGATCGGTCTTGATCTTGAAGTCAAAGCGGCGGTCGACACCTCCGTAGGTACGCATGCCATAACGGAGTTCATCGGCGGTGCAACCATTGAGCTGGGCCATGGCCATGGCGGCAATGCCATTCTCGATATTGATAGGAACAGGCTGTCCAAGGACAACGTTCGGCACGCTCTCAACGGGTGAGATGAAGTCGAACGTGATCTCACCATTCTCAATCTTGATATTCTCGGCATGGAAGTCGCCCTCATGGAGACTGTAGTCATAACGGCGGACACCGTCCTGCAACGACTCCTGCATCTCAAGGCCGCGATGGACGATGAGTGCACCGCCTGGCTGGATGAGCGTCGTATAATAACGGAAACTCTCGAGATAAGCCTCCTTAGTGCCATAGATGTCAAGATGGTCGGGATCGGTCGAAGTGATGACACTCATCCACGGACGCAACCAGTGGAACGAGCGGTCAAACTCGTCGGCCTCGATGACAACATAGTCACTATCAGAGAGAATATAGTTGGTTCCGTAGTTCTTCGAGATGCCACCAAGGAAGGCATTACAGTCGTGCGACGACTGGTGCATGATGTGAGCACACATGGTGGACGTGGTGGTCTTGCCATGGGTTCCAGCCACACAGAGCCCCTTCATCTGGCGCGTCAAAGTGCCCAGCACCTGGGCGCGCTTCTGGATGTCGAAGCCATTCTCGCGGAACCAGACCAGCTCCTGATGTTCAGACGGTATGGCCGGCGTATATACAACCAGGCATGACTGCGGCTGACGACAGGCATGGGGGATGGCCTCAACGTTCTCCTCATAGTGGATGAGCATACCCTCACGCTCCAGCTGACGGGTCAGATCGCTGGGAGTCTTGTCATAGCCAGCCACGACAAGGCCACGTTTCAGGAAATAGCGGGCGATGGCACTCATGCCGATGCCGCCGGCTCCTACGAAATAGACTGCTTTGATATCTTTTGGTGTCATATTCTTGATGATTCTTTTGGTACTACTAGGACTACCGGGACTGCTGGGCGAGATTAATGACCTCCTTGGCAATAATGTCAGCCGAATTGGGTAGGGCCATCTTCAACACATTCTCACTTAGCGACTTCAACTTCACCTCGTCGGCCACCGTCTCAACAGCCAACTGAAGCAGCGTGGCAGGCGCATCGGCATCCTTCACGTAAAGGGCTGCGTCACGATTGGCTAATGCCAGGGCGTTCTTTGTCTGATGATCCTCGGCCACGTTCGGACTGGGGACAAGGATGACGGGTTTGCCAATAAGGCAGAACTCAGAGATGCTACTGGCACCGGCACGGCTGATGACGAGGTCGGCAGCCTTGTAGGCGACACCCATGTCGGTAATGAAGTCGGTTACTTTCAGATTGGGCAGGCTACGACCTTTCAGCTGCTCCTGAATGGCTGCATAGTAGTACTTACCCGTCTGCCACAGGAACTGTACCCCACTCTTCTCTACGATGTCAAGATGCTGCAGCACACTCTCGTTGATCGTACGTGCACCGAGGCTACCGCCCACCAGCAGAATGGTTTTCTTGGAGGGGTCGAAGCCAAGACTCCGGACTGCTTCCTCTCGTGTTACGGTGGTGTCAAGCAGGGCCTGACGCACCGGATTTCCCGTCAGCAATAGCTTGTCAGCCGGGAAGAAGCGCTCCATGCCCTCGTAGGCCACACATATCTTCTGGGCTTTCTTGGCCAGCAGTTTGTTGGTGACACCTGCATAGGAGTTCTGCTCCTGGATAAGACAGGGAATACCCATTGAGGCTGCTTTGTTTAGCGTCGGCCCACTGGCATAACCACCCACACCGACTGCCACCTGCGGGCGGAAGTCGCGGATAATCTTCTTGGCCATGCGCTGACTCTTCCATATCTTGTAGAGCACCACGACATTACGCAGCAGGTTCTTACGGTCGAAGCCGCAGATAGGCAAACCTTTGATCTCGTAACCGGCAGCAGGGACACGCTGCATCTCCATACGACCAAGAGCACCCACGAAGAGAATCTTCGCATCGGGACGCAAGGCCTTGACGGCATTGGCAATAGAGACAGCCGGGAATATATGGCCACCCGTACCGCCACCGCTGATAATGACTCGTAACTCCTTATCCATATCTTATTCTATATTTTTATCTTCACTACTTGCTTGACTCACTTTCATCTTCGCAGAACGACTCACGCTCAGCATGGCACCGATATAGGCACAGTTGATGATGGTGGAAGTGCCGCCCTTGGAAATTAATGGCAACGGCTGGCCAGTCACCGGTGCCAGTCCTACTGCTACCATCATGTTGAACGTAGCCTGAATGACTAACAACAGGGCCAAGCCCATGATGAGGAAAGCGGGAAAGTTGTTCTCACAGTGATGGGCAATTCGTGCGGCACGGTAAAGCAGCACGATGTAGAGGAACACAACGACAGCTGCGCCGATGATGCCCATCTCCTCGATGATGATAGCATAGATGAAGTCGCTGAAGGCCTGCGGCAGATAGTCACGCTCCACAGAGTTACCAGGCCCCTTACCAATAACATTGCTTGAAGCAATGGCGATGTTGGCATGTGCCACCTGGTAGTTCTCCTCAATGTCATACTCTTCGGGGGGAACTTCCTTCTTGTCTATGAACTTCAGGATACGGTTGCGCTGGGTGGTGAAGCGGTGGAAGATACCGCCTCCCTTAATGCTCGTTTTATCCTCACCCGTCTTTCCATCGGCATCGACCACCTCGGTCATGGTGCTGTTCTCGTCAGTCTTCTCAATGCTTCCGAGCGTCATGATGAGTGTCACGCCTACGATGGCAAGGACCGCTATTCCGCCCACCAACCGCCCCAAAAGCGACAGGGGCACACGGCCAATGAACATCATCAGGAAAATGACAGCAAACAGCAGGGCTGCCGTTGACAGGTTCTCGATGCCTATGAGGAAAACGGTTGGCAGCAATACTATCATAATGTACTTGAAGGCATTGCGGTCGGCGCCGTTCTCACGTTGCATAGCACTCAATATCTGAGCCGTGACAAGCACCATCGTTCCCTTGGCAATCTCTGAGGGCTGGAACGTAAACCCAAGTATTGAGATGACGCGGTTGGCGCCGTTGATACTCTCACCACCGACAAGCACCCAGAACAGGGTGAAAGCCGTAATGATGAGCAGGAACGGCGTCATCAGCTTGAAGTAGCGACAGGGAATATTCAAGGTGATGACAGCCACCGTCACTCCCACCAGGATCATGATGGAGTGATAGATGATGGGGGCCATGTAGTTCTGGCTCTTATACGTCAGGTTGCTCGAGGCCGAAAAGACCTCGACAATACTGATCATACAGAGGAAGAAGAACACCATCCAGATGACCTTATCGCCCTTGAAGATATTACCTATTTTCTTTTCCATTCTTTAGTTTTATGGGACCTATAGGACTTATGGGACTCATGGGACTTATAGGTTACGAGCCAGTTCCTTGAACTGCTCGCCACGGTCCTCCATGTTCTTAAAGAGGTCGAACGATGCACAACAGGGAGACAGCAGAACGGTCTCGCCTGGCTTTGCCAGCTCATAGCAAGCCGCCACGCACTCCTTCATGGAGTGGGTATCACGGACCGGAATTCCCAACTGGTCGAAATTATCGTGGAGCTTTTGGTTGTCAGCACCGAGATAGACCAACGCAGAGCACTTCTCACGGACAAGCGGGAAGAGCGGTGTGTAGTCGTTACCCTTGTCCTTTCCGCCAACGATGAGCACGACCTTCGTCTTCATCGACTCCAGTGCATACCAGCAGGCATCGACATTCGTGGCCTTCGAGTCATTGACATAATGAACGCCACGCACGTCACACACTTTCTCGAGACGATGTTCCACGCCAGGGAAATCGCTCAGCGAACGACGGATCTCTTCTTTCTTGATACCGGCTATATTGGCTGCCAGACCGGCGGCCAACGAGTTATATATGTTATGTCTGCCTGTCAGACTCAGACTCTCCTGCTCCATGTTGAAAGGCGTCGGGTACTCCAACTTGTACTGCCCTTCCTCAATGTATCCGATAACGCCACTCTTCTTGATGTCACTGAACGGGCACTGCACAGCCTTAATATCATACTTCTTCAACTCGGCAGAGATGATGGGGTCATCGGCCCAATAGATGAACGCATCCTGCGGTGTCTGGTTTTGAATGATGCGCATCTTGGCATCGGTGTAGTTTTGCATGCAGTTGTCATAGCGGTCCAAATGGTCGGGAGTGATGTTCAGCAGAATAGCGATGTTGGCACGGAAGTCATACATGTTGTCCAACTGAAACGATGACAACTCAATGATATAATAGTCATGAGGTTCCTCGGCCACCTGCAGAGCCAGCGAATGACCAATGTTACCTGCCAGTCCTGCATCATAACCTGCCTGACGGAAGATATGGTAGATGAGCGAGGTTGTGGTTGTCTTACCATTGCTGCCGGTGATACAAATCATCTTGGCATCAGTATAGCGACCGGCAAACTCAATCTCACTGATGATATGAATGCCTTGGGCAATGGCCTTGCTGACCATCGGTGCTGTGTCGGGGATGCCCGGCGACTTGATAATTTCATCGGCCGACAAGATTTTCTCCTCGGTATGCTGTCCCTCCTCCCACTCTATCTGGTGGTCATCCAACAGTTTCTTGTATCGGTCGGCAATCTTCGACATGTCAGAGACAAACACATCAAAGCCTTCCTTCTTAGCCAGTACAGCGGCTCCTGCACCGCTCTCGCCGGCTCCTAAAACTACGATTCTCTTATTCATCTTTCTTATCTGATCTTCAACGTAATAATAGTCAACGCTGCCAGAATGATGGTGACAATCCAGAAGCGAAACGTGATTTTCGACTCGTGGAACTGACGCTTTGGCCAGCCACGGAGGATATAGGTTGACGTCGCATCAAGCTGAGAGTCGAGACGACGGAAATTATCATGTATCGGCGTGGCACGAAACACACGCACACGCTTGCCCTTGCGTTTCATCAGCTTAAACCACTGGGTCTGAATGATGACACTCAGACTCTCAATGAAGAAGATGCCGCAAAGGATGGGCAACAGCAGTTCCTTATGGATGATGACAGCGCAGACACCGATGATACCGCCAATGGTCAGCGAACCCGTATCACCCATGAACACCTGCGCCGGATAGGCATTATACCACAGGAAGCCAATCATAGCCCCAATGAAGGCCGACAAGAACACCACCAGTTCCTCAGCATGCGGAATATACATGATATCGAAGTAGGCCGCATAGACAATATGGCCGGACACATAGGCTAAGACAAGCAGGGCCGCACCGATAATGGCGGAGTTGCCAGCACACATACCATCCATACCATCATTGAGATTGGCACCATTGGAGACGGCCGTCACAACAAGGATGGTCAAAATGACAAAGAGGACCCATCCGGCAGCAACCTTGTGCTGGCCCATAAAGCCCATGATTTCAGAGTAGTTCAGGTTGTGGTTCTTCACAAAGGGAATGGTTGTCTGGAGCGACTTCACCGCCTCCGCCTTATGCTTCACGACCAATTCCTGCTTCGGTTGGTCAACATTCACATATTCGCGTACGACTGCATCGGGACTGAGCCACAGCGTCAGACCGACAATAAAGCCTATCGAGACCTGTCCCACAATCTTATATTTACCTTTCAGCCCTTCCTTGTTTCGACGGAAAATCTTGATGTAGTCATCGAGAAAGCCCAAGAAGCCCAGCCACACGGTTGTTATAATCATCAATATGATATAGATGTTGCGCATGCGGGCAAACAGCAGGACAGGAACCAGAATACTAACGATAATAATCAGTCCACCCATGGTGGGCACGCCCTTCTTCTCGACACCGAAGGGGTCGATGGCAGCATCGCGCTCAGTCTCGTAGATCTTCTTCCGACGCATATACTTGATGAAGTACTCACCAAACCACGCTGAGATGACCAGCGACAGGATGAGTGTCAGCAATGAGCGGAACGAGACATAAGACCACAGGTGCGCACCCGGGATGTCGTATTGCTCTAAGAATCTGAACAGGTAGTATAGCATATGTTATGTCGTTATTACACGTTATTATTGAAAGCACTCACGCACCACCTCATGGTCATCGAAGTGATGCTTCACGCCCTGAATCTCCTGGTAGTCTTCATGACCCTTACCGGCAATGAGGATGACATCACCCTTCTCGGCCATCATACAGGCGGTACGAATAGCCTCGCGACGGTCGACAATACTCAGCACTTTCTTCATCTGACGGGCGTCAAGACCGGCCAACATATCGTTGATAATAGCCTGAGGCTCCTCAAATCGAGGGTTGTCACTGGTGATGATAACGCGGTCACTCTGCTTCACGGCCTCCTGAGCCATCAGAGGACGCTTGCCCTTGTCACGGTTGCCACCGGCACCACAGACGGTGATAACCTTGCCACGGCCGTCAAGTACCTCGTGAATGGCATTCAGCACATTCTCCAAGGCATCGGGCGTGTGGGCATAGTCGACAATAGCCGTAAAGCCTTCCGGGGAACGGATAGGATCGAGACGACCGTTGACACTCTTCAGCGTACTCATCACGACCAGGATATCCTCTGGACTCTTGCCAAGCATAACGGCCGCACCATAGACACAGAGAAGGTTAGAGACATTGAACTTTCCGATGAACTGAACACCCACCTCACGACCGTCCATTTCAAGGTACATACCCTCAAAGTGGCACTCTATGATGCGCGCACGGAAATCTGCCATCTGACGTACAGAATAGGTTTTCACCTGCGCCCGTGTGTTCTGAACCATGAACAGACCGTTCTTGTCATCGGCATTGGTAATGGCAAAGGCATCCTTCGGCAGGGCATCGAAGAACGCTTTCTTGGCATCACGGTAGTTCTCGAATGTCTTGTGATAGTCCAGATGGTCGCGCGTCAGATTCGTGAAAAGGCCTCCGGCAAAGTGCAGGCCACCAATGCGCTTTTGGGCAATAGCATGACTGGAGCACTCCATGAAAACATACTCACAGCCGGCAGCTGCCATGCGCTCCAACAGCTCATTGAGTTCAATGGGGTCAGGCGTGGTATGGGTAGCTGGCACAGCCTCACCGTCTATGTAGTTACAAACCGTTGACAACAGACCGCAACGATGACCGAAGCTACGGAACATATTATATAATAAGGTGGCAATCGTGGTCTTACCATTTGTGCCGGTAACACCAACCAACTTCAACCTTGAGGATGGGTCGCCATGGAAAAGGGTTGCCACCGGACCGATAGCAGCCTCCGTCGAGGCAACCTGTACATAAGTGACACCGGCCGCCTGATTGGTGGGCAGGTCCTCGCAGAGCACAGCTACAGCGCCTAGATCCACTGCTTTGGGGATGAACTGGTGACCATCTGTCTGTGTACCCTTGATGGCTACAAAGAGATAACCCGGTTGTATCTGGCGGGAGTCGATCTTAACCCCCGTCACCTCCACCTCTGCATCACCGATGATGCAAAGCGGCTTCACGTTTCTAAGAAGTTCGTTTAGCTTCATATAATACGTTGTTTAGATTTCAAGTTTCAATTCACACACCATACCTCTCTCCAAGGCCTTTCCCGGCAGCAGACTCTGGTCTTTCACCTTACCACGGCCATGGATGCGCACCCTGATACCACGGCGCTCCAATGCGTAGACCGCATCGCGAGCTCCCATACCACGAACATCTGGCACCGTACCCTGGACTGATTTCGCCTGAATATTCTGCTGGCCCTTGGCGCCAATACGATCAAGGACATAGCTGGCTGCCGCCGTATTGCCCGACTTCACATCGGCGACGAAGTTCGATGTAGAATCACGCGCATCCTCTACACGCAGCTTCAGGTTCTGAGCCATCACGCCTTCGGAGATATGATGGAATACGACGCCACTCATACCGCCACCCGAGGCCGGGAGCCCCGACTTTTTCAGACAAACGATACACGAGTAACGTGGGTTGTCTGCAGGGAAATAGCCCGCAAACGACAGCCAGTAATCAACGATGCCGCTCTTATAGCCTGCCGTGCCCTTCGACACCTGGGCCGTACCGGTCTTGCCTGCCACCTGGAACGACTTCGAGCCGGCCTTACGGCCAAGGCCCTGACTAACCACATGGTGCAGAATGGTCTGCATGGTCTTGATGGTCTGAGGCTTGGCAATCTGTTCCTTAATGACTTCAGTCGGGAACTCACGGATTACCTGTCCGTCCTTCATCAGTTTCTTTACGAAACGAGGACGCACCATCTTGCCATTGTTGGCAATAGCGTTATAGAAAGTCAGCGTGTTGATCGGTGCTATCTGTGTCTCATAGCCTATCGACATCCACGGCAGCGTGGTCTTACTCCAATACTCAGCCTTGTTGGTCGTCTTCGTGTTAGGCATTCGGATGATGGGCGGCACATAGCCCACGAGCGGCAGTTTCAGATCCTCGTGGATACCAACGCGATATAGTCCCTCAACATACTTCTCCGGGCACTTGCCGTAGAACTTGTCAATGACATAGCTGACACCGATATTCGAACTGACCTCCAATGCACGTGCCACATTGATATCCTGATAGCCGCCACGACGCCAGTTATGGTCTTTCATATCGCGTCCGTGCATCGGCATCACACCACAGCCCGTATGGATGACATAGCTGGTATCGACAACACCGTCATCAAGGGCGACGAGGAACGAGGCAACCTTGAACACCGAACCTGGCTCACAGCGATAGCTGATAGCCGAGTTGATAACCTCAGCATATTGTCCCTCGCCCACACGTGCCATGTTAACGATAGCCTTCACATCGCCCGTCGCTACCTCCATCAGGATAGCCACGCCAAGCTCACCATTGATCTCCTTCAGTTCATCAATGACCGCCCGCTCAGCAAGATCCTGCATACCGACATCAATGGTGGTTACCACATCATAGCCATCGATGGGCGACTGCTCGGTGATGTTCATGAACTTATTGAGCACCTTCTGGCGATGCACCAGTCCATCGGTACCACGCAACAGGGAGTCGAACGACAATTCCAAACCACAACGGGCAGAGTCGATTTCGCCGAACATAATGCCAACCGTACGCTGGGCCAACGAACCGAAGGGACGGTTGCGGGCGTTGAACTCATCCCAGTGGAATCCACTCTTATATTTACCCATATTGAAGAAGGGCAACTTGTGAACCTCAGCAAAGGTATTGTAGTTGATGCGACGCTTCCAGACTGGCCAGTGGCGGGCCCCCACAGCACCACTCTTCGTCACCTTCAAGCGTCCCTCCTCCAAATGGCGACGAAACTCATCGGCCGTTTTCTCAGGGAAGATCTCATGCAGACCGATGCAGACGCTGTCGAGTTTCGACAACCACAGCGAGTCGTCCTCAAAGGCATTGGCCTGGAAGTCCATGTAAATCTTGTATTCAGGAATGGAGCTGGCCATCAGCTGTCCATCACAGCTAAGGATATTGCCACGGTTCGGCTTCATGGGTATACTGTCATGCTTCAGCTGACTGGCAACCCTCGTCCAATAGTCCTTCTTAACAGTCATGATGTACATGGCTTTGCCAAGAATGGCAAAACCAATCAGCGTCAACACCAAAGCGATGGCGAAATAACGCGGCATGACCTTATTACTATTGAACGTACTCATTCGTCGTCTCCACTAAACAGTCCCGATTCGGGAATATTAATTATATATGGTGGCTGGTCACTGATGTGAAGAACAGAGTCCTTGTTCTGACGCAGCACCTCCAATACCTGACTCTCGCGGCAGCGCTCTGTCAATGTACTCGACGAACTCAGCGCGCGGTACTTAGCATCTTTCAGTTCACCCTCCAACTGGTTAATTTTTATCATATCCTGCTGGCACTGGTAACGGAACGCCACATAGACAACCGTGAACAGCACCACGAGAAGAATCAGCCACACCTGACGACGTACCTGAACAGCAGAGAGAATGTCGCCACCAAGTATCTTGCGCAGCGTCTGAGCGCCGACGGGCGTCTGCTCGTCTTCGCTCACCTGAGCCTTCAACTGCTTCAGCTTGTCAAGGGCTCGATGCTCGGTAGCCTTCAGTTCTTCTCTGATACTCTCGTCTTCTGCCATTGTCAAATCTTTTCTGCTACTCTCAGTTTTGCACTGCGACTGCGGGGATTACGCTGCTGCTCATCTTCGCTAGGCACAACGACCTTGTTACCAACAAGCCGGAAAGGAGCATTCACACGTCCAAAGAAGTCCTGCTCGATGCGTCCTTCCGTATTACCCGCCTTCATCATATTCTTCACCAGGCGATCCTCCAGGGAGTGATAAGTAATCACTACCAGGCGACCGCCAGGCCCCAATACCTCACAAGCTCCGCGCAACATCTCCGTCAAAGCCTCCATCTCATGGTTCACTTCAATGCGGAGTGCTTGGAACAGCTTTGCCATATCCTTCTTCTCACGTTCCTTCTGGAACAGACTTTCAGTGACCTTTAACAAGTCACCGGTGGTCTCAATAGGCTTCTCCTGGCGTGCCTTCACCAATGAAGAGGCTATCCGCCTTGCCTGCTTAAGTTCGCCATACAAGTAGAATATGTCAGCCAGCTGATCTTCACTATAGCCGTTCACAATATCAGCCGCCGTCTTCCCCGCACGCTTGTTCATGCGCATATCCAGCGGCGCATCAAAACGGAAGGAGAAACCGCGAGTCTCGTCGTCGAAGTGATGACTTGAGACACCCAAGTCAGCCAATAGACCATCCACGTGCTCCACATCATAATAACGCATCCACTGCTTGAGATACCGGAAATTGCTGCGAACGAAGGTGAAGCGGTCGTCATCAACAATATTCCGCTCAGCATCAGCGTCCTGGTCGAAGCTGTAAAGATGTCCTTCAGCACCTAAGCAGCTCAGAATCTCACGGCTATGACCACCGCCGCCGAACGTGACATCCACATAGATACCATCGGATTGAATGTTCAATCCGTCAATGCTCTCTTGGAGAAGCACTGGCACATGGTATGTATCTTCTGCAGTCATTGTCGTCAAAATGCTACGCCCATGATATCCTCAAGGGCTTTTCCGAACTCTTCATTACCCATTCTTGACTGCTCCACCCTCTCGCTGGCCCATATCTCTATCGTATCGCCCATACCGATGAACTTTATCGACTGACGGATATCAGCAGCCTGAAGGTAACGCTTGGGAATTAGGAAACGGCCATTGCCGTCCAAGGTTAACATCTCCACTTCAGAGACGAACTGACGGAAAATGCGCTGATGCTGCTCGTTGAAGCGATTGAGCTTTTGGCGCAGGGCATCCATCTGTTCATTCCATACGCTCTCGGGATAAAGCACCAGACAGTCCTGAAAGATATCCTTCCGCATAACAAGGTTTTCCTCGCCAGATGCCTGCAGCACCTTGCGGAAAACGACTGGCAGAAAGGCTCTTCCCTTGATGTCGGTCTTAGCTTCTATATTCCCTAGAAAACGCATAGTACATCTTTATAAAGAATTCAACCGCAAAATTACATAATTCTCCCCACAATCCACCACAATTCCCCACTTTTTTTTGAATTTAACATTATTTAGTCAATCACACCCATTCGTACGCCATATTAAAATACAAAATGAACGTCTCCTAACACTTTTTTATTCTAATTTGTTCGGATTCTCGAAGATTTGTATTATTTTTGCACATTGGAAATAGAAAAACTAATGGAAACTGTAATTTCAGAGAAAACCATTGACCTGGACAAGATCTTGAAAAGTAAGATGGGTAGTAAGGCGAAATGGGTACCACGCCCGTTGGTGTGGTGGCTAAAGCGCATCATACATCAAGACGAGGTTAACAAATATCTTTGGGAGAGTCGACATCTCACAGGGACTGAATGGCTGGAGGAGTGCGTACGCTATCTTGACGCTACACTCGATATCGTTGGAACAGAGAATCTGCCTCCAAAAGACGATGGCCGTCTCTATACATTCGTATCAAACCACCCCTTGGGAGGCGAAGACGGTGTAGCCTTAGGAGCCATCATCGGACGTCATTACGACGGACACTTCCGTTATTTAGTAAACGACTTGCTAATGAATCTGCCGGGACTAGCCCCCGTCTGTATCCCCATCAACAAGACCGGCAAACAAGGACGTGACTTCCCGAAGATGGTGGAAGCCGGTTTTCAGAGCGATAACCACATGCTGATGTTCCCTGCGGGGCTATGCTCGCGGCGGCATCACGGAAAAGTGGAGGACATTGCCTGGAAAAAAACGTTTATCTCCAAGAGTATCGAGTATCAGCGCGATGTGGTCCCTATTCACTTCAGCGGAGAGAACTCGTCATTCTTCTACCGTCTGGCCAATTTCTCCGATCGTTTCCTGCCATTCAACTTAGCCATGCTATTTCTGGTCGATGAGATGTACAAGAACACACACAAGACCTTCCGCGTGGCTTTCGGGAAACCCATACCCTGGCAGACCTTCGACAAGTCGAAGACTCCCGCCGAATGGGCACAATACGTCAAAGAACAAGTCTATAAGCTATAAACCCATGGAACAACCTATCATCGATCCTATTCCCGTAGAACTGCTGAAGAGCGAACTGACACCTGACAAGCAGTTGCGCATGACGAACAAGAGCAACAATGAGATTTATGTCGTCACAGCCCACAATGCGCCCAATGTCATGCAGGAGATTGGCCGTCTGCGCGAGATTGCTTTCCGCGAAGCCGGAGGAGGAACAGGAAAGCCAGTCGACATTGATGAATTCGACACCTGTGACAACTGTTATAAGCAGCTCATCGTATGGAATCCGGAGCACGAGGAGATTATCGGGGGATACCGTTATCTGGAAGGAACAGCGTGGAAGCTTGACGACAAAGGTCAACCCATCCTTGCCACCAGCCACATGTTCCATTTCTCTGATAAGTTTCTCAATGACTACATGCCCTATACCATTGAGCTGGGAAGATCCTTCGTTTCACTGCCCTACCAGAGCTCGCGCATGGGTGCCAAGAGTCTCTTTGCACTCGACAACCTCTGGGATGGTCTGGGCGCGCTGACAGTCATCAAACCCAACGTAAAGTACTTCTTCGGAAAGATGACCATGTACCCCAGCTATATTCGTAAGGGGCGCGACATGATTCTCTACTTCCTGCGCAAGCATTTCGATGACAAGGAGAAGCTGATTATCCCGATGAAACCGTTAAAAATTGAGACTGACGAGCAGGAGCTGGCCAAACTTTTTGACAAGGATGACTTCAACGCCGACTATCGCATTCTGAATCGTGAGATCCGTGCCCTTGGGTATAACATACCACCACTTGTCAACGCCTACATGAGCCTCTCTCCCACAATGAAGCTCTTCGGTACGGCCATCAACTACGGTTTCGGCGACGTGGAAGAAACAGGCATTCTCATTGCCGTCGACGAAATTCTTGAGCAGAAGCGCGTTCGTCATATTGACTCATTCATCCGCGAACATCCTGATGCACTGAAGATTACTAGCGGTGCTAACAAGGTCATCTACAAGGAGAAATAACGACAGCACCACCATAACGGGGCTGCAACGAAAGATATGTTTAACAGAAAAACCACCCTAAGTCTGGTAAGACGTGTAGGCTTGCCATGTATGATTGCACTCCTGCTGCCACTTATGGTTGCAGCGCAGACGCAGAGTGGCAAGGCCTCCTATTACTCGAAAAGAGCCACTGGTTCACAGACAGCTAATGGCGAACGGTTACATCACGACTCACTGACCTGTGCACATCGCAGCTATCCTTTTGGCACGATTCTGAAAGTGACGAACGTCCTGAACGGTAGGCAAGTGTTTGTGCGTGTCAACGACCGCGGCCCCTTTCAGAAAGGCCGTATCATCGATTTGTCATGGGGAGCTGCGAAAGCTATCGGCATGATAGCTCAAGGCATTGCTCCCGTAACGATTGAGCGAGTCAGCGAGATGAACATACCATTCAAGCTCGAAGACGAAGAACTGCCTAAGATAGAGTTTGAGGTAGCAGACATCGAAGAGGGCATCACACCGGTATGGATGCAACAGCCTCCAGAGATTGACCACCAGCAGGTCCGACGCTCCATGCGAACCGTTGTCAATAAAGTGGCTACTTCAGAGAAGTGACTTATCGACCAGTCGGAATCCTCAGCTGATAAGACTGTGAGGGCACTGCAGCGCCACCAACCATAAGACCAACGTTGAAGACGACCTCACCAGTCTTCAGACGGTTGTCTGTCTTCACACGAGCCGTATAACGGATGGTCTTTTCAGGCTGAATACTCTCAACCATCACATTCTGCGACACAAAGACATGCTTGTTACCCGTTGCCTCCATCACCATGGGCTGTACACGGAAAGCAGGTGCCAATGAGGCATTGTGAATCTCAAATACGATGCGTGCGTCCTCGCCACGGACAAGCATACCGTCATGGTTATCATCTACAAAACGGACATTCTGAATGACAAGACGTGACTCCTGCTGTCGCGGGCCCGACAGACCATCAAAGAACACGCGGTCATCACCACTATTACTGCCATCAACGATCTCATCATCGGGAAAGCGGTCAACGCTGTCCAAACGGCTGTTCCGACGATCGATCTGTCGGCTACGCTCCATGACACGCTCCTCAGCTTTCTTGTCGGCTGCAGCACCGACAGCGGCACCAACAACGGCACCACCTGCCATACCAGCCAGCTGACCGATATTGCTTCCTCGCCAGCCACCGGTAATGCCTCCAATGGCCGAACCAATGACAGAACCAAACTGTGCCCCCGTGTAGGCACCAGTAGCCTCATAGCTGCCACAACTGTTCAACAACAACAGAGCTCCAAAGATATAAATCAAACTCTTTTTCATCGCTTTTCGATTTTGTTCACAATGCAAAGATAGCAATAATTCGAGAAACGACAATATGGGAATCCCCTAATTCTGAATAGGAAAATCCCTAAACAGAAAAAGAGGGCTGCATCGTATGACGCAGCCCTCTTGATATCAGGAATACTATTATTCAGCCTTTGCCTCTTCTGCGGCAGGAGCCTTGGCAACAGCAGCCTCCTCAGCAGCGGGAGCCTCAGCAGCAGCCTCAGCCTTCGGAGCAGCCTTACGCGAACGACGCGTCTTCTTCTTCGTCTCGCCCTTTGCCATTTCAGGATCAAAGTCTACGAGCTCAATGAAGCAAACCTGTGCAGCATCACCCTGGCGGTAACCAAGCTTGATGATGCGGGTGTAGCCACCGGGACGGTCACCGACCTTCTCTGCAACTGCACCAAACAGTTCCTTGATGGCTTCCTTGTTCTGAAGGTAACTGAACACGACGCGGCGTGAGTTGGTAGAGTCCTCCTTAGCCTTCGTTATCAGGGGCTCTACGTACTTCTTCAAGGCCTTAGCCTTGGCAACGGTCGTAGTGATTCTTTTGTGCATGATCAGCGAGATGGCCATGTTAGTGAGCATGGCACTGCGGTGAGATGCAGTACGACCGAGATGGTTGAATTTCTTATTGTGTCTCATTTTGTGTTATTCTTTATCAAGTTTATACTTTGATATGTCGGTTCCAAACGACAGATTCAGACTCTCGAGCAAATCATCAAGCTCCGTGAGCGATTTCTTACCGAAGTTGCGGAACTTCAGGAGGTCGGTCTTGTTATACTGTACCAGGTCGCCAAGGGTCTCGACATCGGCAGCCTTCAAGCAGTTGAGGGCACGAACAGAGAGGTTCATGTCGACCAACTTGGTCTTGAGCAGCTGACGCATGTGCAGGATTTCCTCGTCGAACTCCTGGTTGGCCTCGGTCTCTGCCGTCTCCAGCGTAATCTTCTCGTCGGAGAAGAGCATGAAGTGGTAGATGAGGATCTTGGCGGCCTCCTTCAGGGCGTCCTTCGGGTGGATGGAACCGTCCGTGGTCACCTCGAGCACGAGCTTGTCGTAGTCGGTCTTCTGCTCGACACGATAGGGCTCAACGCTGTACTTGACGTTACGGATTGGGGTGTAGATTGAGTCAATAGCTATCACATTGACATCGGTGCAGAACTCGCGATTCTCATCAGCGGGAACATAGCCACGGCCCTTGTTGATAGTAAGGTCAATCTGCATCGAAGCCTTGGAATCTAAATGACAAATCACCAAATCGGGATTCAGCACCTCAAATCCAG
>CAZLPO010000028.1:0-21685 GCA_964561385.1 uncultured Prevotella sp.
CTTGTCCGTCTTTGACTATGAACATACGCCGCTGCTTGCTCTGCCCGGCATAGAAGAAATTGTGTCGCGCCAGCTGCTGATCGACGCCGTCTTGAGACCAACCGGCGCATACCGTCAGCAGGAACGCTATGATTGCTAAAAATCTTCTCATCATTTTTCTTTCTTGTTTTAGTATATTGCTGCAAATATACGAATAATCTGTCAACCGTCCAAATATTTTTCGACATTTCTAAGATTCAATAAAAAGGCCACATCTCCCGATGTAGCCTTTCAAGAAAAAACTACTAACTTAATTAACTAAATCTCAGATTATCTGTCATACTTAATAACCAGGGTTCTGCCATGCCTTCTTGTCGGCATCGCTTAGGTTTGTACCGTCAGGATTCTGCAGTGTATCAATGAATTTCTGCGGAATAGGGCGATAATTGTGACGGTCCTGAATGTTGGGAGCAGCCTCAGTGTTGAAGGCTTTCGCACGCTTTACCAGCAGGTTGGTACGTGCCAGTTCGTCCCATCGGTTCCACTCGCCTAACAACTCACGGGTGCGCTCATTGAATACGAAGTTCAGCATGCGCTCATAGTCACCGCTCGCACCGATAGCCGCCAGCACAGCCTCGTCCTCTGCGGGCAATTGCGCATAGCTCTTGATTTGCAGGTCGCTGGCATCGGTGGTCTCAGCTATACCTGTCGAGAGGTAATAGGTGTTGGTATGGGTCATCGAAGCGTAGTAGGCCTCTGTGTTGTTGAGTGTCTTGCCTGCAAAGTTCTTGTTCTTCTTGACCGTTGTGGCTGTAGCCGTAGAGTTGTCGTTGTCGCCGCCATCGGCCTTCAGGAAAGCCATCGAACCGTCGGTATAGTAGCTGCGGTTCTCGCCCTGTTTCCATTGGGCACGTGTACGAAGCACGTTGATGGTGCTGATGGCATCCTGATACTTGCCTAGACGCACTTGAGCCTCGGCTTTCACCAGATAGGTCTCGCCCGAGCGTGCCATGATGACGTCGCGGTGGGCATCGCCCTTCTCTCCAGTGCGCGATCCGTCAGCCGTCTTATTGATACCGCAGAAGACGTTGGTCTTCGAGGGGTCGCCGTTATACGTATTCATCTTATACTGGCCGTCCTGATAGCATACGAAGGCATTGGGCACCCATTTGTTGGTGCGCGGATTGACAAAGGTGTGGTCAACACCGCCACGTCCGAAGGTTCCGTAGGGGTTACCGTCGAAGCGCGTGTCGCTCTTCTTGTTGAGGATGAAGATGATACCCTCGTCGCCGATAGCAGGCACCTGAGCATCGGTCAGTCCGTAGAGCGACTTCAAGCCCTTTACCACTTTGCCGTCCTTGTCCGTTGTGTCATCGGCACTCTTGGCAGCATTGTTCAGACCATAGACCGTCTTGAAGGTTTTCCACATGCGGGCATCGTTCACGTTGTCGAAGACGGAGTAGGCATATTCCGTAGGACGGCAGCGCTGGAAGTCCATACCGCCAATATACTGTCCGCGCTGAACCCAAGCACCCGAGAAGTTAGAGAACTGCGGGTCGAAGTAGTTGTATGTGCGGTTGCCGTATCGGCCCTGCGTGGTGGCGTCGGCGTTGTGTTCTGCAGCCATCAGTATTTCGCTGATGCCCTCGTTCTTGCAGTCCACACCTGTCCACTTTGCATACAGATCCCAGTAGTCGGCAGCCAGCGGACAAGCAGCGATGACCTCGTCACAGAGGGCGATGACACGATTAAGGTCGTCGTTCTTGTCGTATTTGGAAGCCCATGAGGCACAGCGTTCCGACTGTCGGTAGAGCAGTGCTTTAGCCAGAAAATGGGCAGCTGTATATTTCGTCCAGGTGCCGTTGCCGCGCCACTTGTCCTTTGGCAGCATTTGGTAGGCATGCTCCAAGTCGGCAATGATTTGTGTGAGCGTCTCGTCCTCTGTAGCTCGCTTAAAGTCCTTCTTGATGACGCCATTGGCTGGTTCGGTCTGGATGACTACTGCACCATACTGTGCAAACAGGCGGTAGTAGTTATAGCCACGCAGGAAGTAGGCTTCACCCATTACCTTGTTGCGAGCCTCCTCGCTGGCAATGTTCGCAGCCTTGGCAATCACCAAGTTGGCCGTAGCAATGCCATAGTACATCTCGTCCCAGAGAGCCGATACGGCAGGGCAGTTCTTGTTGGCTGCACCCAAGGCCGGTGTCAGGTCGAGCGGGTTCAGACGATTATCGTAAGTGTTCCAACACTCCGATGTCAGGTCGGCACCATTGGTAAACTCGTCACATCCATAGAGCGTGATGCCGTATGCCCACTCATAGCCGAAGTGCCAGCGGATATTGCTATAGAGACCCGCAGCCATCTTCAGGGCACCTGCCTCGTCTTCCAGCAGTGCGTCGGTCACCTTGTGTCCAGCATCTTCCGACAGGAAGTTGTCGCTGCACGAGTTCATGCCCAGCAGGCTCAGCATAGCGAAAGCACCGCAAACTATTTTATTACTGATATATCTCATAACCTTTTACTTTTTACTTTTCACTATTCATTATTCACTATTCACTTTTTCCTTTTCAGAAGTCCACCTGCAAGCCAATAGTAAAACCACGGTTGTAGTATGTCCAACCCGTATCAAGATCCATGAAGTCAACTGACGAATACAGCATTCCGAGGTTCTTGCCCTGCACATAAACCTTGGCATTGGTTAGTCCGATGCCGGCTTTCTCCAGCAATTTGCGGTCGAAGGTGTAGCCTAACGACAGGTTGCGAATCTTGATGAATGATGCATCCTTGAATCCGAGCAGACCTGAGTAGGCATCGCCGCCAGCCTGACTATAGACTGGTTTCTGCCACTCTGCTCCTGTGTTCGAGGGAGTCCAATAATCTATCTCGCGCTGCTGATACATACCAAGCTGACCTTCGCCTCCTGTGCTAATCATGTATTTGAAGCGTCCTTGCAGTTCCAGGGTCAGT
Organism: uncultured Prevotella sp.; assembly: GCA_964561385.1. Classification (GTDB taxonomy): domain Bacteria; phylum Bacteroidota; class Bacteroidia; order Bacteroidales; family Bacteroidaceae; genus Prevotella. The sequence continues at coordinate 2,947 of CAZLPO010000028.1, forward strand.
TCCAGCCCCTTCCACGAGAAGGTGTTGGTCCATCCTGCCGTCCAACGCGGATTCTTATTACCCAAGATGACACGGTCGCTGGCATCAATCTTGTAGTCGCCATTCTGATCTACGGGGCGTACGCTACCTACGGTGAACTTGTTTCCGTTGTCGTTGAATTTCTTCATCTCTTCGGCATCGCCTTCCTGCCATAGACCGGCATTCTCATAACCGTAGTGAACGGCTATCGACTCGCCTATGAACCAAGCATTGTTGATGTCATCCTCCTTGCCGTTAGCCAGTTCTACGATTTCGTCTTTCTGCCAGGCGAAATTCAGGTTCGAGTTCCAAACGAAGTCCTTGGTCATCACGGGGATGGTGTTCAGCGTCACCTCGACACCTTTGTTCTTGGTTTGTCCCACGTTGGCCAGCATCGACGGATAACCAGAGAGTGAGGGCACGCTCATGGAGAGTAGCAAGTCCTTGGTCTTCGACCAGTACATATCGATGGTACCACCTATGCGCCCTTTCAAGAAACTGAAGTCAACACCGAAGTTCCACTGTGTGGTCTTCTCCCAGCCCAGGTTTTTATTCGGCATGGCATTGGCACCGTTGGTATAATAAGGTTCGTTGGTGACGAATATTTCTGAATTTCCCGTACTGAAGGGCATCCAGTACGAACTGATGACACCCAGTGTGCCGTATGGCGAGACGGCAGCATTGCCCGTCACACCAACGCCAAGGCGCCACTTTAGCTGGTCAACCCATTTTACGTCCTTCATGAAGTCCTCCTGTTCCATGCGCCAACCCAAGGCCATTGAGGGGAAGAAGTCCCACTTGTTGCCATCGGCCAGCACCGATGCACCGTCCCAGCGTGCCGATGCCGTCAGCAGGTAGTGGTCCATGAATGAGTAGTTCACACGAACCATATATGATGACAAGGCGCTCTCTGAGAGTCCTGTCCCCATACCGGCCTGATACTGTGAGTCGGTGATGTCTATGGCACCCATGTTGTTCCATAGGAATGACGGGATGGTGACACCAATCTCGTTCATCGAGCTGCTTTCGGTATTCGTCTTCGAGGCACTCTGCAGCAGGGTAATGCCGAACGTGTGCTCCTTGATACTCTTGTTGTAAAGCAGCATGTTATCCAGCGTCCAGGCAAAGTGACGCTCATCGTTGCGACGAGCATAGTTCTTGCTGCCGGCGCGTGTAGCTGAACTGCTGTCCAAGAAGTTGCCTAAGCGGTAGTATCTGAAGTCAGGGCCGAACTGCGTCTTCCACTGCAGACCCTGCATGGGTTCCCAAATTTTGCCGAAGTCAATCTGGGCGTAAAAGCTACCCAAGGCACGGAACGTCTCGCGCTGGTCTTTAGATTTGGTCCATTCGTCAATGACCGTATATGTGTTGGTCGTGGAACCGCCTGGCATGGATATGATTTCTCCATTATCGTCGTATGGCAGCGTATAGCGCAGGATGGCCTTGGCAGCACTGTAGATGTCGGTCGGACCAGAACTGCTCGACTGTCCTGTACGTGAAAAGCCGTACTTCTGAACGCCGTATGAGGCATTGACAGAGCCGCCAGCCCTGAACCAGGGCGTGCCCTGTACGTCGGCAGACACTGTCAGGTTATAGCGCTCGTAGTTCTGCCCCTTCTGCGTACCTTTATTATTCAGATAGTCGAACGAGGCAAAGCCGCTGACCGTCTTCGAACCGCCGCGCACGCTGACGGTATGTTCCTGAGTGACACCTGTCTGAGTTACAAAATCTGTCCAGTCAGTATCAGTCACCATTCCACCGTTCCACGAACCGTTGCTCCAACCCTTCATGACGTTGGCCAATGCTGTGGCGTCGCCGTCGAAGAACGATTTGTCTTGCTCCTGCGTAGGTTGGTCGCCTGGTGTGTACTTGTCGGGGTTCTGGTTGTAGTATGCCCAGCGGCGCCATGTAATGTAGTCGCTGGCACTCATAGCAGGACTTTTGTCGACAATCTTCTCAAACGTCATGCTGCCTGAATAGCTCAGTTGCATCTTGCCCTCCTGACCGCGCTTGGTGGTCACCAGCACCACGCCATTGGCACCGCGGCTACCGTAGATAGCCGTAGAAGAAGCATCTTTCAAAATGTCGATGCTCTCAATGTCGTGCGGGTTCAGTGTCTCAATGCCACCAGCCTGCAGGGGTACACCATCTACCACATAGAGCGGTGCTGACGAGGCTGTGATGGAACGCGTGCCGCGAATAATGATATTGCCAACCGTTCCAGGGCGTTCGCTCGATGTGATATCTACACCAGCTGCCTTGCCCTGCAGCGCCTCGAAGGCGTTGGCCACCGGCTTGGCATTCAGTTCCTTTTCACCCACGCGCGTCAGGGCACCCGTCACGTCGCTCTTGCGCTGCACGCCATAGCCCACTACCACGACCTCGTCGAGCAACTGCTTGTCCTCCTCTAAGGTGATGCTGATCTGGCTTTTACCCGCCACGGCTATGTTTTGCGTGCGGTAGCCCACGTACGAGATGACGAGCGTAGCATTCTGCTGCACGTTCTGGATGGTGAAGTTACCGTCCAAGTCGGTCACTGTGCCATTACTGGTTCCCTTTACCATCACACTGGCACCGATGATGGTCTCGCCCGTTACATCGACAACCGTTCCAGATACTTTTCCTTGTGCGAAAGCAACAGTCGATGCGATGGTCATCAAGGCCATCAGCATAAGGCGCTGCCACGTCTGGCAACCGCTCTTCAGTTTGATTCTTTTAGTTTTTTTCATTCCGTTTGTTTTTTAAAGTTACATAATATTGTTGTTAGTTCTACCTTATTTCTTTTTAATCCTGAAAACAATCTGATTACCTCAAACTTTTCATTCTTTAATCAACTTAATCAACCTACTTATTACTTTATGTGTGTATAAAAACCAAAAATATATGTTGTTGTAGTTTGTCGGCTGCAAAGTTAGGGAGAATTAGCGAAAAACAACCGACGGAAATCTGTCAAACATGATACAGATTTCCGTCGTGCATAAAAAACAGATGGTTTTCCTATTTGATGACAATCTTCCGGCCGTTGCTCACATAGATTCCTTTCGAAGGATGAACCACCTTACGACCCATCAAATCGACATACTGACTATTTGCCGGATGCTGACTTACATGTTCTTTGATGGCTGTGTGGTCGTCGGTGGCGACGGTAGCCTCAATGAAATAGATGTGGCAGCCATTGGTGTTGGCGACAATGATGTCGGCTGTTTCGGGTACGAGCCATGTCTGTACAGTATAGATAGTAGGCACTTGCACAGCACTGCCATCGGCACCGGTCAGTTGTATGCCGTGCTCTACTTGCGAGCCCATACCGTTGTTCGTAAATAGTTGCACACCACGGGCATCACTGCTTTTGTGCGACTCCACGCCCATTTTGATTTCACTGCCACCAATCACACTGGGAATAGAGAAATAGTCCTTATTAGCCCCTCCAAACCAGAGGTAAGAAGGGCCATGATACGTTCCCAAGTCAGTAGCAGGATAGTTCACTGCAATAGCCAGATTGCGGTTGGCCAGTGCCGGCTGGTGGAATCTCAGTCCGCGCAGTTCGCTGATCACCTGGCCATTGGCACTGAGTTGGCCGTTCTCGTCGGGCTGGGTTGTCCTGGAAGCCCAGAAACAATTGTCTTTCGACAGATTTGTCGGTGCATTGCCAGCATCGGCATCAGCCTGTTTCTCCACATCACTCCAGCCCTCTGTTTTGCTGTTAGCAGCATCTGCTTTGAGGTTAACTACGGTTTCAGCACTCCACTGCGTGAAATCCCATCGCACCGGCTTGCCGCTGACCACTTCATTGCTACGGCATCGGATGTTGATGTTGAAGGGCAGTTTGTTGCCTTTCTTGCCTGTTAGGACAAAGTTGATACTGTAGTTACCCGCTTGCAGAAGTGCACCTGAGAGGGTAAACGCCGACATATCCTCGGCTACGCTGCAGGCAAGTCCCTCCGGCAGACCGTCGTGTTCGACGCCATCCAGCACGTAGCCTTTCTGTTCTATCAGGGTCGTATTGGTCATGATGAACGTCCACGCCACCTGCTCTTCTATCTTTGCTGATAATTGGCGGTCGGCACCGCTTACCATTGGCATGTCGGGATTGGAAAGGTAATAGCCCAGATGGGGCGGCTGGTTGTAGGCTGTATTCTGCCAACAGATACCCATGCGGTAGGTATGGTCGTGCATCAGTGTGGGCACGCGGAAATTGGTGGGGATGTTGGTCGAGTAGACGACGATCTGGTCGGCTCCGTTGTGCAGAATGACCTCTTCACGCCAGTCGCCTAAGATGTCAGCACTCAGACAGGGCGTATTTTTCGAGCCGTTGCAGGTCTTGCCGGGTCCCAGGTCGCTGAAGGTGATCAGACGCGTCGTGCCATTGCCGTTCCACTTGTCAATCTTGTTGCCGTCGAGCAGTTCTTCTTCAAGATCGCCGTCCCAATAGATACGGAAATTATTCGATCCCACATTGTTCGACACGGCTTCGCCTGTGATGGCACTACGTGCCACCTTGTCACCGCTCCACAGCAGCGACCCACGCACGTTGGCGTCGAAGTGTCCGGCTATACCGCGACCATTGTCGATGCCCGACGGGCCTCCTTTCAGCAGTATCTCACCCGTAGCGGCATCGTGCAGATCCCAGGCGTATGTGCCCTTGTCTTCATGAATCTGAAACACCTCCAGTCCTGGGCGATCCGGGTTGTGGTCGCCCAGGTGTATGGCATCGCCATGCCCGAAGCCTGTACCGTAAAGCAGGCGTCCATCGTGGTCGAGGGCCGCCGATCCCCACACGATTTCGTCATGCCCGTCACCGTCCACATCGGCTATCGACATGTTGTGGTTGCCGTTGCCGAACATAGTGCCGCTGCCACCGGTGCTCTCACCGCTCTGAGCCGTATAGGTGGGCTTACAGCCGGTGAACGTCTTAGTGGTGCCATTGCCGTCGGCATCATAGGTAGTCAAGGCGTAACTGGTCTTCGAACGATGGCTGCTGAGCCATTTCTGGTGCAGTTGACGACCGTCGAAACCTACAGCCCAGATAAAGGCAAAGGTGTAGTAGCCTCGTACGAAGATGCCGCTGGCGGGCTTGTCTGGTCCGTCGAGATGGGCCACACCTGCCAGGAACCGCTCGCCGCGATTGCCATAGCTGGCATAGTCGCTCCTGCCGCTGCGGTCGTCCCAGTTGAACGTGCCTGTGGCCTCACCGCCATAGCCCGCGTCCCGGTTAGGATTATAGAATACGGTATGCACGGCCTCGCCAGTGCTGCCATTAAACACGGTGAGCCATTCCTGTCCGCCGATAATTCGTCCGTCGCTATTCCGATAGAGGGCCGAGCCACTGACGCTCTTGATGACATCGTCAGTAGCGGCTTCGTTTACATAGCGGTCCTTGCCGTCTTTCGAACCTGGGCCCGTCTTGCACATCAGTTCTGCCCTTCCATCACCATCGAAGTCGTATACCATATACTGTGTGTAGTGGGCACCCGCACGGATGTTGCGCCCCAAGTCGATGCGCCAAAGCAATTGTCCGCTCAACTTGTAGCAATCGATGAACACATTGTCGGTAACTCCGCCTTGTGAGTTGTCCTTGGCGTTCGAGGGGTTCCATTTTATAAAGATCTCGTATACACCGTCGCCATCGACATCCCCCACAGAACAGTCATTAGGCTCGTAATTGCCGCCATTCTCGCCTTTAGCAGGCCGTTGCAGGTCGAGTTTCAGATAACGGTTGCCCCAAGGCCTGACAGCCTCGGTGGTGTCTGTGGGCACACCATTCACCAGTGTCACCACTTGATAGGTGTCGGAAGGCTTGCCCGCCGTGTCACTGCAGTTGGTGGCATAGCAGTCGCGGGCTATGCTCTGCCCGTTGCGCAGCACCTCAAAGGAGGTGGCAGCATCGTCGTCTGTACCAAGGAAACGCCAACTGACGAAATTTCCCGATGTGGCAGGCTGGGCCATCACCCCCCTATCCAGTTTCTCCATTGAAAAATGGGGGGATTGGGCTTGAGCCCATCCCCCTGTTACCATACACAGGCAAGCTGTCATAATTAATTGTCGCATAAATCTATCGTGCATAATATGTTCTTCCACTCCTGATATAGAATCCCTTTTGCGGCGTACCTGCGATGCGTCGGCCCTGCAGGTCGTAGAGGGCATCGCCAGCTGAAGGCTGGTGGGTGCGGACGGTCTCAATACCGTCGGCTGCCGAAGGCTCTTTGACGAGGACAGTGAAGACGTTCACATCCTTGGCACCCTCAACCGTAGCCACCTTTACGAATACGGGGTCGGTGCCGTTGTAGACGGCGGCGCCACGCTTCCATACGCGGAACGATTTCTCATTAGTGCCGTCATAATAGGGCTGCGACAAGCTCTGCATCTGGCCAATCTTTGTCCATCCATCGGCATTGAGGGTGTCAGTGTTCACTAGCACATCAAGCACATGGGCACTGTTAAAGTCCTTGCCAGAGAAATAGATGCTCACCTCAAACGGCCCCGCAAAGGCGCGTTTCGATTCCAGCGATGCCGATGGCGGGTCAAGACGGCCGTCGAGGTCTTTCTTGCTGACCACCTGGAACTGCATGGCATTCGATGTGATCTCACCGTCCGACAGCTGGTCGTCGAACACGGTGGCAGGATTGTAGCCGCTGGCACTGCCCACATTGTGGGTTGTAGTGGCCTTGGTGTAGTACAGGCCCTGTCCGAAGGTCCTGACATGCCAGTCGTCGGAGAGTTCATAGACCGTCATGATATTGGCTGGTGCATACACGTTGACAATGGAGTCCGCACCATTCACGTCCTTAAGGGTCTCTGTCTGAATCACCTCTTCCGTGTAGTAGTTGTAACCGCCATTGAGCACATTGCCCACACTATTGAACGAGGCACCCTCGAACTTGCTCACCACGTGTACGAAGGTCTGGGCCCCGCTGATGCTCACCTCCTTGGTGGTCGGCTCCGACTGCAGGAAGCCTTCGTATTCACCCACGAATGCCGTCACGGTAGCACTGTTAGTCAATGTGAAGGGCTCGGTATAACGCTGCGAACGATCCTTGGCCGGACTACCCGTCAGGTTGAACCATATTTCCGCTTCCTCAGTCTGAGCTGTCATGCTGACCACGGCCTTGTCGCCATCGTAGCTGACGTCAATCTGTGGTGCATCGGCCAGATCCTTGATATCGACTGCCATCTCAGCCACTTCGCCTAAAGGATAGCCGTCGCCCATTGCTACAGCCTTGATGGTAACGGCTGTAGTCACGTCAAACGGTTCGGTGTAGGGTGAGCTCTCTGTGGTTGGCTCAGAGCCGTCGATGGTGTAGAATATCTGCGCTCCGGGCACGCCGCTCTTCAGCGTCACGGTGGTACGCAGTTTCTTGTAGGTCAGGCTGTACGATGGTTTGGGAGCCGGTGTCACTGCTGCCTTCGAACTGGCCAATAGTGCCAAGGCATTATCAAGCATGTTGGTGTTATAGCTATGCGCATCGGCCAGAATATCCTGCGTGTATGGAATATAGATGTAGCCATTATGACTCAGGTTATGGGTATGAATCGCCACAACATCCTCCTTTTCCAAAGCGACTGCCAAAACGGGATCGCTGGCAAAAGCGCCTGCCAGTCTGACGCCTTGGAAGGGTGTCTCGTTCGAGAAAAGGATGAGGTGAAGCAGCCCACCTTCAGGATTCTCTTCGTCCTCGGCCTCTTCAATGTCCGTGTGGCTGAAAAGATTATGGTTGGGGTTGACTAATTTTACTACTTCAGTCTCTGCATTCACGGCTTCGCCACAGCCCCATGCGCTGTAAACGGCTGGACAAAGGCAGAGCGTAGGCTGGAAGGGGCGGATATCCTTGAGCGAAGCGATAGCATCAGCGTTGGTGACAGTCGAACTGATTACAAGCACATCAAAGCTGGAAAAATCACTGAGTGCGAATGCCTTGTTGGCTTCTATGGCCGTCACCTTATTATAATTATTGCTTGCAAAATAGTTATAGGCCAAATCGGCTGTGAGATTGCCATTATACACAAGTCCCACGTTACGCTTGGTGCCAATATCCTCACCCACCTCTATATTATATATATGGCAACCACTGGTGTTATAGACAATGATGTCGACCGCATCGGTCGGTTCGGTGCCTTCGGGCAGCGTCCAGTTCTCCCAGGTGTAGGTGTCCTGTGTGGTAGGCTTAAACGACTCGCCAATCTTGTTCTCTGCTGTTACGCTGCCCACGTAGAGTTCCACACCGCGGGCGTCGGATGGTTTGTGCGACTCTACGGTCATCTTGATTTTCTGACCCACCAGCACGTTAGGGATGGTGAAGCAGGCCAGATTCTTACTGCCGCCGCCCAACCATAGATACTGTGGTCCGGCATACTCACCTAAAGCTGTCGAGGGATAGTTCACGGCAATGGCCAGCGAACGGTTCTTGGTGTAATCGGGATTGAACACCAGCCCTTCTGTCTCTGCAATCACCATGCCATTGGCCTTCAGCGATCCGCCCTCAGGGGCCGTCATCCACTGGCCGCCATCATCGGCTAACCAGAAACAATTGTCTTTGGTGGCATCGGGCGCCACAGCGCCCTCTTTGTCATCAGCGTTCTTCTCAATGTCGCTCCATCCCTTTGCAGGTCTCGTTTGAGCAGCATCGGCCTTCAGATTGTCTACAGTCTGCTGGCTCCAGTTAGTGAAGTCCCAGCGGCGATAACTCTGAGCACTAGCGCCCTCTGCAAGGGTCAGCAGTGCTAACATTGTCAAGGTAAAAAGTTTCTTCATATCACTTACAGTTTTAAATTCGTCGTTGCAAAAGTAATGCTATTATTTGATAGGTGGGGAATGGAAATCCGTCAATCTGCATACAGATTTCCGTCAATGAGAAAAAAAACACAGGGAGAGACACCAAGATTGAATAATAATTTGTATCTTTGTCACGCTAAAACAACAAAAGATACGAACATCATGAAACAAAAACTAATCCTATCATTGCTGTTGGGTGGACTCGGCTGCACCATGACGACCAGTGCCCAGCAGGTGAACGACAACAACACACCGCTGCACCTGATGCGTCCGCAATACCAGGTGGGCTATGGAGTGCCGTCGGTGGAGCGTGTGAAACAGACCATTGACCGCGTATTGCACTATATCGACGCAGAGACCCCTGCCGTGCTCGTCGACAAACGAACAGGACGGGAAGTGACCCGCCTCAAGGATATCAACGCCGACACGCAGCTGAAGCAGGGCGGCTTCCGACTGACGAGCTATGAGTGGGGCGTGACCTACTCAGGTGTGCTGGCGGCTTATGAGGTCACGGGCGACGAGACGTACCGCGACTACGTCAGGAAGCGCCACCAACTGTTGGCCGACATCTTCCCCTATTTCCAGAAGTTGCACCAGAAAGGCCAACAGATTGACGGCAACATCCGCCGCGTAGTAGACCCCCATGCGCTCGATGATGCCGGGGCAGTGTGCTGCTCGATGATAAAAGCGGTGCTAAGGGAAAAGGAAAGGGGGAAGAGCGAAGAATTTGCTACCGCCCTGAGACCGCTGATAGACAACTATGCCGACTATATCATGAACAAGGAATACCGCCTCGGCGACGGCACCTTTGCCCGCCTGCGCCCGCAGAAGAATACGGTGTGGCTCGACGACATGTTCATGGGTATTCCCACAGTAGCCTACATGGGGAAACTGACGGGTGAACAGCGCTATTACGACGAGGCCGCCAAACAAGTGAGGCAGTTTGCCGACCGTATGTGGGTGGCCGAAAAGCAGTTGTTCCGCCACGGTTGGGTAGAGGAAATGAATCCGCATCCAGCCTTCTTCTGGGGCCGTGCCAACGGCTGGGCCATCCTGACGATGTGTGAGGTACTCGACGTGCTGCCCTCCGACCATCCCCAGCGACAGGCCATCACCGACCTGCTGCGCAAGCATGCCGAGGGACTGGCTCGTCTGCAGCACCACAACGGATTCTGGCACCAATTGCTTGACCGCAACGACACCTATCTTGAGACTTCGGCCACGGCTATCTATACCTACTGTCTGGCTCATGCCGTGAACCAAGGTTGGATAGATGCCAAGGTGTTCGGTCCTGTGGCTCTGATGGGATGGCATGCCGTAGAATCGCAAGTGAACGACAAAGGTCAGGTGGAGAATGTCTGCGTGGGCACGGGCATGGGATTCGATGCAGCCTTCTACGCCTACCGCCCCGTACATGTGATGGCCGCCCACGGCTACGGTCCGGTCATCTGGGCAGGGGCAGAAATCATCCGACTGCTGAGGCAGCAGCACCCGAAGCTGAACGACTCGGCCGTACAGTTCTACGACGAAGAGGTGCCTACTAATCAACCCATTTTTAATTACGACGGAAAAATAAGATTCTAAAGACTAACACTGATATGAAAAGAATAATTGCTACAAGTATCGCGATGATTTGCGCTCTGCCACTGCTGGCCCAAATAGGGCGACGATTCCCCTCGGAGCGTAAGGTAATCAACGACCCCAAGACGGGTGTGGAACTGGTGTTTCTGACCTCGAAAAGCGGCACGGGCGACTCGAAGATTTACCAGACTCACAACCAGTGGACTTCAGACGGTCGTTGGGTCATCTTCCGCAGCGACCGCGTGAAGGGCGAGGCCATGGCGGTGAATGAAGAGACGGGCGACATGGTGCAGGTGACCGAAGGCGGATTCACTGGCATGCTCTGCGTAGCCCGTAAGTCGATGAACCTCTATATCATGCGTGTTAGGAGAGACAAGAATGACATACGCACGGGCATGGAGGTGGTGGAAATCAACCTCGGAAAGCTCTTTGCCGACAGTGAGGCTGGTCAGCTGAAGAAGAAGCAGGCTTACGAGCGACTCTGCGGTGTAATTCCTGCCGACATGTGCAGCGAGGGCGACATGGCACTGGATGGCGGTGAGACTATGGTGTATTTTCGATTGGACAAGGAATATGCCCGCAAATATCCGATTGCTGAGCAGATAGCCCCCAACTTCGGCCCGCGCAAGATGGGGGCTGGTCCAGGCGGTATCGGCAAGATGGATTTGACGACGGGAAAGTCGGAGATGGTATGCGCTGTACACTTCAAAGTGGGTCATATTCAAGGCAACCCCTGGCATCCAGGCGAGGTCATCTTCTGCTGGGAGACAGGCGGCAAGGCGCCACAGCGCACTTGGATTTGCAATGCCGACGGCACTGGCCTGCGCCCCATCTACCGTGAGACGGAACACGACTGGGTGACCCATGAGGCCGTAATCAGCGCAGACGAGCTGGTAATAGCCATTATTGGCCACCGTCCCATCACCAAGGGAGAGCAAAAGGCGATTGCCGGACTGGAGTCGTTTGCTACGTCCGACGGCTGGGGGCCATCGGGAACAAAAGAATACGCTACGGGCATTGCCGTAGTGAACATGCGCACTCGCGAACTGACACTGGAAGGGCAGGTGCCCGGCGACAACTTCTGGCATGTGGCTGGTTCGCAGGACGGCCACTGGGTGGCTGGTGACGACTTCGCCCGTGAGCTGTGGCTCATCGACCGCCATACTGGTGAGCGCATCCTCCTCACGGCCGGTCATAAGACTACGGCCCGCGACCATGTGCACCCCACCTTCAAACCCGACGGCACAGAGATTGAAATCCAATCGGCCATGCTCTCTGACGACGGCCGTTCGATGAACATCTGCATCGTACGCCTGCCTCAAAAACTGATTGACAGATATAAGAACAAGTAAAAAAGTAAAATCGTTGACTGCAACATGAATAAAGTCATAGCAATTCTACTCACTGCGGCACTTATGGCTGGCAGTTGCTCACAGGAAAGAAGGCAAACCGCCGCTGTGCAGGAACCGCCGCATCTGGAGAAACGTGGTGGTGTGACACAACTCATAGTCGAAGGGCAGCCTTGGCTGGTGTTGGGTTGCGAATTAGGCAACTCCACATCGTCGAGCCGCAGCTATCTGGCTCCTTACTGGCAGAAACTGAAAGATGCGGGTGTGAATACGGTGCTGGCGGTGGTATCATGGGAACAGACGGAACCCGTGGAAGGACAATTCGATTTCACGGTGGTCGACCATCTGTTAGAGGATGCACGCAGCAACGATATGAAACTGGCTCTGCTCTGGTTCGGTTCGTGGAAGAACGGCATCACCAGCTACACACCGACATGGGTGAAGCGCGACACCAAGCGTTTCCCCCTGGCTCAGACACCAGAGGGCAAGTCGCTGCCTATACTGACCACCTTGGGCGATGAGACCTGTCAGGCAGATGCGAAGGCATTTGCCGCCATGATGCGACACCTGAAGGAGGTGGATGCCCGACAGCAGACCGTGGTGATGATACAGATGGAGAACGAAGTGGGGCTGCACGGCCATCCCCGCGACTACTGTGCTCTGGCTGAGGCAGCCTACAAAGGACAAGTGCCTAAAACCCTGACTGACTGGCTCTCAGCCCATCAGGACAGTCTGCTGCCCGAGACACGACAGGCTTGGATGGCCGGCGGATGCAAGACAGCAGGCACATGGGAAGAGGTGTTCGGTCCTGCCGACCGTGCAGCAGAAATCTTCATGGCCTGGCACTACGCCGCATACATGGACCGCATCACCGAGGCCGGTAAGAAGGAATATGCGCTGCCGGTGTTTGTGAATGCCTGGATTGTGCAGCCCGAGGACACACGTCCCGGCAACTATCCCTCAGGTGGTCCACAGGCACAGAACCACGATATCTGGCGGGCTGCAGCGCCCCACATCGATATCCTTTCGCCCGACATCTACCTGAACGACTTCCCGCAGCAGCTCTCGCTTTATGCCCGTAGTGGCAATCCTGTGTTCATTCCTGAGTCGCGCTCCGGACAGAACGGCGCCGCCAATGCGGCTTACGCCATCGGGGCCAAGGGCGCCATCGGCTATTCACCGTTCGGTTTTGAGCGTAACTGCGACGACGAGGTGAATGCCACCTTCCGCAGTTTCTATCAGAAGGCAGGCAGGATAGCCCCGATGATACTGGCTGCACAGGCAGAAAACCGCATTGGTGCAGCCTGGCTGAAGGGGGATAATCCCAGGCTGGTGAAGGACACCATCAGGATGGGCGACGTGTGGATTGTGTGTGAACTGATTTCGAGCGGGATGCGCAATGGCGGCGCACCACAGCTGACGGGAGGCACCTACGCCCCTGAGGTCATCGGCTATGCCATTGCCATCCAACAGACAAGCGACCATTACCTGATGCTCGGCTCCAACGTCCGCATCACCTTCCTCCCCGCCAAGGGTGAGGGTGTCATCGGGCTGGCAAAGGTCACTGAAGGAGACTTCGACGAACAAGGTCGGTGGCAGGAAGGGCGGTGGCTGAACGGCGACGAGATTCAGTTGCGCTACGACCTGCTTTATGCCGTTGACGAAGGATTCTCGGGACAAGGGCTGAACTTCGGTCGCCCAGAACCATCGTTCCAAAAAGTTGAACTATTTACCTATTAACACAATGAAAAAGGGTCTGGCATTACTTTGGACGGCTTTGCTGGCGATGACCGCAAGCGCGCAACCTGACATTCAGGTGACGGAACCTGGTTTCAGGGTATTCCAGTTTCCACGGACACAAATTCCCCGTATCGACGGTGACTTTACAGACTGGGACATCGTTCCCGACGCGTACAGCGTGACCATCGACGAAATGTGGGACGATACAGGCAAGCACAAGAACATAGACCGCTCTACGCTCGACGTCAAGGTAAAAGTGGGCTGGGTGAAGGGGCTGAACAGACTGTATTTCCTCTACGAGGCATACGACGACTTCTGGGATTTCAACCAACTGGGACTTCATAATGACACCTACGAGATAGTTGTGGACGGTGACCTCTCCGGCGGTCCCCATACTGACGAATTCAGGCTTAATCCCGAAGTAAAGAGTCGTATAGACGCCTTCTTCGAATTTCAGAACCAGCATGCCCAGAACTATCACATCATGACCCCGCCCACAGAGGGCAAGTCGTGGACGATGGTATGGGGGCCGCAACAGTGGTTAAAATACCTACCCTACGCCAACTATGCCTACGACTACAACTTCAGTCATGGAGAGAGCGGATGCCTGCGCATGGAGTTTTATATCACTCCTTTCGACTATGCCAGTCCTGAAGGCCCGGAGAAGTCGGTGGAAAGCAGACTCTATGAAAATAAGAAGATAGGGCTTTGTTGGGCAGTCATCGACTACGACGGACAGACACAGAACAATGGTTTCTGGAATCTGTCGAAGCATCACAAGATGTATGGTAACGCTTCCATGCAACGGCTGTTTACGCTGATGCCTTTGGAACCACAGTTCCGCAAGGCCGTGGAGTGCGATTGGACATTCACCGTGGTGTCCGACACCCGCACCGTCTGTTTCCGCGACCAAAGCTACGGTTCAATCACCTCCTGGCACTGGGACTTCGGCGATGGCACTACCTCGACAGAGCAGAATCCTACGCACACCTATGCCAACGACTATACCCACTATGTGGTGACGCTCACCGTGGAAGGCCCAAAAGGCAGTGCCCGCTGTTGCAAAGTATGGGAGGTCTGTGTGCGCGACACCCAGCATCCGTCTGATACACCCTACGATTAACACGTAAAAACAATACGAGATGTCATTACTGATAAATATAGCAATGCACCGGATGGTACTGATCGTGGTATGTTCACTCTGGTGGGCCATACCCCTCTTGGCACAGCATGTCAAGGTTACCAAGCATATCAGCTCGGCTGACGGACTGTCGAACGACTTCGTGGTAGGGCTGGCTATTGATGGACAGGGGTATGTTTGGGTGGCTACGGAGGCTGGAGTGAACCGCATAGCGGGGAAGATGTGTCAGCCGTTCCCGCAGTCGCCGCTGACGGACGGTCAGCGTATTACTGCCGTATTCTGGCATGCTGCTACCGGACAGATGCTGATAGGCTCGGAACGGGGACTGACCGTCTATCAGCCTTCAACGGGCCAGACGCGGGTGCTGACAGCCAGGGACGGACTGGTGGCATCGAGTATTGACTGCGTTGCCACGGCTGGGAGCGACGATGTGTGGCTGGTGTATAGCAGCGGGCAGGTGCAGCGGATGGACTGCAGGATGCTGAGGGTGACGAACCTAAGCATGGAGAGGACCTACCGCAACCGCTGTGCATTGGACGATGGACAGGGGCATCTCTATATCGGGCACAGCCAGAACGGTATGAGTATCGTTGACATCGGTGAAGGCACCATGCGCCACTTTGAGTGTCGGTCAGGCCAGTGGCAGGACAGGGAAGCCAACGGGCTGCCGGGCAATAACGTAAGGAAGATATTCAAAGACGACAGAGACAGAATATGGGTGGGAACGGACAATGGCATGGCACGTTTCCTGCCAGCTACAGGGACTTTCGAAAAGGTGGCTCATGCCGACGGTGACTACGACTACAACGTCTATGACATGTTGCAGTCGAGGGACGGCACATTATGGGTGGCTACTGACATCGGTGGAGTGGCGGGGTTGTCGGCAAATGGCGACATGCGGTTTGACCGTTCCCTGCAAATGAAGACGTCGTCGCTTAATACGCGATGCCTGGCACAGGACGAGTTCGGTAACCTTTGGGTGGGCAACCACAGCACGGGGGTCGATTTCTTCAGTGCCGGGGAGTCGGACTTTACCATCATGGGGCGTGCCGACGACGACCGCCGCCTGCACCCTGTATATGCGTTGGCTCCCGATGCCGATGGAGGAGGATTCTGGGCGGCTGGTCAGGACGAAATGATGCTGTGGCGGGACGGCAAGGAAGTCAAGTGGTGGAACGGAGAGCATAAGACACGCCAGAAACATTCCTCGGCGCGATGTGTGATGGCCGACCGTGATGGCTACGTATGGGTAGGCATAGACGATTGCGGCATATTCCGATTCAACAGGCGAACAGAACAGTTTGAGCATATCCCCCTCTATCCTGAGGAACTGGACGTCCTATCGTTTGCCGAGGACGGGCTGGGTGGTGTGTGGATAGGCGGCGAGGCTGGCGTCTATCACTATGCTGATGGCAGGATGACGTCTCAGGAAATGGTGAACAAGGTGCTTAAGGCACCGGTATCATACTTCTATATGATTGATGATCATCGGTTGTTTATGGCCACCATCGGCGACGGTATTTACCTGTTTGACTTGGCCAATAATACCCACCGCCAGCTGAACATCAGAGACGGGCTGCCTTCAGCCAAGGTCAATCAGGCGATACATGACCGCCAGCGCGGACTATGGCTGGCTACCGACGGGGGACTGGTCTGGCTGGAAAACCCAGCTAAACTGTCGGGCATGACCGTTTACGGCACCGACATGGGACTGGCTGACAGTCATGTGCTTGCCCTACAGCAGGACGAGCGTGGACGTATCTGGATGAGTACCAATTCGGGCATATCGTGCTTTGACAAGAATACCGGTCGTTTTTACAACTACAACCATCTGGACACGCATGTCAGCGGAGGCTTCTCTGTGGGTGCGGCTATTACTGCGGGCAACGGTCTGATGTGCTTCGGTTCGGCTACAGGAATATGCTGCTTTAATCCGGGCAACATGAACAGCCGTGCTATACTGTCGGCCCCGCAGATTAGCAGTTGCAGGGCTTATAACCCTACTGACGACGATACGGAATTGCAACTGTTGGTTCCTGATGGGGACGGATGCGTCTTCACGACATACCGCCAGAACACGCTACGCCTGACTTTTGCCATGCGTGACTTTGCACAGGCTGACCTAGTGGACTACTCGTACATGATGAAAGGCATGGACGGCAAGTGGTATGACATCGGCAACGACCACGACGTGGTATTCCGGGGGTTGCAGCCAGGTCATTACACATTTATACTCCGCGCGAAACTGAGGAGTCAGGACTGGGACCAGTCCAAGGAGACGCAACTCAAAATCATTATTGAGCCGCCTTTCTGGCGTACATGGTGGGCGTATGTGGCTTATGTGCTGTTAGTCGTGGCTATGGTAGCATACTTGATACGTCGGTATAAGCGGAAACTGACGTGGCGCAACGAACTGGAGTTGGAACGGCGCGAGAGTCAGCAAAAACAGCTGCTGAACGAGGAGCGGCTGCGATTCTTTACCAATGTGACTCACGAGCTGCGTACGCCGCTGACACTCATCCTCGGACCGCTCGACGACTTGATGGAGGACGGTGGGCTGTCGCAGCAGAGTCGCCGTCATGTGACGATGATTCATAAAAGTGCCGAACGCCTCAGAAACCTTATCAACGAAATATTGGAGTTCAGGAAAACCGAAACACAGAATCGGCGGCTGACGGTAGCACGAGGAGACATAGGACAGTTTGTACGCGAGATATGCCTCAACTACAAGGAGCTGAATAGAAATGCCAAAGTACAGATAGCCTGCAACATAGCTGAAGGATTGCCGATGGTATGGTTCGACTCGGAAATCATTGCTACCGTCATGAACAATTTCCTGTCGAATGCCATCAAATATACCGACGAGGGTAGCATCACGACGACGGTGGAGCATGCTGACGGCAAACTGCGCATTGCCGTGACTGACACGGGCTACGGCATTGCACCAGAGGCGCTGCCACACGTCTTCGAACGCTACTATCAGGCCAAGGGTAACCATCAGGCTTCGGGGACGGGCATAGGGCTGGCACTGGTCAAGTCGCTCGCTGAGCTGCACGAGG
The DNA here is from genome assembly GCA_964561385.1 of uncultured Prevotella sp. Classification (GTDB taxonomy): domain Bacteria; phylum Bacteroidota; class Bacteroidia; order Bacteroidales; family Bacteroidaceae; genus Prevotella. The sequence continues at coordinate 20,605 of CAZLPO010000028.1, forward strand.
GGCTTGTCAGTGTTGAGAGTCAGGAAGGTCGTGGCAGTTGCTTCGCGCTGACGCTGGATGCTGACAATACCTATCCGAACGCCCTGCACAAAGAAGATGGCGAAAGTGAAGAGGAAAAAGTGAAGAGTGAAGAGGGAAAAATGAAGAGTGAAGAGGAAAGCGACGAAGCGGAAGACGTACAACCACAACTCCTGGTGGTCGAGGACAACGACGACATCCGGCAGTATATAGCAGACACCTTCGGCGACGATTTCCGCATCCTGCAGGCTGCCAACGGCGAGGAGGGGCTGCAGGCCGCCCGAGAACATTATCCTGACATCATTGTCAGCGACATCATGATGCCCAAGATGAACGGCATAGAACTGACACGCCTGCTGAAAGGCGATATCCGTACCAGTCATATTCCCGTTATCCTGTTGACGGCTAAGAATGCCGATGAAGACAAAGAGGAAGGCTATGACAGCGGTGCAGACTCATACCTGACCAAACCGTTCACGGCCAAACTGCTGGCCAGCCGAGTCCGCAACCTGTTGGCCAGCCGTCGCCGTTTGGCTGAAATGGTGGCTAACGGCGGGGCCGGTAACCCGCCTGCGGCAAGCCCCCAGACCTCAATGCCCAACACTGCCGGGCAGTCAGCGGTTCCCCAGCTAAGCCAGATGGATCAGAGCTTCATCGACCATCTGAACCGCCTGATAGAGGACCATATCATGCAGGAAGACATTGACATGGCCTTCGTCACCGACAAGCTGGCCATGAGCCACAGCACCTTCTATCGCAAAGTGAAAGCCCTGACGGGTATGACGGCTACAGAGTACATCCGAAAACGACGGCTGCGTCACTGCTACCAGCTGCTGGAAAGCGGTGACTATAACGTGAACCAAGCGGCTGCGATGACAGGCTTCAACCAAATGGCTCACTTCCGCGAGACCTTCAAGCGGGAGTTTGGCATACTGCCGTCGGAAGTTAAGAGGAAATGACGGGTATGACAAGACGGGCGTTTTTTAGATGGCTTTGAGGTCAAATAGTCGGCTTGTACGTCTTTCTTGAAAACGGAAACGGTATAAGACTAAAGACTTTATGA
>CAZLPO010000029.1:0-21488 GCA_964561385.1 uncultured Prevotella sp.
TTTTGTTGATTATTGCATTCTTTGTAAATTCTCCCAACGCACGTTCCAGCTGCCATCCTGCGGGAAGCCCGGGTTATGAACTGTTGGACATCCGTCCCAGCCGGCACACATCATAGCGACAGCCGTTAGCAGGGCCCCATTGCCAGGCAGGTAGATACGCAGACGGTCGGCCGTCTGGAAGTTATGGCCGTTAACGAGGTAGGTGTTCTTCTGCGTATCGATGAGCAATGCCTTCAGGGCTGTCTCCGGCTTACCCAGACGAGCGGCAGCCATTGCAGTCATGCCGTAGTCCCAACCCCAGGTTGTCTGCCAGTTCCAGTTCTCCATCACCCAGTCGAGGGTCTTGTGTGCTGCGATTTTATCGCTGCTAAGTGAACAGGTAGGAAGCATGCCGAAGGGACCAAGGACGGCGGGGTGATCGTTGCGGCATTTCTCCGAGAAACTCTCGGTTGTTAAGACGGGATGCGCTCCAGCGGCGACAGCATCGAACGGGTCGAAACTCTCAAGTTTGTCGGTCTTGCCCTTAGGCAGGCCGGCGGTGTAGATGCCGTCCTTCGTTTGGGGTAGGGGTGACATGTTGGCAATGATGTCGTCCCAGTGGGCGTTGCGGGGCAACCCCTGACGCTCGCGCCACAGGTTGGCGACGCTGAGCCCATAGCGCCAGTAGGCCAGTTCGAAGGGGTGGTTGTATGAAAAGTCCTTCGACATGGATTCCTGCATGGCGGTGGCACCTATGAGGGAGTAAGTGTTTTGGGACCTCTGGGGCTTCTGGGGGGTGACGAAGTCGGCCATGAACTCGGCGGTGGCTTCTACCTGTTCAGCGTATTTCTGTAACGTCTCCTTGGAGGGGTTAGCTCTGTAGAGCTCTTCGGCCATATAGATATAATGTGGCTGTTGCCAGATGAGGAACGAGCCCGTGTTCGAGGGTGCCTCACCAGCCCAGGGGTCTGTCATTTTCATCCATCGGACACCCTTAAATCCCTGGCGTTCAGCAATCTGCCGCGCAACGGAATATGCTGTTCCGTTGTACCAGTCGAGCACCTTTGCCATGACCTGCGGACGGCTCCACAGGGCGAAGTCGACCATGTGCCACCAGGTCATCTCCAGGTGTGGACGCCCGAACCATGAGTTATAGGTAAGGCCCGTCTCCTGCGGTGGAAGGCTGTTGGCACAGTTCACCTGCGTCAGATACTGCGACAGCACTACACGACGCTCCAACTCACGGGCACGCGGGTCGGTGCATTGTGAGAAGTCGACGATAGCTCCCTCCTGCCACCAGCGATTCCAGGCACGGATGACGGCCTTCAGCTCCTGATCAATGACAAGATGTTGGGTGTTGGGTGTCGGATGTTGACTGTATTCGGCCTTGAAGGCAAGGACATCGTCAGTGGTCGACAGTTCAAAATGATGACGGTCGCACTCTTGTAGCGTGGCGTCACCCTGCCAGCTGATGGTCAGGTAGTAACGCGAGCTGTCAAGTGCGTGCTCCAAAACAGCATAGTGCTCACCGCTGTCGATGATCTGTGAGGTGTGGGCCATGGGCTTCGACCAGTCTGCAGCATCGTCGGCATGACGGCCTGTAGGGTAGGGAAGGCGAATGCCAACGCAGGCACGTCCCTCCTTCAATAATGAGGTCTTGATGCGGTAGACCACGGCGTCGCAGTCCTGAAGACAGGCCGTGGTGACGTCGACGGTAGAGCCGTCAGCCGTGAACTGTGACTCGATGATGCCGTCGTAGAGCTTCAGCTCCTGACGGATGGCACGCAGTTCCTTCAACTCCATTTTCTTTCCCTCGGCATCCTGAATGTCGAGCCCGATGACCCCGAGGTTCAGACGGTGGGGGTTGACACGGAAGTACTCGGTGGCCGCCACATTCCTTTCTGCATCGCCTTTCGAGGTCTTATACTCCACGGCATATACCTCGGGATGGCCGTGTCCCAGATTGATGGTCTTCTCTGACTCAGCAGGAACAAGGCCGGTGGTGTTTTCGAACTTATGCCATCCCCAGTCGGACATGGCTGTCAGGGGCACACCTGCCCCATATTCAAAAGGGAACGACTGGAGACCGGTAACGTCGACCGTCGTAGCAAAGTGCCCATTGCCTACGGTGAGCGACGCGAGAGGCGAAGCCTCGCTGATAATGGGGTTGTTGCGTGTGACCACGGCCTGGCGGTTGATATCGGCCGTGGTGTTCTGTGTGTCATACCCTAACATCTCCATCTCGAGCGATGCCCAGATAAACGGCCCTAGACCCTTGGCATCGTTGTCGCGGATAGGCTCCGACAGATAGTAGTCGTAGCCACCATCGCGTTTACGGTTCTCTTTGACCGAGCCTTTGGGGTTTACCTGTTTCATGGCTGCCTGCACCTCGGGGGTAGCAGCCGGACCGAGACCTGCCACGGCACAACACTGTGTCAGTGAGATGGTCTTGTCGTCATTAACGCGGATGAAGTTGTTGATGACACCCTTGTAGGCACGGATACCTGCGTCACGATATTTCGCACCAACATAGCCCTTGCGATAGGCTTTTAGTAATGCGTAAGTGAACATGGATGAACAGGTGGATTCCAGATAGTTACCTTCTCTGTTTGGAGAGTCCATAACCTGATACCAGACCCCGGTATCCTTGTCCTGCCATTTCAGTATAGCATCGAAGTCCTTGACAAGCAGGTCGATGACTTCGGAACGGCGGGCATAGTCCTCGGGCAGGGCATCAAGTACTTCGATGAGCGCCATCGTGTACCAGCCCTGGGCGCGGCCCCAGCAGTGTTGCGAGAGTCCCGTCTCCTTGTCGGCCCAGAACGTCTTGCGTGTCTCGTCGTAGGCGTGGCGGTTCAGTCCCGTCTTTGGGTCGAGCGTTCGCTGATAGGTAATCTTCAGTTGGTTCACGGCGTCATCGTAGATGGCTGTGAGCTGAGACTTCTGAGACTTCTGGGTCTGCTGGGTAATCGGGGCTGTTAGCACACGGAAGGGTAGACCCATGAAGATGCCATCGAGCCACACCTGATAGGCATAGATGGCTTTGTGCCAGAAGACACGGTCGACCTTCGTACGTGGCTGGTCCTGCAACTGTTTCATCATCGTCTGCATGGCCAGCAGGTTCTTCTTCTCAGGCCACTGCTGGTACATGCGCGTGACAAAATGTCCGGTACGGATGTTGTCGAGGTTATAGTCGAGTATGTCATACCCACGGATATCGCCTTTCTCATTGATCATCGTGTCAGTATATTCCTGACAGTATTTGCGGATGTCCTCGCCCCCATATTTTAAATAGGTGTCGAGCATACCCTCCAGTTCGATGCCCATGACATACGACCACTTCGGCTTCGTAGAGAAGTCGAGGAGGAAGGGCTTGGGGGTGCGCTTCATCTCCGAGTAGGTCATCCACTCCGAGTAGTGTTTGTAGGGTACCTCCGTCAGACAGAGTGATCCGTTGACGTAGTAGTTGTCGTAGCGGATATCACGTGTCTGTCCGGTAATCCTGTTGCCCAGTGCTACATTGTTGAAGCGGCAGTTCTTGATGTTCACGTCATAGACGTTGCAGACGGTGTCGAGGGCTACAATCATGGTGCCGAGCTTCGACTTGTTGCAGGTGACGTTCTCCACGTTGACATTACGTACGGTCGGGTTGAAACCGCGACAGCAGATCTCGTTATGCTCGTAGTCAAGGTTGATCTTCAGGACAGCCTCACGGCATTGTCCCACCTTGATGTTGCGCATGTTGATATTCTCGATGATGCCTCCCCGGCAGGAGTTCGTCTTGATACGCAGCACGCGGTCAAGGTTAGGCGAGTCCATCGTGCAGTCGTGTGCGAAGACGTTCTGGCAACCACCGCTTATCTCCGAACCTATCACGACACCGCCGTGGCCGTTCTTCATTTCGCAGCGGCGGATGATGATATTCTTCGAGGACATGTTACGCTCACGTCCGTCGCGGTTACGTCCGCTCTTGATGGCGATGCAGTCGTCGCCAGTGTTGAAGAAGCAGTCCTCTATCAGCACACGGTCGCAGCATTCCGGATCGCAGCCGTCACCGTTGGGGCCGTTATTGATGATCTTGACACGGCGTACGGTAATGTCAGTGGAGTGTAACGGGTGGATGACCCAGAAGGGAGAGCGCAGCAGCGTTACATCCTCCAGCAGAATGCGCTCACACCAGTTGAAGTTGACAAGCTGTGGACGCAGGCCGTCCTTCGGACCGAAGACACGCTCAGGCGAGCGCTGCCCCTGCTCGTTATACATGGGGATGCCGTCCTCACCGCACTTCAGCAGGCGTGGTCGGGCCTCTATCTTCTGGGCAATCATACCTTCCTTCCAGCCAAAGCGTGGTGAGCCGCACCATGACCACCAAGTCTCGTTTGAGCCGCTGCCGTCGATGGTGCCCTTGCCGGTCACGGCGATGTCAGTAGCCTTGAAGGCATAGATGCAGGGCGACAGGTTGAAACACTCCAGTCCCTCCCATGATGTTTCGACGATGGGGTATAGCTCCGGCTCGAATACGAACTGCAGCACGGCTCCCTCCTCAACGACGAGGTTGACATGGCTTTTCAGTATGATGGCACCTGTCTGGAATGTCAGACCAGCAGGAATGATGACGCGGCCACCGCCTTTCTTTGAGCACTTGTCGATAGCTTTCTGGATAGCCTTCTGGTTCTGAGCAGCCGTGGCACTGGGTTTGGCGCCAAACTTGGTGATGTTGTAGTCTTTGCCACTGATCTGTGGTTGTATGATGCTCTGCTCAATCTGCTTGTAGAGCGTCTCATCCCAGCAGTTGGCGTGGATGGCGAGTGGTAGAAGCAGACTCAGCATCATCCACATGAGTAGTCTTTTCATCTGTGAATGTGTTTTAGTTATGTAGTTATGGTGCAAAGATAAGGAAAAAAGCGAGAATAACCACATTTTTTTCCGCTTTTTTGTTACGTAATCGTTTTAGTGACGCAGTTCTTCAAGAAAATGGGTCAGAAGCTCGATGTTCTTGATGCCTGGTGACGACTCAAAGCGTGTGTCAAGGTTGATGCCAAGACACTTCTCAATGGGGAAACTGTTGATAGCCAGTGATTGACGGATGGTTAGGGCATCATTGGGACCGATGTTGCCGCTGATCAGGAACGGCTGCTCCCCATCGTAGGCGTCAAGTACAGACCAGTTGGTCTTGCCCTCTGTGCTCTTTTGCTTGACGTCGAAAAGGAAGTAGTCGACACTGTCGGCATAATTCTTGTATGTTGCGATGTCATCGCGCTTGATTACCGTAATCGCTTTCATGAACTTAATGCCGGGGCGGATGTCCGGATCGAGCGTACGGCGCAGGTTGCGGATGAATGTTGGCATCTCGTGTCCGTTCAACTGAATGATATCTAATTGGAAGTTGACGACACGCGTGATGATGTTCTGTGCCATCTCGTCGGCAAAGACACCCACTCTGAGGGGTGTCGGATGCTCGGCGTCAAGTGTCGGGTGTGACAGACTGGAACGGTCGGGGATGATACCTGCATGTGTAGGAATCATAGACATATATCTTGGGGAACCAGGTAGGAAATCAAAACCTATCCAGTCGACGCTTAATGCTGCAACCTGAAGGATGTTTTGGGCGTCTCGTAAGCCACATACTTTAACTTTCATGTCTTTTTTCATGTTTTTTTGAACTTTTTGGCAGAAAAATTTGTATCCTATGGATAAATTGACTATATTTGCCGCCGATAAGCATTTTCATCAGCAGTTGCTGATAACACCTTATCTATATAGAGTGGATGGCAGCGTCCTGCGCCATCCACGTTTTTTATGCCAGTTGTATTTGTCCGTCAACAACCTGCACCAACTCTTCCTGGTTCATGTAGGTTAGCGCTGCTTCTATCTGCTCGTAGGGCAGGGGCAGACTGTGCAGGATGGTGATGGGATGAGGCTGGCGGTCGGCCAGCAGTTGTCGGATGAGTTCTTGGGCTTCGGCAGTCTTCTTGTTGTTGGTCAGCGTGCCGTTATAGGCTAGACATACATCGCATTGTCCGCAGTCATGACTGTCTTTTTCACCGAAATAGCGCAGCAGCTGGCGGCTGCGGCACTGATTTGTAGTCTTGACGTAGTCGAGCATGGCGTAGATACGCTCCGTATACCGCTCTTTCAACTTTTCATAAACCTCTGGCGCGAAGATCAGCCGTTCGGACTCCTCGCGGCGTTGCAAGTACCTGACATAGGGCGTATGCTTCTGTGGGATGAAGCGGATGATGTTCTTCATGGCCAGTTGCTTGAGGGTGTCATAGACTACAGGGCGTGACAGTCCCGTCTCATGGGCAATGAAGGCTTCATCAATAAAACCGAAGTCGACGAACAGTCCTCCGTAGTTCCGCAGAAGTGCCGTGATGACCCGCTCCTCGTTAGGTTCCGTGTATCTTAATTGATATAGCTGGTCGCGTTTCAGGATAAACATTACGCGGGCCTGGTTCTCCTGTTCTTCAATGTAGTCGATGTAGCCTGCGCGGTTCAGGATCTTCAGGGCGGAGTGTACTTGGATGGGGAAATGGTGGAACTTGTGGCAGAAGTCATCGACGTTGAACTCGAAGGTGACGTTGTAGCCAGAGCCCAGGCCCACCTGATAGTAGTAGGCGAGATGGTCGTAGACCTTCCGAACATAGTCCTTGTCGGGATAGGTGTCTGTGATGCGTTTCAGCAGTTTCCGCTCATCAGCATCGCTATAGAGCAGTACGGCATAGGCTTTCCGCCCGTCACGTCCGGCACGTCCTGCCTCCTGGAAGTAGGCTTCTATGCTGTCGGGGCAATCCATGTGGACAACTGTCCTGACATCTGGCTTGTCGATGCCCATGCCGAAGGCATTGGTGGCAACCATGACACGTACCTTATCCTGCTGCCAGTCGTGTTGCCGGATGTCTTTGGTAGTGTTGTCAAGTCCGGCGTGATAGTGTGTCGCACTGATGCCGACATTGTTCAGCAGGTCAGCAATCTCCTTGGAACGTCGACGGCTGCGGACATAGACAATGGCAGTCCCCTCTACATTATTTAATATATGTATCAGCTCCTCGTGCTTGTCCATGGCCCGACGGACGACATAGGCCAGGTTCTTGCGCTCAAAGCTCATGCGGAAGACATTGAACGGGGTGGGGGCAGAGTCGGGGTGGGGGGCGTGGCTGGTGAGTTTCTCTTGCATGTCATCGACTACAGCGGGCGTAGCGGTGGCAGTCAGTGCCAGGACCGGAGCCTTCGGCAGATCTTGGCGGATGTCAGCAATGGCGAGGTAGCTGGGGCGGAAGTCATAGCCCCATTGTGAGATGCAGTGGGCTTCGTCCACACAGATGAAGCTGACCTGCATATGGCGCAGTTTCGTGCGAAAGAGGTCGCTGGACAATCGTTCGGGTGATACATAGAGAATCTTGACCTCTCCGAAGACGGCATTCTCAAGAGTGGTCAGGATATCATCATGGTGCATGCCAGAGTAGATGGCGGCAGCCTTGATGCCCCGTCGGCGCAGGTTCTGTACCTGGTCTTTCATCAAGGCTATCAGGGGGGTGATAACCACACAGGTACCCTCCTGTGCCAGCGCCGGTACCTGGAAAGTGATGGACTTGCCGCCTCCCGTTGGCATCAGTCCCAGCGTGTCGTGCCCACTTGTTATCGACTCGATGATTTCACGCTGAATGCCGCGGAAATCATCATAGCCCCAGAATTGTTTCAGGATGTCCCTGTAGCAGTCACTCCTCACTTGGTCTGATATCCTCAATCTGCAGCTGAACCTCACTGCGCTTGTAGATGTTCTCCTCGATGGTATATGCGATGTCGAACGAGCGCTTCGACTTGATGTAGCGGGCAGCCTGACTCTGACCGAAGGCAATACCGTTCATGACGTTCGATGACTTTGAGTCCACCAGTTCCAGCTTGATGTGCTCCTGCTGGCGTCCCACCACCTTGGATGTACCATAGTCATAGACGTTGCGTGTGCAGAATATAGGTTTCGGGTTGCCAGGACCATGCGGCGCAAAGCGCTTCAGGTCGTTATGCAGCTTCTTCGTGATGTCCTTGAAGTCCACCTCCTCCTCGATGTCGAGGGCTGCCTCTGTTTGCTCGGGCAGGATGTGACTGTTGACATATTCCTGGAAACGGCGGCGGAACTCGGGAATATTCTCGATGCGCAGCGTCAGGCCGACAGCATAGGTGTGGCCGCCGAAGTTCTCAAGGATGTCGCGGCATGACTTCACTGCATCGTAGATGTCGTAGCCGGCGACACTGCGTGCCGAACCTGTGGCAAACTCGCCCGAGCGTGTCAGAACCACTGTCGGACGGAAGTAAAGCTCAGTCATGCGTGAAGCCACGATGCCCACCACGCCTTTTTTCCAGTTCTCATCGTAGAGGACAATGCTGGAGTGATGTTTCTGACTTTCCAGTTTCTCAATAATCAGGTTGGCCTCTTCAGTCATCTGCTTGTCCACATCCTTGCGTTGCTCGTTGTATTCGTTGATGAGCAGGGCTTCGGTCAGCGCTTTCTGGAAGTCACGCTCCACCAGCAGGTCAACGGCCTCGGTACCATTCTGCATACGTCCGGAGGCGTTGATGCGCGGGCCAATCTTAAAGACGATGTCGCTCATGGTCAACTCGCGGCCAGTCAGTCCGCATATCTCGATGATGGACTTCAGACCTACCGAGGGATTCTGGTTCAGCTGTTTCAAACCGTGGAAGGCCAAGATACGGTTCTCGCCCGTTACCGGCACGATATCCGCGGCGATGCTGACGGCACAGAACTCCAACAGCGGTATCAGTCGCGAGAAGGGAATGCCGTTGTTCTTGGCGAATGCCTGCATGAACTTAAAGCCCACGCCACAGCCACACAAGTGTTTGAAGGGATAGGTCGAATCCTCACGTTTCGGGTTGAGAATAGCCACTGCGCAGGGCAGTTCGTCGTCCGGCACGTGATGGTCGCAGATAATAAAGTCAATGCCAAGTGACTTGGCATAGGTAATCTCGTCGATTGCCTTGATGCCGCAATCGAGCACGATAATCAGTTTCACACCATGTTCCGCTGCGTAGTCCAGTCCTTTCTTGCTGATGCCATAGCCCTCTTCATATCGGTCGGGGATATAGTACTCAATGTTGGAATAGAACTGCTGCAGGAACTTATACACCAAAGCTACCGCCGTACATCCGTCAACGTCGTAGTCGCCGTAGACCATGATGCGCTCTTTGCGCCCCATTGCGTCATTCAGGCGATCGACAGCCACGTCCATGTCGTTCATCAGGAACGGGTCAATCAGCTCGTTGAGCATCGGCCGGAAGAAGCGTTTTGCCGCCGACTCCGTCTTAATGCCACGCTGAATGAGCAGGTCGGCCAAGATTGGACTCATGCCAATCTTGTCGGCCAGCTCCTTAGCTGCCGCGCGTCTGTCTGATGTAGGTGGTTCGTAATTCCATTTAAAATGCATTTATATGTTGTTTTTATTCTTTCTCTTTGGTGGCTACAGAGCCTATTATGGCAAAATAGCGCTCAAAGTTAAGAATAAAAAATGAAATAACGGCATATTCTGTCAAAAAATTAACAGAACATGCCGTTTTTTTACCTATTTCTAAGTATTAAATGCCGAGTTTCTTACGAATATCAGCGGGTATGGCCTTCTTATTAATGAGGAAGTCCATGGTGTTGGCGGCGATGAAAGTCTTGGTCATGTACCAGATGCCCTTATAGGCTCCGCTCTCACCCCAAGAGTTCTTTACCATATAGTACTCCTTGCCTGCCTGGTCCTTGGCGACACCGTAGATGAGCATGCCGTGGTCGTCGGTCAGTTCCCAGTTGTCAAAGCGCTCCTGACGCATCTCCTGTGTCGGTACGACCTCAGGCACGGTGTATCCCAGTGAGTCGATGAGGTTACGACGTTTCTCAGCAGTCAGCTTCAGCCATTTGGCCATGTCGCTGCCCGACAGACTCTCTGCTTTCTTGGTGTCGATGGCGTAGGCTAGTCCCTGACGGGTAAAGCCTGGTTCCGACACGTCACCGCCCCAGGCGATGGTGTAGCCCTCGTTGATGGCGTTGTCGATGACCTGCATCATCTCGTCCATCGGCAGATTGTACGACAGGGGGAAGCGCCAGTTGTCCTGCACCTCGACGGCAAAGGCCGTGTAGAAGGGATGGTGGGTGTAGCTGGTGATGCTGACGTAGTCGTTCAGGTCTATGCCGAGGCTCTTGACGAATGTCTTCGGGGTGTACTCCTTACCCTCATAGGTGAACTTCTCCGGGCATTTGCCGAGATAAGCATCGAGGATGCCCTGCAGACCTTCCTTCCACTGGTTCGAGATTTTCTTGGCGTCGCTCTTGGCGATGGCAGCCACGTAAGGCTCGAGCAATGAGAAGAACTCGTTAAAGTTGTTCAGCGAGTCACCATAGAGCGAGCCGGGGAACGGCATGATACCCTGCGGAACGATGCCGTGCGTCTTCATCGTTGCCAGCACGTCCTCTGCCGAACCGCCTTGCGAGAACTGGCAGTCACCATGGAAACGAACCACCTGAATGGCGCGTTCCATATAAGTCTTATTGGCTACAAACGACTCTTCAAGGTCGTACTCCTTGCCCGTAGCCTTCAGGATCTCGGCCTCAAAGAACGACAGCGTACTGTAGTCCCAGCAGGTGCCCGAACGGTTCTGGTCCTTGATGCTGGTGATGGGGTTCTCCTTGATGACGGTAAAAACGGGCTTGTTCTTGTCTTTTGCGGGTGCCTTCTTCTTGGCAGCCCCTGCACTGACAGCCACCATGGCCATGAGTGCGAATGTTAAAACCTTTTTCATTGTTGTTATTGTTTTGAGTTTTTATTTCGATATTTCGGCATTCCGTCATTCCGGTATTCCGTTATTCCGCCCGGGCCATGAATTCTTCGAGTTCTACTGGATGATACGGTATCCGCTTGCTGCCCAAGAAGCGGCATCCGTCCTGTGTAATCAGCAGGTCGTCCTCGATGCGGATGCCGCCGAAGTCCTTGTACGTCTCCAACTTGTCGAAATTCAGGAATTCGGCACAGTGCTGCTCCTTGCGCCACAGGTCGATGAGGTGTGGGATGAAGTATATGCCCGGCTCGTCGGTCACCACGAAGCCCGGTTCCAGTCGGCGACCCATGCGCAGGCAGTTTGTGCCGAACTGCTCCAGGTTGGGGCGTGTCTCATCATCAAAGCCGACGTATGTCTGTCCCAATCCTTCCATGTCATGCACGTCCATGCCCATCATGTGTCCCAGTCCATGGGGCAGGAACATGGCGTGTGCACCGGCTCGTACGGCCTCGTCTGTGTCGCCCTTCATCAGTCCGAGCTCCTTCAGTCGCTCTGTCATCAGTCTGCAGACGGCAAAGTGAACATCCATATACTTCACGCCGGGCTTAGCCACCTCTAACACATAGTCGTGACACTCCTCGACGATGCTGTAGATTTCTAACTGGCGCTGCGTGAACCGTCCGTTGACGGGCATCGTGCGTGTGTGGTCGGAGCAGTAGTCGTTCAGTTCACAGCCAGCATCGCAGAGCACCAGTCGTCCGTCCTCCAATGGGGCGTCCGATGGTGAGCCGTGCATGATCTCGCCATGCTGTGAGAAGATGGTGGCAAAACTATTGCCCTGTGCCAGCGAACGGGCGATGCCATCAACTTGTCCGGCAACGAACCGTTCTGTTACGCCGGGCTTGATGAGCATCTGAGCCGTGGTGTGCATGACGTAGCCCACGTCACAGGCGGCCTCAATGTAGGCAATCTCTTCGGCGCTCTTCGTGGCGCGCTGCTTGACAACAGCCTGGATGAGCGGTAGCGAGGCCTCCTCCTTCTGCTTCGAGGGATGGATGCCCAGCAGATCCATGATTTGAATCTTCGTGTCGTGGCGATAGGGTGGCAGGAAGTGGAGCGTTGAACTTGTTGCTGTGCCACAGCAACATACTGAACGGAGATTTGCCATCGGGGCAGTCTTGGTGATGCCCACCTCTGCGGCGAGGTCAGCTACCGATGGGGTGTATCCCATCCATACGATGTCCTCTACATCGATGTCATCGCCAAACAGCCATTCCTCGTCGTTGTCAATATCGATGACACCTACCAGACCCTCGCGGTGTTGTCCGAAGTAGTACAGGAACGTGGAATCCTGCCTGAACGGGGCATATCCGTTGGCGGGATAGTTGTACGGTGCTTCGTTGTTGCCGAAGAGGACGACGATGCCCTTGCCAACCAGTTTCTTCAGCTCGGCACGCCGCCGAACGTATGTCTCTTTACTGAACATTTCGCTTTACGTTTTTGTGAATTCGGGGCAAAGTTACTAATTTATTACGAGAAAGACGTGCCTTCCTGCTAAAAATATTCAGATTATATGCATTTAGTCTTCTTTCAGCAGGTCGGGACGCAGGCGTCGTGTACGTTCCATGGCCTGTTCCAGCTCCCAGTTTCTGATCTTTGCTTCGTTGCCAGAGAGCAGTATATCAGGTACCTTCCATCCTTTGTAGTCAGCCGGACGTGTATAGATAGGTGCAGCCAGCAGGTCGTCCTGGAAGCAGTCGCTCAGGGCACTCTGCTCATCGCCGATGACGCCAGGTACGACACGTACGATGGCGTCGGCAATCATGGCAGCGACCAGTTCGCCGCCCGTCAGCACGAAGTCGCCGATACTGATCTCTTTTGTAATAAGGTGATCGCGTACACGTTGGTCGATACCCTTATAGTGGCCGGCCAGGATGATGAGGTTACCCTTCAGCGACAGTTCGTTGGCCATGTGCTGGTCAAAGCGTTCGCCATCGGGCGAGGTAAAGATGACCTCATCGTAGTCACGTTCCGCTTTCAAGGCAGTGATACAGCGGTCTATGGGCTCACATTGCATGACCATACCCGCAGAGCCGCCATAGGGGTAGTCGTCAACGCGACGCCATTTGTCGAGTGTGTAGTCACGCAGGTTGTGCAGTCGTATCTCGGCCAGTCCCTTTTTCTCGGCACGGGCCAGTATGCTCTCGTGTACGAAGCCCTCAATCATCTCGGGCAGTACGGTGATAATGTCTATTCTCATTTATTTGTTGATAATTAGTCTTCCATTACAGATGATGAGTCCTCGGGTCTGACCGTCCACCCGCTGGCCGGCCAGATTATAGCAAGGGTCCTTCTGCCGGTTGCCATTAGTTGTCCTGACGGTCTCTACCGTTGTCAGGTCGTCAGTATCCAGATAGAGGGTAGCACCAGCATGGGCGGAGACCTCGGCGGGGATGACGCTTGCATCGGCCACCGTATAGGAATAGGGTACGGTGACGAGGGCGCCGATTGATGATGGCTTTGTGGCTTTTGGGTCTGCGGCATAGTTGTTGGCGGCCCAGGTGACGGCCTTGGCTGATGACAGGCTGTATATCTTGGTAAGTCCCTTCTCGAAGTAATTGCCCTCCACCAAGAACTCCGAGTTCTTTCGCGGGTTGATTACGTTACTGCCTGTGGTGCACGAGTAGTAGTTGTTCAGCATGTGTATCTTGCCTACACGAGCCATTGGCATGCGGGCGCGACAGTTGGCTCCCCAGTGGTTAAAGGCGAACGTGGTGTTCAGGTAGTTCACCGTCTCGCTGTCGCTGCTGCCGATGAGGTTGGTGTTCTGATGCATGTACGAGCGGTCGGTATAGCTGAAGGTACACCAGCTGACGGTGTTGAAGTCCGACTGTTTGGTGATGTCGAAGTTGCCGTCCATGCCGTCCGTGAACTCACAGTGGTCAACCCAGCAGTTCTTGGTACTGTTGATGAAGGATATGAGATCGCTGCCACCCACGTCAATGGAGCCGGGACCGACAAACTTCAGGTTGCGGAAAATCATGTTCTGGCAGCCGCTAACGTAGAAGATGCCCGACTTGCGGTATGCCTCTGTCTTGTCGCCGGTCATGTCGATGATGATTTGTCGTGTCCAGAACTCCGCTTCCTCGTTTACGTAGATGCCGTTCGACAGGGTGCCGCCGCCGCCACTGGTGCTCATGCTTGGCACGCCGGCAGCGTTGAGTGCATCAATGATTTCCTGTGTGGCATACCACGTGGTACAGAGGCGGGCCTGGTTGATGCCGAGCAGGGTCTTGTCTTTGATGTTTTTCAGTTCGATGTAGCTCGACACGATGAAGTCGCCTTTCGAGCCGTCAAAGACAATCACGCTGTAGTTCTTGATGGCGTTAGCAATCGTGCTTTTCATGTCCTCGCCAGTCGATGACAGGACAATGACCTTGTCGTTGCTGACCCCTGTGACTGGATAATCATAGCAGCCGCCGCCCGTGATGTCGTAGGCGGTACTGGTGGTACGCGATGCGACGGTGCAGAAGCCAAAGGGCTTTTGCAGGTCGTATGAACTGTTGTCGGCCATCGCCATGGTCGACAGTAGTAAGATTGCTGATAAATTTAGTAAGCGTAGTCTCATAGATAGTCCTTTTTGTCAATGATTAGTTATGCATGTAGATTTGTTTGATGTCCTTGATGCGTCGTTTGCCCATCTGCCGCCCCAGTTCATAAACACGATGCATCTGCTGCGGGTTGTGCGAGACGTGCCCGATGGGAATCTTTCCTTCTGGACGGATGACGAGACAGCGGCCTTCGTGTTCAGCCTGGCGCACGTATTCCAGTTGACGGTTATACATCAGGTGACGCTGGTCCAGGGCCTCTATCATTCTGGGATAGCGGCGCAGGGCGATGCGCATGAGCGGCATCAGGCGGTTGTGTTGTTTGACATAGCCCTCGGGCTGTGTCAGGATGACCACATTGTGCGTATAGCCATTTTGTTCAGCATACTCCAAGGGAATGGAGTCGCTGACGCCGCCGTCCAGCAGCTTGTGTCCTTCCAGCTCCACAACCTTCGAGGCCAGCGGCATCGAGGCCGACGCGCGTATCCAGTCATAGGTGTCAGGCGTGCACGTATCCAGTTTCTTGTAGACTGGCTTCCCCGTCTCTACGTCTGTACAGACGGCGATGAACGCCATCGGGTTCTGCTCGAACGCCTCGTTGTCGAAGATGTCGTACGTCGTGGGGACCACATGATAGTCGAACTCAGCGTTGAAGTAGTCGCCCGTCATGATGAGTGAGCGCAGACCGCTGTAGCGTGGGTCACGCGCAAAGCGCATGTTATAGCGGATGGCCCGTCCCTTCTGGCGCGACTTGTAGTTACAGCCGAAAGCGGCGCCTGCCGATACGCCGATGATACCATCGGGCCAGACGTCATGCTCCATCATGACGTCTATGATGCCTGCAGTGAAGAGTCCGCGCATGGCACCACCCTCAAGAATCAGTCCTCGTCTCATTTTGTCAGTCTGTATCTCTTGTATTTATGTCGCTCGTCGATTGACATAGCGGCAAACCGTTTCCACTCCGTAGCCCCGTCCTTGCACTGCGACAGGTAGCCAAGGTCGTCCATGTGCTCGTAGGCCTCCATCTCGAACGGGTTCAGCACGTAGCCGGCATTGGGATATTTCTTGCGCCGACGCCACCCCTGCAGCCAGAACTTCAGGTATAACCTGTAGAAGCGCCACCAGGAGTCGCCTGTCGATTGCGCCTGCTTGAGGTGTATCATCTCGTGGTTCTTCAGTGTTGACAGCCGGTTGCTCATGGCATCGGCCTCCTTCTGCGTGTGCGTCAGGATGGTCCCGAAGAAGGTCAGGGCCTCGTAGCCGCTCTTGATCCAGAACGTATCGACGATGACCGGCATGTCGTGGATGGTGCTTGGTCGACGCGCCTTCCAGATAAACCGCAGGATGCTGAACATACGCAGCGGATGTCTCATGGGCGCTGCGGTGAGTATTGTACGGCGAGCATCGTGAGGTCGTCGCTCTGTTCTGCGCTGCCCACAAAGGCATGCACCTCCTGTATCATCTGCTGAATGAGCTGCTGGGGCTGGTGCTGACCATTGGTGAGCAGTCGCGTTACCACCTGCTGAATGCGGTCGTCACCAAACAGCGCGTGCTGTGTGTTCTCAGCTTCTGTCAGACCATCGGTAAAGAGGAAGATGGTGGTCTGTGGGGCAATGTCCGTTTCCTGTGCCTCGAACTGGTATTCGGGCATGATGCCTAATGCCACGTTAGGCAGGCATGGCAGTTTGCGGACCCCGTCTCCTGCAATTATCGGCGAATTGTGTCCGGCGTTGCAATAGCGCAGATGTCCTGTGGCGATGTCGAGCACACCCGTGAAGAGCGTCACGAACATATTGGTCTCGTTATTCTCCGCCAGCGCATTGTTGAGCGCGTATAATATCTGCTCGGGGGATGACACATGGGCAGAGATGTTGCGGAACAGTGAGCGTGTGACAGCCATCAGCAACGAGGCCGGTATTCCCTTGCCCGAAACATCACCGATGCAGAAGAAGAACTGATTGTCATGGATATAGAAGTCGAAGAGGTCGCCGCCGACAGCCTTGGCCGGTGTCAGCGATCCGTAGATGTCTATGTCGTCGCGTTCCGGATAGGGCGGGAATGTCTTGGGTAGCATGGACATCTGGATGTCGTGCGCAATCTTCAGCTCACTCTCCATCGAGGCCTTCTGTGCCGTGGTCTCGCGCAACTCACGGACATAGCGGTTCAGTGACTGTTGCATATTGTCAAACGAGTCGCGCAACTGGTGTATCTCGTCACGGCTCTTGATGTCCGGCAGGCGTACGTCGAAGTTACCCTTGGCCACCTCGTCGGCCGATGCTGCCAGCTGTTTCAGCGGCTTTGAGGTTTTCTTGATGCCCCTGCGGCCGGCGAAGAACACCACGATGAGTCCTATCAGGATGAAGAACAGCAGCACACCTCCGACGATATAGCCGGCAAACTCGACATAGTAATTGGTGAACACCAGCACCAGCGTCCAGTTAGTATGCTTAATCGGCGTGTAGTTAATCATCACCTCCTCGCCGTCAATGACGATGTTGTTGTAATCATCGTCATGGCTCAGATAGCTCGATTCCCCTCCCTTGAGTATTGTGCGGCCGACAAGGTCGTCTGAGGAGTTGGGCGTCTCTTTGGCCATTTCTATGAAGTTTTTGCGGACAATGCGTTTCCTGTCAGGATGTGCCAGGAAGGTACCTGTCGAATCGACGATGAAAAAATACACCTCTTTCTCGGCCGACCATGTCTCCGCACTGTCTTCGAGGGCGTGTTTTGTCATGGCCACCCCTGCCAGAATATCCAGCGACATGTCAACGCCTAACACGGCCACGGTACTGTCGCGCTCGTCGCGGATAGGCGTCAGATAGGCTACTAATGGCGTTTTCTTGTCCTTGCCGTCAAAGAACGGCTTCGACCAGTGTCCTTTCTTAGCTTTCATGCCTTCCTGAAACCACTCCTCGCGCAGGTAGTCCTGCTCCGTACCGCCGATAGTCTGCATCACCACGATGCTGTCGCTGTCGCAGCGCTGGGCGTAAGGGCAGAACCAGCGGCCCTTCTGCGGATAATAGTTTTCACGGAAGCTGATGCCGCAGCTGCGGATATGTGGGTTCAGCTCCACCATACGCTTCATGATGGCCTGCATTTGGTCCGGACGATGAAGGTTGCTCTCAATGTCGGGTACCGTATTGGCCGTGGCCACAAACACCTCGGTCAGTTTCTGTTCCACGCTCTTAGCTTTATATTCTATCTGCCTGTCGCAAATGAGTTCTATGCCCCCTACTGCCAGTGACCATCCTATGAACACGATGATTGCTGAGATGATGCCCATCACGATGAGCAGCATGAGCATGATGCGCCAAGTGAGCCGTTTGGCAAACGAACGGGGGTAGGGACCTTTGTCTTTTTTCTTCCAGAATCTCATCCTCTATATATAATAATGTTAGGAACCGTTGCAAAGGTAGCTATTATTCCATAAACAAACAAGAAAGGCGGCGTGAAAAGTGATTTTTTATGTGCAAATCCAAGGGAAATAGCATACTTTTTCGTATTTTTGCACACAAATTAGCGAGAATGATGGACGAAAGACAACGCATTGAGCAGTTACGACGTGAGCTGCATGAGCATAACTACAGGTATTACGTGCAGAACCAGCCCAGCATCAGTGACTACGACTTCGATCAGCTGATGCACGAGCTGCAGGACCTGGAGGCGCGCCACCCAGAGATGGCCGACCCCAACTCGCCGACCCAGCGTGTGGGTAGTGACCTGCAGACAGAGTTCCGGCAGGTGGAGCACCGTTATCCCATGCTGTCGCTGGCCAACACCTATAACGAGCAGGATGTGCGCGACTGGTATGAGTCCGTGAAGCGTGGACTGGCTGGTGAGGAGTTTGAGGTGTGCTGCGAGATGAAGTACGACGGTCTCTCCATCTCGTTGATATACGTTGACGGCAAACTGGTGCAGGCCGTGACACGTGGCGACGGCGTACATGGCGACGATGTGACGCAGAACGTGCGCACCATCAGGTCAATACCCCTTGAGATTCGGGGGTACCCCCGTACCCCCGTACCTCCGAAAGAATTCGAGATCCGTGGCGAGATCCTCATGCCTTGGACTTCGTTCGAGCGGTTGAACAAGGAGCGTGAGGCAGCCGAGGAACCGTTGTTCGCTAATCCGCGCAACGCGGCCAGCGGCACGCTGAAGAGTCTCGACTCCCGTGTCGTGGCCAGTCGTCAGCTTGACGCGTACCTCTATTATCTGTTAGGTGAGGATCTGCCCGCCGACGGCCACTATGAGAACCTGGAAGCCGCCCGGCAGTGGGGCTTTAAGATTAGCGAGGGTATGCGTAAGGTCCGCACCGTCGAAGAGATTCTTGATTTCATCAACTACTGGGATGCCGAGCGCAAGAACTTGCCGGTGGCCACCGACGGCGTGGTGCTGAAGGTGAACTCGCTGCGCCAGCAGCGTGCCCTTGGCTATACGGCTAAGTCGCCTCGCTGGGCCATTGCCTATAAGTTCAAGGCCGAGCGTGCCTGCACCGAGTTGCTTGAGGTCACCTATCAGGTAGGCCGTACGGGTGCTGTCACCCCTGTGGCTAATATGGCTCCCGTGCAGTTGGCGGGTACCACCGTGCGCCGTGCCACCTTGAACAATGAGGACTTCATCCGTTCGTTCGACCTGCATATCGGCGACCATGTCTATGTGGAGAAAGGCGGTGAGATCATTCCAAAGATTGTGGGAGTCGACATCGACCAGCGTCCCATCATTGCGCAGCCCGTTCAGTTCATCAAACGCTGTCCTGAGTGCGGCACACCATTGGTACGCTACGAGGGTGAGGCCGCCTGGTACTGTCCTAACGATACTGGCTGTCCGCCGCAGATCAAGGGACGCATCGAGCACTTCATAGCCCGCAAGGCCATGAACATTGACTCGCTGGGGCCAGAGACCATCGATGAGTATTTCCGTCGCGGACTGATACATAATGTGGCCGACCTGTATAACATTGAGGTTCAGCAGATTAATGGCGACGGTTCGCGTACGAAATCAGCCCAGCGTATTGTTAACGGCATACAGCGTTCGAAGGACGTTCCGTTCGAGCGTGTCGTCTTTGCTCTTGGTATCCGTTTCGTCGGCGAGACCTCAGCGCGTCTGTTGGCCCGCCACTTCAAGACGATGGACGCGCTGATGACGGCCGGACTCGAGGATTTGCAGGAGGTGGAGGGTATCGGTGAGGTGATGGCTAAGAGCATCATCAGCTACTTCCACAACCCACGGAACCGCGAAATTGTTGAGCGCTTGCGTGGCTACGGCCTGCAGTTTCAACTAGCATCCTCCCTCCTCTCTCCTCTCTCTACTAAACTTGCTGGACAGTCAATCGTCATCAGTGGTGTCTTTGCTCATCATTCGCGCGACGAGTACAAGCTTATCATCGAGCAGAACGGAGGCAAGAACGTCGGCAGTATCAGCAGCAAGACTTCCTTCATTCTGGCAGGCGAGAACATGGGACCCTCAAAACTCCAGAAGGCAGAGAAGCTTGGTATCCGCATCGTGTCTGAAGACGAATTCTTAGAAATGATAGAATGAACATCATCGTATCACAGGAGATTGAGACGGTGTGTCCGCGGTTCGTGGGAGCAGCCGTCGAGGCACAGGTGGTGAACACCCCCTACTGTGCCGAGCTATGGGAGGAAATCCACCAGTGGGAGGAACGCTTCCGGCAGGAGTTGACTACGGAGTCGCTGAAGGAGCAGTCGGGTATTGCCGCCACACGGCGCGTCTATAAGGCCTGTGGCAAGGATCCCTCACGCTACCGTCCTGCTAGCGAGCAGCTTATACGCCGTATGCTGCAGGGAAAGGAACTCTACCAGATTGACACGCTGGTCGATTTGGTGAACCTTGCCTCCATCGTCTATGGCTACAGTATTGGCGGCTTCGATGCCGACAAGATGGTGGGCGACACGCTGACGCTGGGCATCGGCCGTGAGGGTGAACCCTACGAAGGCATTGGCCGCGGCCTGCTGAACATCGCCGGACTGCCCGTCTATCGCGATGCCGAGGGTGGGGTAGGAACGCCCACCAGTGACAATGAGCGCACCAAGATGACAATGGCTACTACCCACCTGCTGGTGCTCATCAACGGCTACGATGGTGACCGTGAGCGTGTAACGTCCAATGCGCGGTTTATTCAGGAACTCGTAAGGAAATATTGTCAGAGCGATGGGGGCACAGTTAGGCTCTATGGTGCCGTACAATGAGAATAATTGTCGCGTTGAATAAAAAATAAAGGCAAAAAGTTTTGTTAATTCGCTGAATTATTGTACCTTTGCAGCCGATTTTGGAAAAATTGTTAGATGAAGAATGACAAAATAAAGAATCAGTACCGTGTCAACGAGCAGATTCGTGTACGTGAAGTCCGCATCGTCGGCGATGACGGATCGACTGTGATGCCTACCCGTCAGGCACTTGACATGGCACGCGATCAGGGTGTTGACCTTGTGGAGATTTCGCCTAATGCCAATCCTCCCGTTTGTCGCATCATCGACTATTCCAAGTTCCTCTACCAGCAGAAGAAGCGTGCTAAGGAGATGAAAGCCAAGCAAGTGAAGGTGGAGGTGAAGGAAATCCGTTTCGGACCTCAGACCGACGAGCACGACTACCAGTTCAAGCTCAAGCATGCCAAGGAGTTCCTCGAAGAAGGTAATAAGGTACGCGCATACGTTTTCTTCCGTGGCCGCTCCATCCTGTTCAAGGAGCAGGGCGAAGTGCTGCTGCTGAGATTTGCCAACGACCTCGAAGAGGTGGGCAAGGTCGAAGGTATGCCGTCGTTGGAGGGTAAGAAGATGTTCCTCTACCTGGCCCCGAAGAAGGCCGGCGAGAAGAAGAAGAGCCAGCAGGCTCGCGACCGTGAGGCCTCCGAAGCTAATGCCAAGGAAACAAAGAAGGTGCAGGCCAGCGAGGTGCCGGAGATTGACACCGAGACACCTGCAAATGGCGGACTGTTCGCCAATGCTAAGATTTCGGCCGATGCGCTGAAGAAGCTGACGGAGACTGAAGAGTAAAGAATTTAGTAAGGTGCGCTGCGCCCGGTATATGCGTTGCCACCGTTAATTTATAAACAATTAAAACATTAAAAAAATGCCAAAAGTAAAGACAAACTCCGGTGCAAAGAAGAGATTC
>CAZLPO010000030.1:0-21126 GCA_964561385.1 uncultured Prevotella sp.
GCAGAATTATAACTCTGTTCAAACACGAGTGTCTGCGCCTGCCCCACTATTCCACAGAGCAGGAGAAGGAGAGAAAGAATGCTATATTTCTTTATCATATCGATCATACAAATTAGTCGTTATTTGACTGTCAAAAGTCACTTATGAGCGCAAAAGTACAAAATAATTCTGATATTCCTCACTTTTTCGCAAAAAGAAAACAGATAGACAGACTTTTTTCGCGTTTTTTTTGGCTAATTCAGATAAAAGAAGTACTTTTGCACACGATACAAGCAGTGTGCAATTTCAATCAAACAAAGGAGGTACAAAAGATATGTCAATATCCAAAACCCGACAATTGCTGGTGGACGAGGCCAGAGTGCTTTTCGCCAAGAAAGGCCTCGAGAACACGACGATGAACGATATTGCCGTCTCATCGGGTAAAGGTCGTCGCACACTATACACCTACTTCAAGTCGAAGGAGGACATCTACTATGCCGTCATCGAGAGTGAACTGGAGCGACTGAGCGACAAACTCGATGAAGTGGCCGCCAAGAAGATACGTCCACAGGAAAAGGTTATCGAACTCATCTACACACACCTGAACATGATTCGTGAGACGGTGGTACGCAACGGAAACCTGCGTGCCGAGTTCTTCCGTAACATCTGGATGGTAGAGAAGGTACGCAAGAACTTCGACGATGCTGAGATAGAACTGTTCCGCAAGGTCTATTCAGAGGGCAAGGAGGACGGTGAGTTTGACATTGAGAATGTTGACTTGGTAGCCGACATCACCCACTATTGTATCAAGGGCCTTGAGGTACCGTACATCTACGGACGTATTGCACACGGCATGACCGAGGAGGCCACAAAACCCCAGGTGGCCAAGGTGGTGTACGGTGCACTTGGAAAGCTGAGAAAATAATTGAGAAATTAGTAAATAAATCGTAAATAGTAAATAGTCAAATAGTAAATAATTTTTATGGGAATGTTAGAAGGAAAGACTGCACTGATTACTGGTGCAGCACGCGGTATCGGAAAAGCTATCGCGCTGAAATTTGCCGAGGAGGGAGCCAACATTGCGTTCACCGACCTCGAAGTTAACGAAGAGACCGAGAAAGAGATTGCTGCCAAGGGCGTCAAGGCTAAGAGCTATGCCTCCAACGCTGCCGACTTCGCGCAGACCGAGGAAGTGGTGAAGGCCATCAAGGAAGAGTTTGGCACCATTGATATTCTGGTGAACAACGCCGGCATCACCAAGGACGGACTGATGCTGCGCATGACCGAGCAGCAGTGGGATGCCGTGATTGCCGTCAACCTGAAGTCGGCCTTCAACTTCATCCATGCCTGTGTGCCCGTCATGATGCGCCAGCGTGGCGGCAGCATCATCAACATGGCTTCTGTGGTGGGTGTTCACGGCAATGCCGGACAAGCAAACTACGCTGCTTCGAAGGCTGGTCTCATCGCCCTTGCCAAGAGTATCGGTCAGGAGATGGGCCCCAAGGGCATCCGTGCCAACGCCATCGCTCCAGGCTTCATTGACACGGCCATGACACAGGCCCTGCCCGACGAGGTGCGTAAGGAGTGGTGCAACAAGATTCCCCTCCGCCGCGGCGGTACCGTTGACGACATCGCCAACTGCGCCGTGTTCCTGGCCAGCGACATGTCGAGCTACATCAGCGGACAGGTCATCCAGGTTGATGGTGGCATGAATATGTAATTGAGAGTTGAATAATACGAAGGAAGCCCGCCGATTGGCGGGCTTCCTTCGTATTACTGCATATCGTAAACAACCTGCATGAGGCGTTTACCAAGCTCATCGGCCTCAGCCATCGTCTGTGCCTCACTATAGACACGGATGATGGGCTCCGTGTTCGACTTACGCAGATGAACCCACTTTGTGGGGAAGTCGATCTTCACGCCATCGATGTCGTTAACCCGAGCCTCGGGGTCATTCGAGAAGAGCTCCTTGACCTTCACGAGGATGGCATCGACATCGGTCTCAGGCGTCAAGTCGATGCGGTTCTTGGCAATCTGATAGTCAGGGAAGGTCTGGCGCAGCTCGCTAACCTTGCAGCCCTTCTGTGCCAGCGACGACAGGAAAAGGGCGATGCCCACGAGGGCGTCACGGCCATAGTGACTCTCGGGATAGATGACGCCACCATTGCCTTCGCCGCCGATGACAGCACCCACCTCCTTCATCTTCGTGGTGACGTTCACCTCGCCCACAGCAGCAGCTGTGTACTGGCCGCCATGTTTCTCTGTGACGTCGCGCAAGGCACGTGTGCTGCTCAGATTAGAAACGGTATTGCCCTTGTCGTGAGCCAGCACGTAGTCGGCAACAGAGACGAGTGTGTACTCCTCACCAAACATCCGGCCGTCCTCGCAGATGAAGGCCAGACGGTCCACATCAGGATCGACAACAATACCAAGGTCGAAACCGCCCTGTCGCATCTTGTCCATGATGCCCTGCAGGTTCTTCTCCAACGGCTCGGGGTTGTGGGCAAACTGTCCTGTGCATTCGCCATTCAGTATCTCATAGTCAACGCCCAGGGCTTCGAACAGCTCAGGCAGGATGATGCCACCAACCGAGTTAATGGTGTCGGCACAGACACGGAACTTGCGCTCCTTAATGGTCTTGACATCAGCCAGTCGCAGATTGAGCACACTCTCTACATGACGACGGTTCATGGTCACGTCCTTGATGACATGCCCCAACTGCTCGACAGGAGCATAGTCAAAGTCCTCGGCCTCGGCAATGCGCAGCACCTCAGCGCCGTCGGCAGCTGTCAGGAACTCGCCTTCGCGGTTCAGCAGCTTCAGAGCATTCCACTGTGTGGGGTTATGAGAAGCGGTGATAATGATACCGCCATCGGCCTCATGCCAGCGGACTGCCAGCTCGGTGGTAGGCGTGGTAGCCAGACCAATGTCGATGACCTCATAGCCCATGCCCACCAGTGTGCCACAGACAATGTCGCGCACCATAGGGCCGGAAATGCGGCCGTCACGACCAACGACAATCTTCTTACCTTTTATAAAGGTGGCATAAGCCGTTGTAAACTTGACAATATCCAAAGGATTAAGCGTGTCACCCGTGTGTCCACCGATGGTACCACGAATGCCCGAGATTGATTTGATCAGTGTCATAGGAATAGAATTAGTGAGAGTTATCGTTCGCGTTCGAACGTCAGCTCATAATAGTAAGGATAGACATTAGAGGAGGCCGTACTGTGTCCTTGCGAATGAGGCACGATGAGACGCACCTTGGCAATCTCATCGTTATCATTGACGGGACGCCCGATATTCAGGTAGTTGAAGGTGACGAGCCATCCGGCAGGCACCGAGGCGCCATAGTTCTCGTACATACGTCCCGAGGTAAACGAAGCCGTATAGGTACTGCCGGCACGCACGACATTCAGGCAATCAACTATATAGACGTAGTTATATGAGTTATACAAAACCGTATTCTCCTCGATGTTCAGTTCAAAGAAGCGACACAGGACATTGACGCTCTTGCCATCCTCGATGGGCGAGCCACAGCCTTTACGTACAATCTGCATGTAAACGCCACTCTTGTCCAGATATACAAACTGGTTCTTATCAAGATCGGTCGTATTCCCCTGGGCCTCAAAGACCGTCTGGGAGATGACGTTGATAGCCGAATCCTTGATGAACTCCGCGATGGCATCGCGTTCCTTTTCCTTCTTCTCGCCATAGGTCTCATAGTCATTGCATGCACCCAAAAGGCATACACATGCCAATATCCATACAGCCAAAAAACTTCTCTTCATGTATCTGCTTGCTTGAAATCGTGCGCAAAGGTACTAAAAAGTTGAAAGTCGAGAGTTGAAAGTCGTGAGTTTTTGCTTCGCCTTGTTATTTTTTAACTATTTCAACTGCGACTCATAGTGAAGAATGGCCTGCTGAGCAATACGCACAGCCTCGTCAACAGAACAATTCAGACGTCCGCCAGCAGCATTGAGGTGACCGCCACCATTGAAGAATTCCGCCGCCATCTTGTTACAGGGGAAGTCGTCCACGGAACGCAGGCTCACCCATATCAGGTTTTCCTTCTCGGTGTCCTCACGCAGGGAGATGCTCAGCTTGTGACCCTTCATCTGCAACGGCATGTTGACCAATCCCTCGGCATCACCCTTCACGAAATGGAAGCGCCGCAGGTCCTGTCGCGTCAGCGCATAGTAGGACGCATGGCGGGCGGTGTCGACCACCAGTTTCTCGAGCATGACATAGCCAGTCAGCCGCAGTCGATTTTCCGAGTAGTTGTTATACACATTTCGGTAGATGCGGTCCTTGTCAATGCCCTTCGTCAGGAGCTCGGAGATGATGAAGTATATCTCCGATGCGCACGAGTTATAGGTAAAGCCACCCGTGTCGGTCATCATACCACAATAGACGGGAATGGCAAAATGCTTGCCAAGGCCCTCGAAGGCACCCAACTGCCAGACGATGCGAAACACCAGCTCGCTGGTGCTGCAAGCCTCGGGCTGCGATACCGTCAGCACGCTGTCCACATCGGGGTTCAGGTGGTGGTCGATGAGCACCTTCTTGGCGTGTGACGCCTCCAGCGACGCTTGCATGTCTGCCGTACGCGAAAGTGTGTTATAGTCCAAGCAGAACACGAGGTCGGCAATCTTCAGCAACATATCGGCCTTCTCCTTGTGTTTGTCGTAACGGATAATCTTCTCCGTGTTAGGCAGCCACTGCAGGAAGTCAGGATACTGGTCGGGCACAATGACCACCGGCTCCTTACCCAATGAGCACAGATACTCCCTCCATCCGAGCGACGAGCCTATGGCATCGCCGTCGGCATTGGTGTGGCAGGTGATGACAATCGTCTGTGCATCAGAAATCAGCTGACTCAGTTGAGCCAGCTGATCGTCTGTCAATATGTTCAGGTTCATTTAAAACAGCTTATTTGGATATACACCCTCGTCAACAAGCTTCTGTATGCGCTCCACCGTTGCTTCACGGTCGGCAGCATAGGTCACGCCAAACCATTTGCTCGTGGTGTCGAGCACCTCACAGGTAGCCGTACCCTCGGTGATGAGCTTATTGACCATGAGGGGAATGAAGAACTCTGCCTTCAGGTTCTCCATGTTCTTCGGATCGCTCAGGAACTCCTTGAAGTAGTCCTCCGAGTAGTCGAAATAGTCGGGCGTAAAGCCCCACATATTCATCGACACCGGCACATTCTCTTCGAGCGGAATCCACTGGTCACCATCCTTATAGCAGATGGCATTGTCCTGCTCGGCAATACGCATAATCTCCGTGCGCTCCACCACGTCCGTCAGGTGACGGCTGTCGTTATAGGCACAGACGCCACGTGCCACACTACCGTTCTCAGAAAGCGTGTTACAGACGCGGAAGCCCACCATTGCATAGCGGTTCTTGGAGTCTGCGGGCAGCTCAGCCAGGAACTTGCCTATCTGCATGAACGCGTCACGACCATAGAAGTCGTCGCAGTTGATAACGCAGAAGGGCTCTTTGATAACGTCCTTACCCATCAGCACGGCGTGGTTCGTACCCCATGGCTTTTGGCGTCCCTCAGGCACCTTAAAGCCTTCGGGCAGTGCATCGAGTGCCTGGAAGCAAAGTTCACAGGGCACCTGTCCCTCGTATTTCGCCAGTATCTGTGTGCGGAACTGCTCCTCGAAGTCCTTGCGGATGACCCACACGATTTTGCCAAAGCCTGCCTGGATGGCGTCATAGATACTATAGTCCATAATGGTCTCGCCGTTAGGTCCCAGACCGTCCAGCTGTTTCAGTCCGCCGTAGCGGCTACCCATACCTGCTGCTAATAAGAAAAGCGTCGGTTTCATTGTTTTATCTGTTTTATTAGTTAATAAGTTGTGCGCAAAGGTAACTCTTTTAATCGAGAATTGAGAATTGGATATTGAGAAATATTCATTACCAAACGTTTTTTAACCTTTATCCCTTAGAACGGATAGCCGATGGCTAAGTGCAAAGTCTGAGAATCGCCGAAGCGTTTCATATTGAAGTAGCCGGAACGTCCGGTATCATAGGGAGCATGGAGGGCCAGTCCCCAGTCAACACGTATCACGAGGAATCCCAGGTCGTAACGCAATCCCACGCCCGTGCCAAGAGCCAGCTGGTCGAAGAGCTTCGACAGGGTTATACGGGTATTGGCATAGAATTCACGGATGAAGTCGGCATCCTCGTCGTCATCGTCAACGTACAGATCGTCCCAGTTCCACACATTTCCCGCATCCAGGAAAACGGCACCATGCAGGTCACCGAACAGCTTCGTCCGGTATTCCAGATTACCTACCAGTTTGATGTCACCATTCTGCAGGAGGTAAGACAGCTGGCGGTTCCCCTCCATACGGAAGGCCCCCGGGCCAATCTCCCTGACGCCGAAGGCACGCACGCTGTTGGCTCCGCCCGCATAGAAGTTCTCGGAGAAAGGCGTATAGTCGCTGTTGCCATAGGCATATATCAAACCACCGTTCAGGTGTCCGACAAGCTGTGAGGAGCTGTTGAGCCTCCATGTCTTCGTCAAGTCAGCCTCTGCACGCAGGAACTGCGAATAGGGCGTCTTGAACAATGTCTTCTCCTTCTCGTCGAAGGCATGTCCCCGCAGACGGTCGAAGAGCGACAACACATTGCCCGACTCCTCGACGGTCAGCTCCCAGCGGATGGGATGACGACGGGCAGAAGGACTGGTATAGACATGACTATAGCGCATCTTCGGCACGAAGTAGTCCTCCATCGTAGCCAGCAGATAGGGGTTGTTCATTACTACCGAATCGAACTTCTCCGTGTGACTGTTCATATACTGGTACTTCAGCGTCAGTGGCGAGTACTCGTGGCGCCAGTTGGCAGACGACTGCCAGCGATAAGTCCATTCGCCTGCCACAACATGCATCTTATAATACTGCGGACGCCGGATAATGTCCGTGGCTATCTTGGCATAGGTGGTTGGCGTACTGAAGAAACGGCGCCGACGTGGACGTCCATCCTTGCCACGCCGCACACGGTCACTGCTGTAGAAGGGGGCAATGATACGGGGGAACTCTATGCTGGCATCAACACCATACTGGTAACTGTGCATATCAGTACCGGCACCACCCTGCCACTCATAGGTGCCATGGAGATTGACATCCAGCTTCTCCGCACCACGGAAAGCATTGCGTCGTGTAAAACCGATGCGGGCTTCTGGGCCGTAGCGGCCAATCGTCTTGCCGATGGCATTTGCCTCGAAGTAGAAGTCATATGGTTTTTCAAAGACACAGTTCAGATGGAGGTCCAGAGTGTCGGAAGTAAGATGTGCGAGGGTGTCGGAAGCCAAGGGTGAAACAGTAGAGGTACGCGGGGTGAACCGGAAATCGACTGAGCTGAAGACGCCCGTGGCATTGATATTGGAAGCCGACTCGACATAACGCTCATAACTGAAAGCCTGACGCGAGCGCAGACGCAGATGACGGAGTACCACGGCAGGACGGATGGGCGACTTCTCTCCACTGAAGTGGATAGTGAGGTGACGACGGCTGATGCTGTCAGTCAGCTGGTCACGGAACGACTTACGGAACTGCACATCGATATTGCCAATGTACCACTTACGCAGGGCCACATCGGGCAGTCCGTCAGCCATCTGCATCTTCAGCTGCACCTTGTCGGCCACCGCAACAGTGTCGGCCAGATAGGACGTGTATGCTGAGTTAAAGTAGTAATAGCCGTTGTTACGCAGGAGCGTACTGATGCGGCTACGCTCGCCGTCGAGTGCCGACACGCTGAAAGGGGTGCCGCGCTGGATAAGACGCTCGTCAGCTGTTGAGTCCAACAGGTGCTTGATGTCTGAGGGGAAGCCCACATACGCCATGCTGTCGATGGTAAAGAGCGAATCGAGGTGCACTGTATAGGCAATCTTCGCCTTGCGGGGGTTACGCCGCGTTACCGCCTCGTAAGTCACGTTGCCACGGAAGAAGCCGTTGTTACGCAACAGCGACTGTGCTACCGAAGCACGGAGGGCGGGGTTCACCTGACTCATCAACACCGGCGGCTTGCCGAAGGACTTGGTCATCCACTTGGCAAAATGGCTGTCGCGGCCGGAGTAACGGTTGAAGACCCAGAGATGCCACGACCACGGCACACTGTAGTAGCTGCTGCCGAAGAGCGAGCCGTTGGGTTCTGTCGCCAGCGCAGCCT
Source organism: uncultured Prevotella sp. (assembly GCA_964561385.1). Classification (GTDB taxonomy): domain Bacteria; phylum Bacteroidota; class Bacteroidia; order Bacteroidales; family Bacteroidaceae; genus Prevotella. The sequence goes on from CAZLPO010000030.1 coordinate 8,167, forward strand.
CTACCTCCTCCTTCATTGTTATCAGGTGATTGGCAAAGCTGTCCTTCTCCTCGCCCTCCCACTTGATAGTCTTCAGTCCCGTGAAGAGCTGGTCGTCCTCGGGAATGTTCTTCGTCATGGAGCAAGCCGCCAGCAGCCCGCACATCACGATCAGTCCTATATGTCGCACGTCACTTCTCATTTCTTATATTCACCTGAGTACCCTGACTATTCGGAGGAACCTGTGTACTCCGATTTTTCTTAAAGACATCCCAGAGGCTGTCCAGCTTACGTCGCCAGACATAACCGACGCCATATTCACCGGTATAGCCCTCCAGCCAGTCGTAGACGTTCTGGTTATAAAAGAGCTTCACGTTCTGTGTAGCATCCTGATTCAGACGGTACTCCATCGTCACGTTGTCGAAGAACGACTGGTTCTGTCCCATTGCCTCGGTATTGCCCGACGACACCTTACCACCTATCTGCAGACGCAAGCGGTTGTTCATGAAGCGCTTGGCGAAGCGGAACGAGTAGTCGGTATGCATCGCTCCCGTGGCATCCGTCGTGTTGTCGATGCCCAACTGCACGTCGAGCGTCTTCAGCGCCGAACCCGCAATATTGTTGATCTCGCCCTGCAGGAAGGAGCTGAGTGCCGAGTTCATGGAGAAGTTGCTGGTATTACCGTCGGCCAGATACATGCCCGTGGTCAGCATCGTCACGGCCACCTTTCCCCGTTCCTCGGCCGACATCGTCTGTAGCTCACCGCTGATGGCATTGTCTTCGGGTGCCTCGATGACAAACTGCAGTCCCATGTCGTTGAGCGTCTTGGTGATGACCACGCCACAGTCGAAAGCCACACTGCGGCTGCTGCCCGACGGGTCGCTGACCGTTGCCTTGGTACGCTCGGTGGCTGTGATGTTCAGTCGCGGATTCATCGGGTCGCCAGTGAACTCCACGTAGCTGCCCTCCTTAATCGTAAAGGTCTTCAGCGGAATGACCGGCAGCGAGTACTTCATCTCGCTGCTGCCCAGCGTATAGCGTCCCGTCAGGTTAATGCCCTCGGCATTGTAGCGCATGCGCAGCTCACCGCCTCCCGTCAAGTCAACATAGTTGGTCTGGTCGGCATTCAGGTTACAGACGACGCGGGCACCTTGCGAGATGCTGATGTTCAAGTCAGCATCAAGTCCTGTCGGCACGGGACGTGTAACGATGGTCTGTGTGGTGTCGCTGAAGTCCGTGAACTTCACCAGCTCTTCCAGGCGGTTGTCCGTCGACAGCGGCGAGTCAAGCAGCATATAGGTCATGTCGGTAGAGCCCAACACATCCAGACGACCACGCATCCTCAGCGACTCTATCGGTCCCTGCATACGGGCAAAGAAGTTGACAAACGCCTTGCCGAAAGCCAACGAACGCGGTTGTTGCTTCGCATTGATAAGCAACAGGTTACGCGCCCTCATCTGCATATCCATCTTGACATGCTCCGTATCACTGAAGTCGATATCGCCCATCATCACCAGGGGCTCCTCATTATAGGCATAGAGACCGAAGTTCTCGAGCAACAGGTGTGAGCCGACAATCCGCACAGGGTCGTCGTCGAAGCGCATACGGACGCCGTAGGGAAGACTGACGAGATAAGCATCCTCAACCATGATTTCTCCATCCACCTTAGGATGCTGTGCCGTTCCCTTGATGGTCAGCTCACCCTCGCCGTAGCCCTCGAGACCTATCAGCTGGTCGGGCACATAGCCATTAGCCAGCGACAAGGGGAAGCGTGTCATGGTGAGCGTGGCGTCAACGGTACCCTGCCCGTCAATGGCATGCCGGCTGGTGCCAGCATAGTAGGTACCGTTCAGCAGTCCGAACTCCTCGTCGTCAAGCATCAGTCGGGCCTCGATGGCGTGTGTGTCGTCATCCTTCAGCAGATAGACCAGTTCCGTGCTGATATTACCGATGGGCGAGCCCTCATAAGTCATCTGCGCAACCGCCATGTCGGAAACAGCCGAGATGTGTCCTTGTTCATCACGTATGATATGGTAGTCGCCGTTCAGCTGTCCGGTGATACGTGGCAGATAGGGAACGACAGCCGTCAGCTCGCCCAAGTCGAGCATATTCACCGACACGGTCAAGTCCAGGGGGTTATCGGTGTCTCCCATTGAGTAGATTTTCAGACCAGTCTTGTCATCGGCAATGAGGTCAATGTTCGCCTGAATCTTCTTATCCTTCCCCAAGAAGATGAAGTTGTCCTTATTGAGATTGAACTCCTTATAGCCCAGCGTGGGACGGTCGGGCAGCAGACGGAAGCGGAGACCCTCCTCCTCCATCTCGGCCGTAGCACCAATACGGACGCCCAGACGGTCACGGTCATCGTAGTAGCGCAGTCCGGCCAGGGCACCATGCTCATGCACATGACCGTCAATGAGGGCATTGAAGACGAACTGCGGATTACGACGGTTGTTACGTACTTGTCCACTATACGTGATGCGGTCACCCTTCTGTCGCAGTTGCAGTCTGACGGTGTCGAGTCGGGTGCTGTCGATATTCAGTGCATAGACATGTCCCTCGCCGTTGATGCCTGTCACTGGCGAAGTACTCAGATCGAGGAGAATCTCCTTAAAGCTGATATCCTTTGTGCGCAGAAGGGCTGCCAACGGGTTGTCGCGTCCGCTGCTGACATACAGTTTCATCTCAGGCAGCAGCCGCTTGATAGCCGGCTGGTCGATGATGCGGTTGGACAGCTGACTCTTCAGTGAGTCCATGAGGCGGGTGCTCTGGTTAAGCAGCCGCTCATAGCCACCACTGCCATCGACCTTCACGATGAGGTTGCCACTCTGCAGCCTCACCCTGGTGGTGTCACGGTTGGTCTGGAGGAACACCCCGAGGTCTTCCGGCGTGAAGGTGTTGTCCTTGTCCTTGATGTAAAGGCTGCCCAGCAAACCCTTTACCTGGTGGTCCTGTTTCATGTCCGACGCCACGTTGACCGTGCCCTTCATACCGATGGCCAGCGGTTCGTCCGTCAGCCGCAGCCGATAGAGGTCCAGCAGTTGCACATCGGTCTCGACGACGGCCTCTATGCGCTTCGTACTCAGCAGGGCATCGACATTCACTTTGCCGTCAATCAACTGATTATGTCCAGTAAGCGCCACCTGTCCCCGTCCGTTCTTCAGCGTTGCCTGTGCGACAATATCATCCAAGTTCCAGTGGCCGTAGCGCAGCTGTGTCACCTTCATATCGGCATCGAGACGGCTGCCGGCATGCAGGAAGTCCAGTCCGTGACCGTGTAGCTTGGCGTCGGCCGTCACCGTATAAATGGAGTCATGGGGCAGGAAGTGGTGGACATTCAGCTGACGGACGCTCACATCGGCATCATAGGTCTCGGTCACGGCATTAAAATGTCCTTTCGCCCTCACCGTGCCCTGTCCCTCACGTGCCGTGAAGTCGGCAGCATAGTCCTTACCGTCAGCCTTAAAATCGCCCTGCAGGGTGGCAGCGGGGATACGGAGGTCGGTTGTCGGCAGCAGCGAAGCGACAAAATCCATATTCTGCGTCTCGGCCTTCACCGCAAACTGCGCCTTCAGCCGATCCATGTCGTTCACGTTGTGAGCCACACCGTCGGCCGTCAGGTGGAAGGCGGTCGGCAGCGACACGTCCAGTCCCGTCACCTCCATGCGCTGCATGTTACCGTTGACGGAGCCCTTGATGGCTATCGGACTGTTGGGGTACTGGCGCAGGAACTTCTGTGGCAGGTCACCTGCAAACCGCAGCACGTCCTGCTTGCCTATCTGTGCGTTCAGCCGGGCATGCATCTTACCGGGATTGGTCTCGTCGAAGGTGCTGAAGTCCATGTCCAGCTCGCCCTCCATATCAGAGTCGGCCGTACGCAAAATCATGTGTGGCACCTCAACATGGGTGAAGGCGGTGTCTAGCCGAACGCCGCCTGACAAATGGGTCACCTCCAGCCCACTCTTCTCCTTCATGGCCGTCTGGCGCACAAAGAACGAGGTGCCTTTCGGACCATAGTATATGGAATCCACGCCGATCCGTATATCAGTCATACTCAGATGATTATAGTCAAGACCTTCAACCGTTGGTGAATGTAAGTCGTCATACGCCAGTTGACCGTCGTGCCAGTCGAAACTGCCCACACGGTAGGTGCTTGTCCCGATGTCAATGTCGGCCTCGCGAGCCACCGCCTGCCCCATGTATGCCTTGACGTTCAGTGTATCACCAGGCATGTGGAGCGCCACCCTTGTCCGCAAAACAGTCAGGGAATCGGCATTGACACGCCAGCGCACCGTCGAGGTCGTGGTGTCAACGGCAGCGGTGTCACTCAAGGCGACATCAAGATCGGCATTCTCCAGCCGGGCACCGTTCACCTCGACCGTTTCCCGATCAAGGTCAATGCCTTTGGAGGCCAGCCACAGCTCGCCTACCCTTCCCTTCACCCGAAGGTCAGAAATAAAGCCATTGGTATTCAGCCGAGCATCGCTTACGGACAGCTCGTTGATGACGATACGCTTGGAGAACAGCGGACGCAACTGCACGTCAGCCGACAAGTGGCCGACATCAGCCAGTGTATCGCCCTCGTGCACCATCAAGAAGTCGTCGATCCCGAGGTCCAGTGGCCACTCCAGTCTGACAGTGCCCACGCTGACCGTCATTCCCGTCTTCTCCGAGACGACAGCCGCCACCTTGTCGACCGCCCAGTTTTGGACGGGCGGCAGGTATAGCAGCACCGCCAGCAGCAGGAAGAGGAGAACGGGCGTCAGCAGGACAACCAGCGTCCAACGTATCAGTTTCTTCATTGCGCTGCAAAAATACAACTTTTTTACAGATTAGCCCACCTTTTTCCGAGAAAAGTGATAATTACTTCTGCAAAATCAGCTTTTCCCACAACGGATCGGCAGGCAGCGGAGACTCCACAACGATGGATTCCTTCGATACCGGGTGGACAAATTCCACCCGACGGGAGAGCAGCGAGATGCTGCCATCGGGATTCGAGCGGCGTGCCCCGTATTTCAGATCACCGCGAATGGGACACCCCATCTTGGCCAGCTGACAGCGTATCTGGTGGTGACGCCCCGTCAGCAGCTGAACCTCGACCAGCGTGTAGTGGTCGCCTTGCACCAGCACACGGTAACGCAGCATCGCCTTCTTGGCGTTCGGCACCTCTCGGTCATAGGCATACGACTTGTTCTGTTTCTCGTTGCGCACCAGCCAGTGGGTGAGCGGTCCCTCCCCCTGAGGACGACCCTCGACAATGGCCCAGTATGTCTTGTGCACCTCTCCTTCAGCGAACATCTTGTTCAGTCGGGTAAGAGCCTTCGACGTACGGGCAAAGACGACCAGTCCGGAGACGGGACGATCGAGCCGGTGAACAACGCCAAGAAACACGGCACCAGGCTTTTGGTATTTTTCCTTCAAGTACTGCTTGACCATCTCCGACAAGGGCGTGTCGCCTGTCTTGTCGCCCTGCACAATCTCACCGGTCTGCTTCGCGACGATAATAATATGGTTATCTTCGTAGACTACTTGCATGGTCCCAATCACTCAAACACTTCTCGTCTCACGCCTCACGATTAATCAACTTCCCGGCCCTTTCCAGTGCCAGATTGATGTGACTGCAGATGTTGTCCGTACCCACCAGCTCGTCGAAGCGTGCCTTGTGGAGAACAGCCTGCACCCGCTCGTTGACACCCGAGAGCACCACCTGGATGCCCTCCTTCTGCGACATCAGACAGAGGTTCGTCAGGTTATGGATACCCGTGGAGTCCACAAACGGCACTTTTCGCATACGGATGATGCGCACCTTCGGACGACCGCCACGGCCCAATGCTCCCATTATCTCCTCGAACTTATTACCAGCACCGAAGAAGTAAGGACCGTTGATCTCGTACACCTCCACACCCTCGGGAATGGTCAGGTGCTCCAGGTTACCCAGCTGGAAGTCGCTATCCTCCTCGGCAGGGTCAATCTCGTCGCTGATGACCTTGACATCGGTGGTCTCAGCCATACGGCGCATGAAGAGCAGACAGGCACAGATGAGTCCCACCTCGATGGCGATGGTGAGGTCGAAGATGACTGTCAGCAGGAACGTCACCCAGAGCACGATGACATCGCTCTTCGGGTTCTTCATGATCGAGGCGAACGAGCGCCAGCCGCTCATGCCGTAGCTGACGATGACCAGCACACCGGCCAGACAGGCCATGGGAATATACTGTGCCAGCGGCATGAGGAACAGGAAGATGAGCAACAGCACCACCGCGTGGATGATACCGGCCACAGGCGTACGTCCGCCGTTGTTGATGTTCGTCATGGTACGGGCGATGGCTCCCGTGGCAGGGATACCGCCAAACAGGGGCGATGCCAAATTGGCTGCACCTTGTGCAATGAGCTCCGTGTTCGAACAGTGACGGGCACCGATGACACCGTCGGCCACCGTTGCCGACAGCAGCGACTCGATGGCACCCAGTATGGCGATGGTGATGGCCGGCGATACCAGTCCCTTGATGGTCTCCCACGACAGGGCAGGCACCGTGGCGCCAGGCAGTTCGTTGGAGATGCTGAAGCGGTCGCCAATGGTCTCAATCGATGTCACACCGGCATACTGCTTGAGCAGCAGCGCAGCCACCGTCATGACGATGATGGCGATGAGCGAGCCGGGGAGTTTGTCGAGGTACGAGGTACGAGGTACGAGATGCGTGAACTTCGGCCACAGGGCGATGAGTGCCACGGAGCCGATGCCGACACCGGCACTCCACCAGTCGATGGTGGGGAAACAGCCGACATAGGCTATCCACTTCTCAATGAAGTCGCTGGGCACGGTTGTCATCGTCAGTCCCAGCAGGTCCTTGATCTGTGTTGTAAAGATGGTCAGCGCAATACCGCTGGTGAATCCCACGATGATGGGGTACGGGATGTACTTGATGATGGTGCCCAGATGCAGCACGCCGAACATGATGAGGAAGACGCCGGCCATCAGCGTGGCGATGGTCAGACCCTCGAAGCCGTATTGCTGAATAATGCCGTAGATAATAATAATGAATGCGCCCGTAGGGCCGCCAATCTGTACCTTCGAGCCGCCAAGGACCGATACCAGCAGTCCGGCAACGATGGCTGTGATGATACCCTTCTCAGGGGTCACGCCCGATGCGATACCGAAGGCGATGGCCAACGGCAAAGCGACGATACCCACGATAATACCTGCCATGAGGTCGCTTGTGAACTGCTTCTTCGAGTAGTTCTTCAGCGTCTCAAACAGTTGCGGTTTGAACTCCAATGTCGTCATACAATTTACGATTTGACAATTTTACGATTTATTATTTGTATCCTTGAAAACAGGGTGCAAAGGTACGAATAAGTGCGCAAATAGCAAAAGAAAAAAAGTAAAAACGTTAATATTAGTAAAAGAAAAAACGGAGATACTGAAAAAAACACTATATTTGCCCTCAAATTCACAAATAATCCAACCATTTTAAATTTTGTAGTTATGAAAAAGGTAATGCTTATGGTGATGGCCGCTTGTGCCATCGGGTTTACATCGTGTGGAAACAAAGCCAATCAGGTGCCGGTTGATGTGATTGAGGCTAACGCCGACTCCACCGTCGAGGTCAACGTCGATGCTGCTGTCGAGACCGCCAAGGCCGAGATTGCCACTCAGCTGAAGGCTGGCGACGCCAACAAGCTGCAGGCCGCCATCGAGGCCGTGAAGGCCAAGGTTGCCGAGATCCTGGCCCAGAATCCCGAGGCCGCCAAGGAGTATGTGACAAAGGTGCAGGCTTTCCTGAAGGAGAATGCTGAGAAGATCAAGGAAGTGGCTGGCGACAACGCTGCCGTTGCCACTGCTGTTGCTGCGCTGACCGAGGCACCTGCCGATAAGGTTGTCAGCAGTCTGATGGAGGCTGTCGAGGGTGTGAAGGCCGCTGGACAGGAAGCTGCCGAGGGTGTGCAGGAGGCTGCCGAGGGTGCTGCCGACGCTGTCAAGGAGGCTGCCGAGAACAAGGCCAACGAGGTGAAGGATGCCGCCAAGAGCAAGGCCAACGAGGCCATCGACGGTGCTGCCAACGAGACCAAGAAGGCGCTGGGACTTTAATGAGCAACCGTGTAAATAACGAGATACAGGCTGTTCGCTGAAAGAAACGGGGCATTCGTTGAACGGATTAGCCCCGTTTCACTTTTTTTCATACCTTTGCAGGCAAAACCAAGACGACACATCATGACAATGAAACACTGCTTACTGACCACCCTACTCGCCGGAACGGTCGCCGCCCAGGCCGCCGACTACCAGTATCTCACCATCCAGAAGAACGACGGCACGGCACAGTCGCTCACCGCCATCGGACTGACCATCACCTACAGCAACGGCAGTCTGACGGCCACCAACGGCTCGGAGAGTGCCACCTTTGCGCTGACGGACGTCAAGAGCATGTTCTTCTCCAACACGAAGGAGACGACGCTCATCGAGGCGACGGCAGCCGACCTCGACGACCCCGAGACTGAGATCTACGACCTGAGTGGCCGTAAGATCGGCAACGGCGCTTCCTCAACCAACACATTGCGCAAAGGCATCTATATCTTCAAGAAGGGAAACACAACCACCAAAAAGCAAGTCAGATGAAACACCTGTTCACCACCATCCTGCCGGCAGCCCTGCTCCTGCTCCACAGCTCGCTGTTCATGAGCCCTGCGGCTGCCCAGACCCTGAACGTCCGTCAGGGCAACGTCACCTATGCCTTCACGGCCAACGGCGACGAGATGACCTATAGTGACAACGGCCAGACGCTGACCGTCGGCAACCGTTCGTTCGCCACTGGCGACATCACACAGATCACCGTTGACGACGCAGCGGTGACGGCCAACACCGTCAGCATCGCCTATGACGGCACCTCGGCCACCGTCACCATTGCCGGCAACATCGCACCGTATGTCGATGCCACCGTCAGCGGTGCCCACGTCAGCGTCAGCCAGACGAACACAGCCGACGTCGATGGCGACGAGATCACCTACGAGCTCAGCGGCACGTCGTCCGACGGCTCGCTGACACTGGACGGCAGCTACAAGTGCACCGTCGCGCTGGCAGGACTGACGCTGACCAACCCCAGCGGCGGCGCCATCGACATCGCCAACAAGAAGCGCATCCAGCTGAGTGCCAAGAAGAACACCGTCAACACGCTGACCGACGGTGCCGGCGGCTCACAGAAGGCCGCCATCTACAGCAAGGGACAGCTGCAGCTGCAAGGCAACGGCACCCTCAACGTCGCGGGCAAGACGAAGCATGCCATTAAGAGCGCTTCCTACATCAGCATCAAGAACCTGACGCTCAACATCACCTCGGCCGTCGGCGACGGCATCAGCTGCGAGGAGTACTTCCTCATGAAGAGCGGCACGGTGACCATCAAGGGTGTCGGCGACGACGGCATCCAGTGCGACATGGACGACCAGCAGACCGAAGCCACCGAGGACCATGAGGACGAGGACGGCGGTAACATCTATATCGAGGGCGGCACGCTGACCGTCAGCACCACGGCAGCTGCCTCGAAGGGCGTCAAGGCCGGTGGTCACATGACCATCAGCGGCGGTACGCTCAACATCACCACCAGCGGTAAGTATGCCTACGACAGCGACGATGCCGAGTACAAGAGCTGTGCGGCCCTGAAGACCGACGGCAACATGACCATCGACGGCGGCGACATCACCCTCAAGTCCACGGGTTACGCCGGCAAGGGCATCAAGTGCGACAGTCTGCTCATCATCAACGGCGGCACGCTCAGCGCCACCTGCACCGGCTCGAGCAACGATACCTACGGCTCGGCCAAGGCCATCAAGGCGGGCTACAAGGTGGCACAGTCCACCAGCGCGGCTCCCGGCGGCCCCGGCGGTCCTGGTGGCGGCGGGTTCCCCGGTGGTCACGACACCACGAAGTACGACTACTTCGGCGGTCTTGTCATCAACGGCGGCAACATCTATGCCAAGGCGACGAGCCACGAGGCCATCGAGTCGAAGAGCACCATCGTCATCAACGGCGGCATCGTCTATGCCGAGTCCAGCGACGACGCCATCAACGCCTCCAGCGACTTCACCATTACGGGCGGTTACATCATGGCCAACTCCACGGGCAACGACGGCCTCGATGCCAACGGCAACTTCTACATCAAGGGCGGCAACGTGTTTGCCGTGGCTACGCGCCAGCCCGAGGTGGGCATCGATGCCAATACCGAGGGTGGCTACAAGCTCTACATCACCGGCGGCAACGTGGCAGCCATCGGCGGACTGGAGGGCGGCAGCAGTCTCAGCGGCGTCAGCAGCAAGTCGGTGTCGTACAGCAAGGGCAGCTGGTACACCCTGAAGAACGGCTCCACGACGGCCTTCTCGTTCAAGGTGCCCTCGAACAACAGCATGGGCTCGTCGATGACCACCGTCACCACGGGGACGCCCTCCGTGTCGAGCGGTTCCATCACGGGCGACACCATCTGGAACGGCTACGGCGTCAAGTAACATCCCGTCATCATGACATTCAAGAAGGACAAGCGACAAGAAACCATCATCTACCTGGTGCTGTGGGGATTATTCTTCATAGCACCAGTGCTGAGTCTCTACATACGGACGGCCGGCAACGACACGCTCCTGTTCGACTGGCACGAGGTGTTCGTCGTGTGGCGGCAGTATGCCGTCTTCTTCGCCATCTTTCTCCTGCACAACCACCTGCTGGCGCCCATGCTCGTCTATCGCCAGCGCAAGACGCTCTACGTCACGGTGCTCACCGTGCTGCTGGCCCTGTTCGTGGTCTACCAGTGCCACGACCGCCCCTCGGAGATGCAGCGGCCTGACGGACCGCGCCACGAGATGGCCCATGGACCGCGCCACGGGATGGACGGCGGCCACCACGAGCCACCGCCCTTCGACGGCGAAAGGCCCGACGGTGCGAGACCCTTCGACGGCGAGCACCCCGACGGCCACAGACCCCACTTCAGGCCCGAGCATAAGCCCGAACATAAGCCCGACCACCAGCCGCCGATCATATTCGGCCAACACGACATCATTGCCGTCGTCTGCCTCATCCTGATGCTGGGTGCCAACCTCGGCGTCAAGCTGTTCTTCAAGCAGCAGCGCGACCAGCAGAAGCTCTCCGAGCTGCGCCGCCAGAACCTGGAGCAGCAGCTGGAGCACCTGAAGTACCAGATCAACCCCCACTTCCTCATGAACACGCTCAACAACATCCATGCCCTCGTCGACATCGATGCCGAGCGTGCCAAGGAGACCATCATCGAACTGTCGCGCATCATGCGCTTCGTGCTCTACGAGGGCAGCAAGCAGACCGTTCCGCTGGCCGGCGAGATAGAGTTCCTCAGCAACTACATCCGGCTCATGCAGCTGCGTGTCAGCGACAAGGTCAAGGTCACCGTCAGCCTGCCGCAGCAGCTGCCCGACGCCGCCATACCACCGCTCATGCTCATCACGTTCGTCGAGAATGCCTTCAAGCACGGCGTCAGCTACCAGCAGCCGTCCTTCATCGACATCGACGGCCACATTGCCGACGGCCAGCTCGTCTTCTCCTGCCGCAACAGCAAGATCCCCGCCGCCGAGGACAGCCACGGAGGCGTCGGCCTCAAGAACGTGCGGCAGCGGCTGCGCCTCATCTACGGCGACCGCTACACGCTGAACATCACCGACGATGCCGACACATACAATATCCTGCTGAAGATTCCGTTATAATCATATATGATCAGAGTCCTCGCCATCGACGACGAGCCGCTAGCCCTCCAACAGCTCGTCACATATATCAGTAAGGTGCCGTTCCTCCAGCTCGTCGCCCAGTGTCAGAGTGCCGTCGAGGCACGGCGGTTGCTCGACAGCGAGCCTGTCGATGCCATCTTCTGCGACATCAACATGCCCGACCTCAACGGCATGGACTTTGTCAAACAGCTCGCCGCCCCCCCACTCGTCGTCTTTACCACCGCCTATGCCGAGTATGCCATCGACGGCTTCAAGGTCAATGCCGTGGACTACCTGCTCAAGCCCTTCGGCATGCAGGACTTCCTGCGCGCCGCCAACCGCCTCAGTGACAGGGTCGGCAACAGCTCCGCCGCCGCGAGTCCCGTCATCGCCCAGCCCGCCGACAACGGCTCCTTCTTCGTCAAGACCGACTACCGCATGGTCAAGGTCACCATTGCCGACATCCGCTACATCGAGGGCATGAGCGAGTACATCAAGCTCTATGTCGAGGGCGAGCCGAAGCCCATCATCACGCTGCTGGCTATGAAAAGTCTCGAAGAACGGCTGCCGCAGAACTTTATGCGCATCCACCGCAGCTATATCGTCAACCTCGACAAGATCGAGGAGGTCAACAAGAACCGTGTCATCATGGACCGCGACACCTACCTGCCCATCGGCGACAGCTACAAAAAGCAGTTTAATCGCTATCTCGAGACCCGTTTTTTTGGCAGGTTCTGAAAAAATCACTACCTTTGCAGCCAGTATGAGAAGACTGGTATCAATCATGGTATGTCTGATGACTGTGCTGGCAGCACAGGCTCAGATGATGGAGCCCGTACACTTCACCTCAGCGCTGAAGACGGGTAAAGGCGACACAGGCGAGATTGTGTTCACCGCAACGATCGACAACGGCTGGCACGTCTATTCCACCGACTTGGGACAGGACGGCCCCGTCTCCGCCACGTTCAACACCGTCAAGATGGAGGGTGTCGAGACCGTCGGCAAGCTGACGCCTCGCGGCCACGTGGTGACGAAGTTCGACGATATGTTCGGCATGGAGCTCCGCTTCTTCGAACACGCCGCCACCTTCGTACAAAAAATTCGCTTCACCAAGTCCCGCTACGCCATCGACTGCTTCCTGGAGTACGGTGCCTGCAACGACCAAATGTGCCTGCCACCCACCCAGGTATCCTTCACCGGCAAGGGCGAAGTGAACCTTGAAGAAGCGAAGACCGAGAAAGACGAAGCAAAAGCCGGGAACGAAGACACCTC
>CAZLPO010000031.1:0-20898 GCA_964561385.1 uncultured Prevotella sp.
ACGTTGTAGTCGGTCTTCATATAACCGAACGACAGACTACCCCAATCTAGATTCTTCATATTCCTTTTTGATGTTAAAGTTTCGATTCTGCTTGCAAAAGTAATCAAATTCTTGCGTTTGAGCAACAAATTCGAACGAAAAATCGCTTTCTGATTCCCTTTTCTTGTTCGTTTTAGAAAAATGCACTACCTTTGTGGCCGTTTTTAACAAGAATACAAATAGAGTGTAAAATGAAAAAACTGGTAATGATGGTATTCTTGGCTGTTAGTATGACGGCCAATGCCGAAGAAATGAATGAAAAAACTGTTGCTTGTGGTGTTAATACAGGGACACTCGTATCAAGCGATGATGACGATGCGGTTACTGATGCCGGCATAAAGATTGGTAAAGGTACTGATGAGGATGACTTGTGGACGATGCACTTCAACCTGGGCGTGAATATCCCGACGGGCGTTTCTGATGGTGTTGACTTCGCTCCTTTACGTTCATGGGAACTGGGATGGACGGTGGTCCAATATGACTATACGCCAAAGAATTCAAAGACGACACTCTCAGCAGGTATGGGTTTCATTTTCCGCGACTACACGCTAAGCGGACATGATGATATGTTTGGAAAAGTAGGTGACCAGGTTGTTGTCGGTAAGCGCGATGGCAGTATTTCGGAACTCTCATCAAGCATCTATACTATGGGCTTCCAGATGCCGCTACTTGTCAAGCAGCGTTTCGCTAAGAATTTTGCCATCTCACTCGGAGCACAGCTGAACTGGTACTGCTACACCCGTCTCCATAATAATTTCGAGATTGACGATGAAGATTACGAGATCAGTACCAAGAAGATTGGCACACGTCCTTTCACGATTGACATCATGGGTATCGTACATGTTGCCAAGAGCTTCGGGGTCTACTGTAAGTATTCGCCGATGAGCGTGCTGAAGAAGGACCGTGGCGTTGAGTTCAAGTCAGTATCAGTGGGTCTCTACTTCTAACGCCTACTCACACTCGGACTGAATTTTCTGGATTTCCTGTTCTGTCTTGGTCAGTTTGTCCTTGCAGAACTTGATGAGTCGCTGTGCTTCCTTGAGTTGCACAGCGATTTCATCTATGCTGTACTCGTCGTTCTCCATCTTGCGGAGGATGTCCTGAAGCTGTGCAAAGGCTTCTTCGTATTTCTGTTCCTTGCTCATTTTATGATAGATTTTATTGTTCCTTTTTCGAGTCGTGTTTCTATTTCATCACCCTTTTGTACTTTATTGGCGTCTTTGAGTACCTTGCCATCTTTGAGTGTAATACTGTACCCGCGTTTCAGCAATAAAGCAGGGTCCAGGTTCTTGGCCTTTTCCTCTATCAGTTGCAGGCGGTGGCTTTCTGTCATCAGCCTGCAGTCGAGTAGGGTAGGGAGACGCTGCTCTAAATTGAGAATCGAGAAACGAGAATTAAGAACCATCTGCTGGGCCAGATGGGTGATGTTGTGGTATAAGCTGTCGAGACGGGCCTCCTGACGTATCTTGACGTTGGAGAAAAGCCTGGGTAGCAAATCGGCGACGGCAACAAACTGTGATTGATAGTAAGCGAGCTTCTGCTGTGCCAAACGTGCTACTTGTTTCTGTGCATCGTTGAGGGTGTCCATGACGCTCTTCAGGTGGTCAATGAGAAATGCGGCTGCGGCTGTTGGCGTCTTTACTTTGGTATATGAAACCATGTCGAGCACACTTTCATCACGGTCGTGACCTATGCCTGTTATAATGGGTAACGGGAAGTTGGCCACATTCTCAGCTAATGCCAATGTGTCAAACCCGCTCATGTCGCTGGTGGCACCGCCGCCACGGATAATGACGACACAATCGAATTGCGAGGCGCGGGAATAAATGTTTTCCAACGCTGCGATGATGCTACGTTCCACACCCTCGCCCTGCATGATAGCGGGAAAAAGCTGAACAGAGAACATAAAACCATAAGGATTGCCAGATAATTGGTTGCAGAAATCACCGTAGCCGGCTGCCGTTTCGCTGCTGATGACGGCAATATGCTGACATAACAACGGTAGACTCAGTTCCCGCTGTAGGTCGAAGACGCCTTCTGCCTTCAGCTGCCGGATAATTTCCTGCCGTTTGCGGGCCATATCGCCCAGCGTGTAGTTGGGGTCGATGTCTGTGACTATCCAGGAAAAGCCGTAGGCCTCGTGGAACTGGGGATAGACCTTCAGCAGCACCTTCATGCCGGCGTGCAGCCGCTGGCCTGTGATGCGTTTGAAGTGAGGGTGTATCATCGTCCACCTCGATGCCCAGCATTTGGCTGAGGCTTTGGCAATGGGAGTGGCGGTATGCTCTTCTTTCTCAATGAGTTCCATATAGCAATGTCCGCGCGACTCGCGACATTCGGACAGCTCAGCTTCTACCCAGTATTCATTGGGCATCTCGCATTCAATCAACTCACGTACCAGTTGGTTGAGCTCAAAGAGGGTCATTCGCTTGTCGTTCATTCCTTTTCCTTTTCTTTTTCTTCAAGCATGCCAATCATATAGGCACGCCAGAAGTTTGGACGGCCGTAGCCATAAATGTTATTGGGCGTTTTGGCGTTGTCTGCCGTCATCCTGACGAGGTCGATGATGTCCAGTGCACTCTTTTGGGGCAGTGCCTGCCACAGACAGGCTACCAGTCCACAAACCACAGGGGTGGAGAATGATGTTCCCATGTCGTGAGAAAGCGCACCGCTGCCAGTCAGTAAGGCTGCTGGGGCTCCAAGGGCTGTTACATCGGGTTTGATGCGTCCGTCCTGGGTTGGCCCGACGGCAGAGAACGGAGCGTTCTGTCCGTCCTCATTGATAGCCCCAACGGTCAGTATCTCATGGGCGTCGGCCGGTACACAGATTTTCTTCCAAGGTCCCATACCAGTGTTTCCTGCGGAGTTTACCAGGATAATTCCTTTGCCAGCCAACATGGAGGCAGTGCGTGAGATGAGTGTGGAGCGTCCGTCGAGCTCGTTGAGGCTGATGCCTTTCATTGGTGTGTCATAGTTGTTGTATCCTAATGATGAGTTGATGATATCTACGCCAACAGAGTCGGCAAACTCGGCGGCCATTGCCCAATAGTCTTCCTCTACAGGCTGCTCTGATTGCTGGTCTTCGCAGCGTAGTAGCCAGTATTGTGATTCGGGGGCAGTGCCGGTTAGAACCTCTGGCTCGTTGGCCGCCATGATTGATAGTACCTTGGTGCCGTGGTCGGTCTCGTAAAACAATCGCTCCCGATTATAGGTAATCGTCTGGCGACGATTGTCAACAGGATAAACGAAGTCCTTCACACCGATAATGTGTGCTCGCGTGAGGGAAGGGATGCGGTCGGTATTTTGAAAACCGCCGTCAAGGATGGCGATGATGAGACCCTTGCCGCGCAGGTTCAGGCCGTGAAGCCGATGCCCTTGTAGCATCTCAATCTGTTGGCTTCCATTGGCATAGCGGCTGTTCTTGATGGAGTCCCACGTGTTAAACTCCTGGTGGATGGGACGTTGGCTAAAGCTCTTCTCGATGGAATCAGGTGATATCCACACGCATTCGGCTTGTCTGACGAAAGGTAGATCAGAAAGCCGGTTTAGGGCGACACTGTCCTGTGACAACATGAGCACGGTGTTGTTCCACCGGCTCTTGCCTATGACCGACATCCCTTTTTGCGCCCGAAGCTGTTTGAGATACTGCGGTGATACAGGCAGATCGGTGGAGTCGAGAGATAGCCCTTGTCGTCTGCGGCGCTCTATTGAACGATGTGAGAGCCATCGTGTGGGGTGGTCTAGCTTGTATGGCGATTCCAACTTGTCTCTCAGCGTCAGCCGATAGATGAAATGCCTGCCATTGGGATATTTCACCTTGGATGAGGCGCTTGCCTGAATGAAGCAGAAACAGCTAAACAGCAATAGACAAATGGTGTGTTTCATAGTGCAAAGGTAGTATAAATACCTGAAACTTCCAAATCATCGGCGAACGTTTACGAAATTTAACCACCATGTCGTTGCACGAATCGGGAAAAGTTAGTATCTTTGCAAACAATTATGGATAATAAGCAATCGGCATTGGAATTGGGGCAGAAGCCAGTGGGGCGTCTGCTGTTGCAGTATGCGCTCCCTGCCATTGTGGCTATGACGGCATCTTCACTATATAACATCATCGATCGTGCTTTCATTGGTCAGGTGGTTGGACCTGAGGCCATTGCAGGTCTTGGCATTACGTTCCCCTTCATGAACCTGAGCGCAGCCTTCGGCGCTGCCGTTGGTGTTGGTGCTTCTACGTGCATCTCTGTCAAGCTTGGGCAACGTGACTATAAGACAGCAGAGAGTCTGTTGGGCAATACGGTGACCCTGAACCTGATTATCGGATTCTTGTTTATGGTTATCTGCCTGCTGTTCCTCAACCCCATCCTTCGTTTTTTTGGTGCTTCTGACGTGACACTTCCTTATGCCCGTCAGTTCATGGTGGTCATCCTAATGGGTAACATGATTACCCATATGTACTTCGGTATGAATGCTGTGCTGCGTGCAGTCGGCAAGCCGCGCCATGCGATGTATGCCACACTCTTTACGGTAGGCATGAATATCCTGCTGGTTATCGCATTCGTGTGGTGGTTCCGATGGGGTATCCGGGGGGCGGCATTAGCTACGATTACCTCACAAACGCTTGCGTTGTTCTGGCAAATGTGGATCTTCTCTGATAAGCGTGAACTGCTACATTTGAAGCGTGGTATTTACCGTCTGAAGGCCGATCTTGTCAAGAATATCATTAGCATCGGCATCTCGCCCTTCCTAATGAATGTTACATCGTGTATCATAGTCATCTTCATGAACAATCAGTTTGTCCGATATGGTGGCGACATGGCCGTGGGTGCCTATTCGATAGCCAACTCAATGGCGATGGTGTTCTTCATGTTTGTCATGGGTGTCAATCAGGGCATGCAGCCTATTGTGGGCTACAACTATGGCGCTGAGAAATATGATCGTATGATGCGCTGTCTTTGGCAGGCTATTGCCGTTGCCACAACGATTCTTTTTGTGGGCTGGGCCCTGTGTATGTTGTTCCCAATGCAGATTGCTCGGATTTTTACGACTGATCCGACGTTGCTAGAACTCTCTGCACATGGTATTCGTCTTGACATGTTAGTGTTTCCTATTATCGCTTCGCAGGCAGTTATCACAAACTTTTTCCAATGTATCGGTAAGGTTAAGATATCCATTTTCCTGTCGTTGACGCGACAGTTGATAATGTTGTTACCTCTGGCATATATGCTTCCGATGTGGTGGCAGTTGGATGGCGTATGGTTCTCGATGCCAGCAAGCGACTTCGGTTCGTTCGCAATGACTATTCCCATCCTGATATGGCATATAAGACAGTTCAAAGCTAATGGAAAATAAGATTATCATCAACATTGGTCGTCAGCTCTGTGCCGGCGGACTCGAAATCGGTCGTCTGTTGGCTGATGAGTTCCATGCTGCATTTTATGACCGTGAGTTACTTAACTTGGCAGCGAAGGAGAGCGGATTCTCGGAAGCGTTCCTCAAACGAAGTGATGAGCGAAAAGGCTTTTTACGTACTTTTCTCCATCTGCCATACGCTAATAACATGGGAGCTGGTAGTGGTAATTTCTACCAAAACAATTTCTCGCAGGAGAGTTTGTTTAAGTTTCAGAGCGATGCCATCCGCAAAGCAGCACAGGAAGGCTCATGTGTGTTTGTCGGACGATGTGCTGACTATGTGTTACGTGACTTTCCAAATGTGATCAACATCTTCATCACGGCTCCGCTCGATACTCGTGTCCATCTGTTCATGAAAGAGAAAGGAGTTGATTACGATGAGGCTCTGAAACGCATTGAGCATATAGAGAGCCGTAGAGCCTCCTACTATAATTATTATACTGGCAAGCGGTGGGGGGCAGCCGAGAGCTATGATCTCTGCATTGATGCAGGCATTCTTGGCATCGAAGCATCTGCACGCTTGATTGCTGAGTTTGTGCGTCAACGTTTTGAATTATGAAGAAGATAGGTATTCTGAGCGATACGCACGCCTACTGGGACGAAAAGTACCTGCATTACTTCGAACCCTGTGACGAGATATGGCATGCAGGCGACATCGGCAGCATTGAAGTGGCTGAGCGTTTGGCAGCCTTCAGACCCTTCCGCGCTGTCTGTGGGAACTGCGATGGCGGTGACCTGCGACTGATGTATCGTGAGCTGAACCGTTTCAAGTGCGAGGATGTCGATGTGCTCATCAAGCATATCGGCGGCTATCCAGGCAATTACGACTTCAGCGTTCGCTCAACGCTCTTTGCCAATCCGCCACAGCTATTTGTCGCCGGACACTCGCACATCCTCAAGGTGAAATACGACAAAACTCTCGGCTTGCTGCATATCAATCCCGGTGCCGCCGGTATACAAGGCTGGCATAAGGAGCGTACGCTTATCCGTTTGACCATCGATGGAAAGGATTTTAAAGATTTAGAAGTAATTACGTTAAGCGAAAAGAAATGAAAAGAACAATCGTCATTACCGGTGGAGCAGGGTTCATTGGCTCACATGTTGTTCGCCTCTTTGTGAACAAGTATCCTGAGTACAATATCATCAATCTTGACAAGTTGACTTATGCTGGTAACTTGGCAAACCTTAAGGATGTTGAAGACAAGCCTAATTACGAGTTTGTTAAGATGGATATTTGCGATTTCGATGCCTTCTACCAGCTGATGAAGGAAAAGAAGGTTGATGGTATCATTCACCTTGCTGCCGAATCGCATGTTGATCGTTCCATCAAGGATCCGTTTACCTTCGCCAGGACCAATGTCATGGGGACTCTGTCGCTGCTTCAGGCTGCGAAGCTATACTGGGAGTCGCTGCCCGAGTGTTACGAAGGCAAGCGCTTCTACCACATTTCTACTGATGAGGTGTATGGCGCTCTCGAACTGACGCATCCTGAGGGCATCGAGCCGCCGTTCACGACAACGGCCTCGAGTGCTGAACATCACTTGGCATACGGCGACAAGTTCTTCCTTGAGACCACGAAATACAACCCACACTCACCATACAGTGCGGCGAAGGCCTCTTCAGACCATTTTGTCCGTGCCTACCACGACACCTATGGCATGCCAGTTATCGTGACAAACTGTTCGAACAACTACGGCCCCTATCAGTTCCCGGAGAAACTGATACCTCTTTTTATCAACAACATTCGTCACCGAAAGCCTTTGCCCGTCTATGGTAAGGGTGAGAACGTGCGCGACTGGCTTTTCGTGGAGGACCACGCCCGTGCCATCGATCTCATCTTCCATGAGGGCAAGATTGCCGAAACCTACAACATCGGCGGTTTTAACGAGTGGAAAAATATTGATATTATCAAGGTGGTCATCCAGACCGTTGACCGCCTGCTTGGCCGTAAGGAAGGCGAGGATATGGACCTTATCACCTTTGTTACCGATCGTGCCGGTCACGACCTGCGCTATGCTATCGACTCGTCGAAACTCCAGAAAGAACTGGGTTGGGAACCCTCGCTTCAGTTCGAGGAGGGAATAGAAAAAACCGTCCGCTGGTACCTGGACAATCAGGAGTGGCTTGATAACGTCACCAGCGGCGATTATCAGAAGTATTACGATAATATGTATAAGAACAGATGAAGAAAATCCTTTTGTTAGGCTCAGGTGAACTGGGCAAGGAGTTTGTGATTGCCGCCATGAGGGCTGGCCAGTATGTCATTGCTTGCGACCGCTACGATAATGCTCCGGCCATGCAGGTGGCCGATGAGCGCGAGGTGTTCTCCATGCTTGATGGCGATGCACTTGAGGCTGTGGTAAAAAAGCATCAGCCTGACATTATTGTGCCAGAGATTGAGGCTATCCGGACTGAGCGTCTCTTCAAGTTCGAGGAACAGGGCATTCAGGTGGTACCCTCGGCCCGTGCCGTCAACTATACGATGAACCGTCGGGCTATTCGCGATCTCGCTTCGAAGGAGTTGGGACTGCGTACAGCCAAGTATTTTTATGCCAAGACCTTCGATGAGTTCAAGGCTGCTGCCGATGAGATAGGCTTCCCTTGTGTGGTGAAGCCGCTGATGTCATCGAGTGGCCATGGTCAGAGCTACGTTCATAATGACGGTGAACTGGAACAGGCTTTCAAGGAAGCGATGGAAGAGGGTAGAGGTGACGTGAAAGAGGTTATTATCGAGGAGTTTATCGACTTCGACTCGGAGTTCACGTTGCTTACCGTCACACAGCAGCACGGATGGCCGACGCTGTTCTGTCCGCCCATTGGCCATGTGCAGAAAGGGGGCGACTATCGTGAGTCCTGGCAGCCATACGTGATTAGTGACGAAGCCCTGAAGCAGGCCCAGATGATGGCCGATAAAGTGACGAAGGCCCTGACAGGTGCCGGCATCTGGGGCGTCGAGTTCTTCCTGACCAAACAGGGGGAGGTTATCTTCTCGGAACTATCACCGCGTCCCCATGACACGGGCATGGTGACACTCGGTCATACCACGAATTTGTCGGAGTTCGAACTCCACTTCCGTGCTGTCATGGGACTGCCCATAGCTGGTATTCACTTGGAGCATGCTGGCGCATCGGCTGTAATCCTGTCCCCTAAGGAGGCTACGAGCCCAGTCGATCGTTCGCTCTTGCCCTACAACTTTGTTGACGCACTCAATGAGGATCGTACACGCATCCGCATCTTCGGAAAGCCCGAGGCTCACAAGGGTCGCCGAATGGGTGTCGTGTTGTGTTATGGTGATACTACGGATGATGTAAATGCACTGCGTGAAAAGGCCAAACGCCTTGCAAAGACTGTCTTAGGAACTGATCCCTATGCCGACCTCCGTCACTAATACCCGTATCATCGACCTGCCAAAGATCGTGGATCCGCGTGGTAATCTGACCGTCGCGGAACAGTTGCGTAACGTGCCTTTTACCATTGCACGTGTCTACTGGACTTATGACATACCATCGGGCGAACGTCGTGGTGGTCATGCCCACCGCTCGTGCGAGGAGTTAATTATTGCTGTCAGTGGCTCATTCGACGTTGAAGTCTTCGACGGACATATACGGCAGACATATCACCTGAATCATCCCTATCAGGGATTATATGTGGGAACAGGCGTCTGGCGCACCCTTGAAGATTTTTCAAGTGGTGCCGTTTGTCTGGTATTAGCCTCTGAACTATTTGATGAGCAAGAATATATATATGATTACGATGAGTTTTTGCAACTGACAACACATGATTGAGATCAGACGATATACAGAAGCACAACAGTCAGTATGGAACCAGTTCGTAGCATCGTCGAAGCAGGGAACCTTCCTCTTCGACCGCCGCTATATGGACTATCATGCTGATCGGTTTATAGACCATTCGCTGCTTGTTTACCGTCAAGGTCGCCTCTTTGCACTGATGCCCGGTAATGGTCAGGGTGATGTCTACTATTCTCATCAGGGATTGACATACGGTGGACTTTTGACAGACGCTAAAGCTACGGCTGAGACCGTTTGTGAGGTATTCGAGGCTTTGGGTGACTATCTTCGTAAGTCTGGGTTCCGGCGTGTTGTCTATAAGCCGGTACCGCACATTTACCATCGGTTACCTGCCGAGGAGGATCTTTATGCCCTTTTCCTGCGATGCCACGCTCGTCTGATAGAGCGTGACGCATCGTCTGCGATCTCTTTCTCTGATCTGCTTCCTTTTGCTGAGTCGCGCCGCTCGGGACTTCGTAAGGCGAAGAATAATGAATTGGAAGTTTGTGAGTCCGATGATATTGAGACGTTCTGGGAAATATTGACTGACCGCCTTTCTGCCCGATATAATGCCTCCCCCGTGCATACAGCTGCTGAAATGAAGCTGTTGAAGTCTCGCTTTCCTGAGCAGATACGACTCATGATGGTCTATGGTTGCGCTAGTGAGCCGCTGGGCGGTACCATCCTTTATCTGACTTCTCAGGTCGTGCATACCCAGTACATTGCAGCCACCGATAAAGGGCGTAGCATGGGGGCACTTGACTTGTTATTCCACCATCTGCTCACTGAATCGGTGCTACCACAGCGCTATTTCGATTTCGGGACATCGGCCATTGGCGATTCCTGTGAGGTTAATCCTGCGTTGATTTTCCAAAAGCAGGGCTTTGGTGGGCGCACTATATGTTATGATATTTATGAATGGGAGTTATGAAGTATCTTGATCTGCAGAAAATCAACCAGCCATATATCCATGCGGCCGACAATGTGCTGAACAGCGGGTGGTATCTTCGTGGTGAGGTTACGCAGCGATTCGAACAAAACTATGCTAACTATATAGGCACAGGGTTCTGCATTGGCTGTGCAAATGGTCTTGATGCTCTGACGCTGATTTTTCGTGCTTATAAGGAGATGGGGGTTATGCAGGATGGCGATGAGGTCATAGTGCCAGCCAATACTTATATTGCCAGTATCCTTGCTATTACAGAGAACCGCCTTGTACCTGTTCTCGTCGAGCCTGACATTAGTACGCTTCAGATTGACGACTCTCTCATTGAGGCCGCCATGACAGAACGCACCCGTGCTGTCATGATAGTTCACCTATACGGGCGATGCGCCTACACCAAAATGATTGCTGATTTCTGCAAGTCGTATGGTTTCAAGTTGATAGAGGACAATGCCCAGGCTCATGGCTGTTTGTACGATGCAGTCTCTCCTTGTCGGCGAACTGGTTCCCTTGGTGACGCAGCAGGTCATAGTTTCTACCCTACGAAGAATCTTGGCGCCTTTGGTGATGCTGGTGCCGTGACAACTTCCGATGAGAAACTGGCCGCTGTTATTCGTTCCTTGGGTAACTATGGCAGCTCACGGAAATATGTGTTTGACTATGAAGGCCGTAACAGTCGCATTGATGAAGTTCAAGCTGCTATTCTTGATGTTAAACTGAAAGACCTTGATGCTTGCAACAGACGTCGTAAGCAAATTGCAGACCGATATATAAATAAGGTGGCGAATCCGCTCATTCATATTCCACAGTCAGAGCGTGACAGCGTATGGCACATATTCCCTGTACTCTGTGAACAAAGAGACCGGCTGCGGCTTTACTTAGCTGACCACGATGTGGAGACTGAGATTCACTATCCTATTCCGCCTCACCACCAGCAGTGTTATACCATGTGGAATACATTGACTCTTCCAGTCACTGAGCGTATTCATGCTCAGGAATTGTCTCTTCCCTGCAATCCTGCTATGACAGAAGAAGAGACCGACAGGATTATCGATCTCCTCAATTCCTTTGCCTAATCTGTTGCGTTGTCATCGCAGCAATTTCTGTTATTCATCCAATAGCAGCACGGTAGCACTCCTTGCTGCTTGGGCTCCCATCACCAAGACTTGTGCAATGTCCGCAGTCTTGGATGGACCACTGATGAATGTACCATAGCCGTAGTCGTTGAACTCTACGCGCTTGTAGGCCTCGTGCATATTGTTGACTATCTCTGTTTTTTTCAGCAGGATAATCAGGTTCTCTGAGATGAACATGACGGCTTTCTCCTTCATGGTCTGTGGAATCCAAATACATGCATTTTCTGCCACGCCAAACAGACCGCGGATGACTCCCACATCGGTGCCATTAAGGTCGCGTGCCCTGCCTACTTCGTCGGGATTGCGCGTGGCGATAGTTATCTCGGCTAGGTTCGATGCAATCTCCTTGGCATCAGGATAGAGTTCACGGATGAGTACATTAATGTCCCGGCCAGGCTCTACCTCAATGGCGTTGCCGCCTACTGAACGCGTCATATTTATGAACTGTAATAACGGGTCAGGATAGGTGATGGCCTTGATGTCGCTCAGTTCGGGCATATCGTATTTCTCTATGACGTTTGCCCTGTATTTCTTCAATATATCTTCTTTACTACTCATAGTCCTTAATCATTTCGTGGAACGGTTTCTTGGGGAACTCCATCATCTTATGTCCTTGTGCCCATGGGTTGAGGCCACAGTTCAAAATGGGTGAAGGGATGATGTTTGCCCAGTGGGCAAGTCCAGTACCAAGGTTATAGAGGCTGGTCGAACCATATAGCATCGACATACCTCGACACAGTAGTTTCTTCTGTGGATTGGCTGTACCCAAATCATCTAACTGCTGACGCCACAGGTAAATCTGGTCGCCCAGATTGATCTTGACGGGACATACGGTTTGGCACGAGTTACACAGTGTACAAGCCGAGACATTTCCAGAGTGTTTCTGTGCATTGCGGAGCATGCCGAGGTTGATGCCGATGGGACCTGGTATGAAATAACTGTATGAGTATCCACCCGAGCGGCGATATACTGGACACGTGTTCATACACGAGCCGCAGCGGATGCACTTCAGCGATTCCCAGTGCTCAGGGTTGGCTATCCACTCCGAGCGCCCGTTGTCCACCAACACGATGTGCATATGATGGGCTGTGGGACGAGCCTTACGGAAGTGTGATGTATAGGTCGTTGTGGGTTGTCCCGTTCCGGCACGGCAGAGCATACGTTGGAATACGGCCAGACAGTCGTAATTGGGAATAATCTTCTCTAATCCGATGGCGGCGATGTGCAGGCGCGGACATGAGGTTGACATGTCGGCGTTTCCTTCATTGGTACATACGACAATGTCGCCAGTCTCGGCAATTCCGAAGTTCCCGCCCGTCATGCCGGCATCGGCAGTGAGGAACTCATTGCGCAGACTCAGACGGGCACGATATGTGAGGAATGTGGGATCGTGGTTGCCCTTTTCGTTCGAGATGCCCTTTTCCTCAAACAGCTCGCCCACGTCGTCGTGGTTCAGGTGGATGGCAGGCATAACGATGTGGCTAGGTGCCTGTCCTTTCAATTGGATAATACGCTCGCCGAGATCGGTCTCAACGACTTCGATACCCTTACTCTCAAGATATAGGTTCATGCCACATTCTTCAGTGAGCATCGACTTCGACTTCACCATTTTCTTGACATTGTGGTTCTTCAGAATGCCATAGACAATCTCGTTGAACTCTTGGGCGTCCTTGGCCCAGTGTACCTCTACGCCGTTCTTCTCGGCATTTGTGGCGAACTGGTCAAGATATTCGTCTAGATGGGTAATGGTATGACGCTTAATTTGCGATGCTTTCTCGCGCAATTGTTCCCACTCGTCCAGTCCGTAGGCCATGTTGTCGCGTTTAGAACGGACAGCCCAGAACGTGGCATCGTGCCAGTGGGCATACGTCTGATTCTTCAGAAACGCCTTAGCGGCTTTGCTATGTTGTGTACTCATAGTTGTTTCGTTATTTCGTTATACCGATTAGAGACCAGCAGCTAAAATCTCAACGACGTGTATAAATTCAATCTTCTTGCCATGCTTCTTGGCCACACCGGCCATGTGCATCAGGCATGAGCAGTCTGGACCAGTGACGTACTCGGCACCAGTCTGGATGTGGCGCTCCACCTTGTCGAGACCCATCTGAGCAGAGACGGCAGTTTCCTCTACAGAAAACATGCCACCGAAACCGCAGCACTCGTCGGGACGCTCAGGCTCTACGACATCAATGCCGTCGATGAGTTGCAGCAGGTCCTTGATTTTATTAAACTTGTCAACGTGCTGTTCGCTAGGCGATGAGAGTCCTAGCTCGCGCACACCGTGACAAGAGTTGTGTAGGCTGACTTTATGAGGGAATGTGCCGAGACGTCGGTCTATCTTTACCACATCGTGCAGAAACTCCACGACGTCCATGCATCGTTTGGCAGTTTCGCATTCGTGATTGAGCAATCGCGGATAATTGATGCGGATGAACGCTGTGCATGACACACTGGGTGTCACTACATAGTCGAAGCCCTTGAACATTTCTTCGAACTTCTCAGCCATGGGGATGGCTTGTTTCTCGAAACCAGCGTTGGCCATCGGCTGACCGCAGCAGGTTTGCTTCTCTGGATAAGTTACGTCGATTCCTAGATGGCGTAGCAACTTCCACGTCGCTAATCCCACCTGAGGATAGACGGCATCCACATAGCAGGGAATGAATAATCCTATCTTCATATTAAGTGTCAATTATTATTTCTCAATTAAAACACGTGTAGTCCAAGGAACACCATCAGACCATTCATCAATATCCAGAAAATAGCGAACGGCATGGTCTTGCGCATAATGTCACCATCCTGACCTTCCATGTCACAGGCCGCTGTAGCGATGGCTATCGACTGCGGTGACAACAGTTTTCCTCCCTCGGACCCAGCGCAGTTGGCAGCTGCCAGCCAGTTCGTTTCATTACCAGTGATACCAAAGAATGTACTCTGGTTTATCAAACCAAGGTCGCTTGCGGCGGTAGCCTGTAACTTGCCAAAGAGGATGTTAGCGTTCGTTGCAGAACCTGTTACGAAAGTACCGATAGACCCAATCAGCGGAGCAAAGAACGGGAAGGCAGCCCCTGTTAGCAATACAAGTCCCTTGGCAATATCGTTGGTCATGCCAGTGTTGTTCATTAACATGGCCATGGCTACCAGACAGCATATTGTAACGACGGTTTTTTGCAGGCTCAGCGTAGTCTTTGCTAAGAGCTTCATCAGACGACTGAAGCTAAGGCCCTGTATTAAGCCGCCGATGACAGCGCCAAGGAAAATCATCAGACCGGCATTCGACAGCCAGCCGAACTTGAACGTATTACCGATGACAGGCAGGTCGAACTTAGTTACCAACGTTTGATTCAGAAGTTCGTTAACAGGTGGAACAATTTTGCTTGAGATAAGGATAAAGAAGATAATAAGACCATAAACGCTCCATGCTTTCAGGGTCTTAACGGTGCCGAAAGTCTTCTTTTCAACAATCACCTCGTCCTTGGGATCTTCGTCCTTGATAAATAGCTTGTTATAGATGAGCATGGCGATGATGGCAGCTACAGAACCTAGTATGGCAGGTGTCTCGGGACCAATCCAATGAGCACAGCAGAACTGCACAGTGATAGAGAAGGCACCAACAAAGAGAGCAATAGTAAGGTTCTTTAGAATCTTCGTCTTGTCAGTCATCATTAGGATGAGGAATGGTGTAATGAAGAACATCAGAGATAGTTGTAAGATGATAAAGGTAGCCACCTCGCATAGCTCCTCAGGCGTGGCTACACCGCTGGCAGCTACCTGGTTAGCGAGTGTCGTGGCAGGCAGACCGACAGCTCCGAAGCCGACAGCAACGGTATTAGCTACCAAACAGATAACGGCCGAGAACATTGGTTTAAAACCCAGACCGATGAGGATGGCGGCGGGGATGGCTACAGCTGTTCCGAAACCTGCCATACCCTCGAGTACCCCCCCGAGCCCCCATGTTAGCAACAACACGAGCAGGCCCTTGTCTGAAGTCATTTGGATAAACTGCGTCTTAATAGTCTCTATTTCCTTAGTCTCACAGAGAATGTTGTAGCTGAAGATAGCGCAAATGATAATAAGGATAATGGGAAAACAGGCTTTTAGGAACCCCTCGACGATCGACCAGAGGGCTATGCCATAAACGGATAAACCGGCATACTTCTCAGGAATGATGCCCATGGAAGGAACTGCGAATAAAGCTAAGATCACGGTGACGATGAGGGTAATCATCGCGCTCTTGTAGCCGGAAACCTTGAAACCCATCATCAGGACAATGAGCAACAGAATGGGGATGGCGGAAACTAGTGCTGACATAGGATTCGTAGTATTTGAAGTAGGTTATTATATAAGTTCGATGCAAATATACGAAAAAAAATGATAATTACAATAATTCTTCAAGAAAAAATGCGGAATATCAAAAAAAAATCGTATCTTTGCGGAAAATATGAAAAACTATGACTACACCAATGCTTGCTACCAAGACTTATGACGCTTTTATCAGAGAACTGCGTCAGTTCATTTCCCCAGACCGTGTCTATACTGATGAGCTCCGTACTCTCGGCTGGGGTACAGATGCCAGTTTTTATCGACAGATTCCCAAGGTTGTTATTCGTAGTGACAGCGAGGAGGAAATCTCAAGGGTTGTAAAGACCTGCCGACTTTACAAACTGCCCTATACTTTCCGTGCTGCAGGCACGTCGCTTAGTGGTCAAAGTTGTACAGACTCAGTGCTTATCGTGGCGGGCAAGCATTGGGAAAAGTATGAGATAGGTGAAGAAAAAGAGACTATACGTCTCCAGCCAGGTATCGTGGGCGCACGGGTGAATGAGATCCTGCGTCCCTATGGTCGTGTTTTCCCACCTGATCCTGCCTCGATAGGTGCGGCGATGGTAGGTGGTATCGTAATCAATAATGCCTCAGGCATGAACTGCGGTGTGCATGCCAACAGCGACCGTATGCTCATCTCAGCACGTATCATCTTGACTGACGGTACTATTCTCGACACAGGCTCGGAGGAGAGTCGCCGGAAGTTCCGTGAGACACATCCGGATTTCCTGAAGAGGATTGAAGACTTGCGCGACCGGGTTCGTGCCGACGAGCAACTGGCTTCGCGCATACGTACCAAATATAGCATTAAGAACGTGACGGGTCTGAACCTGCGTCCGCTTGTTGCCTATGACGACCCCTTCGACATCATCGCTCATTCGATGGTTGGCTCCGAGGGCACGCTAGCCTTCCTTGCTGAGGTAACGATGAAGACGCTGCATGACTATAAGTTTAAGGCTTCGGCGATGGTCTATTTTATGACGATGCGCGAGAGCTGCGAGGCTGTAGTGGCCATGAAGAAGCTGAAGGCGGGCGATGAGGATCTGACAATGAGTGCCGAGCAGCTAATGGTGAAATCGGCCGAAATGCTCGACTACAAGTCGCTTAGCTCTGTTGACGACCCTGTATTCCTGCAATATAAGCATGATGTTGATTCGGGAAAGATTGATGGTGTGACGCCTGGCGATTACCACAACCTCACGGCTATTCTTATTGAGACCAAGGGCGTGACACACGAGCAACTGCTTGAAAAGATAGAGCATATCAAGGATTGTCTGTCACTGTTCCCGTTATATATACCTGCAGAGTTTACCGAGGATCCCGCCGTCTATGGCAGATACTGGGCTATTCGCAGCGGTATCTTCCCCAGTGTGGGAGGTACGCGACCTGTTGGCACGTCGTGTCTCATCGAGGACGTGGCATTCCCTATCGAGTCTCTGCCTGAGGCTACAGTGAGGTTACAGAAGCTTATTGCTGATCATGGCTATGCTGACGCCTGCATCTATGGTCATGCCTTCGAGGGCAATTACCACTTTATCTTGAACCAGAGTTTTGCCGAAAAGGCGGAGGTGGATCGTTATGCCGAGATGATGCGCGATGTTGCTAAACTCGTTGTTGAGGATTATGACGGTTCACTGAAAGCCGAGCATGGTACGGGTCGCAATATGGCACCGTTCGTTCGCTACGAATGGGGCGATAAGGCTTATGAGGTGATGCGTGAACTCAAGGCTATTTTCGACCCCGAGGGACTGCTGAATCAAGGTGTAATCTTTAACGATGACCCTGAGTGCTTCATCAAGTGTTTGAAACCATTGCCCGTCCTTAACTACGACTTTGACAGCGTGCCCGATGGCGGTCACTACCTGATGGATCCATCACTGTCTACAGCGAAGGAAACTATCGAACAGGTGAAGCGCGCCAACAAATGCATCGAGTGCGGTTTCTGTGAGGTCAACTGTATGTCGTGCGGACTTACACTGTCTAGTCGTATGCGTATCGCCGTGCAACGCGAGATTCGTGAATTGGAAACCACTGGTACTGATCCTAAGCGTGTCGCCACTCTACGTCGCCAGTATAAGTATTATGGTGATCAGACCTGTGCCACTGATGGTCTCTGCTCTACTTCGTGTCCGATGAAAATTAATACCGGCGAGCTGACTCACCTTATACGCCAGCTGGACATGAACAATTCAAAACTGGGATATAGGGTGGGAGAGTTTGCTGCTGATCACATGGCGGGTATCAAGAGCGGTTTGCGTGTGGTGCTCGACGTGGCTCATACTGCCCATGTCACCCTTGGTTCTACGCTGATGACACATGTATGCCGTACGATGAACAAGATGGGGATGCCGCTTTGGACCACCGCCATGCCCAAGAAGCATCGTCAGCCCAAGAAGTCAGATCTTACGCAATTCATCATCGAGAAGTCTATACCTCATCATCAAGATAGTGACAATCCCTTACCTTACAATTCCAACTCTTCATCTCTAAAGGTTGTTTACTTCCCCAGTTGTATAAACCA
The DNA here is from genome assembly GCA_964561385.1 of uncultured Prevotella sp. Classification (GTDB taxonomy): domain Bacteria; phylum Bacteroidota; class Bacteroidia; order Bacteroidales; family Bacteroidaceae; genus Prevotella. The sequence continues at coordinate 18,160 of CAZLPO010000031.1, forward strand.
GACTATGGGTCAGTCAAAGAACGGTGGCAAGATTCATGATCTTGTCGATGAGGTCATCCAACTCATGGCCAAGGCTGGCTATGAAGTTATCTTCCCAGAGGGTATGGAAAAGATGTGCTGTGGACAGATTTGGGAGTCGAAGGGCATGCTTGACATCGCCGACCGTAAGAGCGCTGAGTTGGAGGCGGCTCTGTGGAAGGCTTCCGAACAAGGTAAGTATCCCGTGCTTTGTGCCCAAAGCCCCTGTCTGCATCGCATGAAGAAAGTGATGAAGAAAATGCACCTCTATGAGCCTGCCGAGTTCATCATGAAGTATCTCGTGCCCCGACTCGACTTCCACCCGATAGACCGGCATATCGCCCTGCATCTTACCTGTTCTACGCGCGAGATGGGTGTCGATAAGGATATGATAGCACTCGCCCGAATGTGTTCCAATAATGTTTACCTGCCAGAGGGTGTCGGCTGCTGTGGATTCGCTGGCGACCGTGGCTTCACTTTCCCCGAGATGAATAAGTATGCATTAAGAAAGCTACGTCCTCAGATTGAGGCCAACCACATCGAAGTGGGCTACTCCAATAGCCGCACCTGCGAGATTGGTCTTGAAACCAATACAGGTATTCCCTACATGAGTATCGTATATCTTGTCAACGAATGTACGACAGCGAAGCAGTAGTATTTTTGATCGTAGTATTAATCAAAAAATAAGAAAACAATCATGAAGAAACTATTTACAGTGGCCCTCGTGGCCCTCGCCTTGACGGGCAATGCACAGGATAAGCCTAAAATGTGGTATGACAATCTTAAGTTCAGCGGCTACGGCATGCTGCAGTATCAGGGACAGGATCCTGAAGGGAACCATAGTAACACCTTCAATCTCCGTTTGGCCCGTTTCATCCTCGACGGTAAGATTGGCGACTTCGACTGGAGAGCCCAGATTCAAGGAACCAATGTGAAAGGTCCTGGTGAGCCGACGGTGCAGTTGGTTGACCTCTATGCAGAGTGGCGTAAATACCCTGAGTTTAAGGTGCGTGCAGGACAGTTTAAGCGTGCTTTCACCTATGAGAATCCAACCCATCCTATCACACAGGGCTGGTATGCGTATGCCAACGTCATCAACAACCTGTCTGGCTTCGGTGACCGTACGGGTGAAAAGTCTTCAGGTGGTCGCGACATCGGTGTCCAGGTTTCAGGTGACCTGTTCCCCAATGCCAATGGCCGTCGTCTGTTCCACTACCAGGTGGGCATCTACAACGGTGAGGGTATCAATGAGAAGGATAAGGACAATAAGAAAGATATTATCGGTGGCGTGTGGGTGATGCCTGTCAAGGGCCTGCGTATTGGTGGTTTTGGCTGGACTGGAACGCGTGGTGACATGCTCGATCCTCTTACAAATACTAAGATCAGCCTGAGAAAGAATCGTTATGCCCTCTCTGCCGAGTACGACTTGAATGAATACACCTTCCGTGCTGAGTATCTGCACAGCCAGGGCTGGGGTGCCGCCAAGGCGGCCAGCAACGTACGTGAAATAGACTACACTTTAGGCGATAAGGCCGATGGTTGGTATGTCTTTGGTATTGTGCCTGTTATCAAATCGAAGCTTCATGCTAAGGCCCGTTATCAGACCTATCGTGATAACAAGGAATGGAACCGTGCCAAGACCATGTATGAAGTGGGTGCTAACTATTTCTTTACGAAGAACCTGCAGCTTAATCTGGAATATGCCCGCGTGAACGACCGTACCATTGTCAATCCCGACAAGCACAATTATAACTTCATCGATGCCGAACTTGACTTCCGCTTCTAAAAAAATCTTATAAGTTGGGGCAAAGTTATACAGATTATCTAATAATTGTGTAACTTTGCCCACCTGTTTTTATGATTATCAATTACAAGAAGTATGGATTACGAAGAAATCACCAATGCCTATTCCAGGGAACACGAGCTCGACATGTCAGCCGCATTCCCCGTACTCATGCGTAAGGTCTATCTATGGATGACCTTGGCTCTCGCCATCACCGGCTTTACGGCCTACTATGTGGCTCACAGCGAGACACTGTTGATGGCTATCTTCACAAACCAGATTGTCTTCTGGATGCTCATCATTGCAGAACTGGGACTCGTTATCGGGCTCTCTGCAGCCATCAATCGGTTGTCGTTGACTATGGCTACCTTGATGTTTGTGCTCTACTCGGTTGTTAATGGTGCAACCATGTCGTTCATCTTCCTGGCTTATACGGCCTCGAGCATTACCAACGTGTTCCTCATCACTGCCGGTACCTTCGCAGCAATGGCTCTCTTTGGCTATTTTACCAAGACCGACCTCACGTCGCTCGGTAAGTACCTCATGATGGGACTTATTGGCATCATAATTGCCACCATCGTCAACATCTTTACCAAGAGCTCTGGGCTTACCATCATTCTCAACTATCTCGGTGTACTGGTGTTTGTAGGCCTTACAGCATACGACGCACAGAAGATCAAGCAGATGCTGCTAACTGCCCCCGATGCTAGTGAAGACAGTCAGAAAATTGCATTGCTTGGGGCCCTCTCGCTCTATCTTGATTTTATCAATCTGTTCATATATCTTTTGCGTCTCTTTGGTAAACGTGAATAGTATGAAATAATGGTTGTTTGTTCCCAACTAGTAGAGGCTCCCTATATATAATAAGGTGAGCCTCTAATTGTTTTGTCCTAAAATCCGAAAACTTTCATTATTTCCGAAAAATAATTGCCGAATTA